>JAQCEJ010000063.1 GCA_027618475.1 Planctomycetota bacterium | reverse complement strand
CTTCGGGGAGTCCCTCTAACTGTGTACGGAAGAGTTCTTCCTGTAATCGCGGATCGTTCAATTCGGTATACGCATTCGCCAGTTCCATTCCTTTGACGAACAGTTCGAACCGCTCGGCAATGTGCGGCTGTCCCGTTTTACGTTTCGTCAGCGGACAGATCGACGCCGGGTAATCGATGACGAAAATCGGACCGACGAGTTTATCTTCGACCATCAGTTCGAAGACTTCGTTTGCCAGAACGTCGGGATGCACATTTTCGGTCGGCAAGTTGTGTTGTTTGGCAATCGCTTTGACCGCTTCGACATCGCTCGGGTCGCAACTGGCATTTTCGCGAAACAAATCGGCGTACTTACGGCGAGGGAAGGGGGGAGTGAAATCGATCTGTTCTTCACCCCACGGTACGACGGTTGTTCCGTTCGCCACCAGACTCGCCTGCGAGATGATCGCCTCGGTGAGGTCCATCATCGTCTCGTAGTTGCCGTAGGCCTGATAGAGTTCGATCATCGTGAATTCGGGGTTATGTGTCGCGTCGACCCCTTCATTCCGGAAGACGCGGCTCATTTCGTACACTCGCTCGACGCCGCCGACCATCAACCGCTTGAGATGCAGTTCGAGGGCAATGCGTAAAAACAGCGGAATGCCGAGCGCGTTATGATTCGTAATGAACGGTCGAGCGGCGGCACCGCCGGCGATGGCGTGCAACACGGGGGTTTCGACTTCGACGAAGTTCTGATCTCGCAGCGTTTGCCGGATCGAATCAATAATCTTCGTTCGCTTGATCATCCGCTGCAACACGTGCGGATTATAGATGAGATCGAGATACCGCTGCCGCAGCAGCATTTCGACTTCTTTGGCCCCGTGGTATTTCTCCGGTGGCTGTGCCAGCGATTTGCAGAGCATCGTCGCCTGTTTGACGAACACGGTAATCTCACCCGTCCGCGTGCGGCGAACCGGTCCGTCGATGCCGACGAGGTCGCCGAGATCCCAGTTTTCGATCAGACTCCATTGTTCTTCGGTGACGTCGGCCTTCGAGATCATGATCTGCACGCGGCCGGTCATGTCCTGAATGTGCATGAACTTCAGCTTGCCGCGATCGTTGCGGAGCATGATACGCCCGGCGACGCGGACTTCCTCGCCATCGGTTCCATATTCGGGGGGGGAGAGTTCACGCGCCTTTTCGATGGAAATATGGTTATCAAACCGCTCACCCCAGGGATCGACGCCGAGGGCGATAATTTTTTCGAGTTTCTCGATCCTGGCCAATTCCAGGCGATCAGGTTCAGTCATTTCGAGCGTCCGGTGCATTTCAGATTACGGATTCAGGGCGGGTCCATCCCAATAGAATGGCGGATTCTGTGTAAAAGCCTGTTCAAGGTCAATGGCAAAGTCACTTTTCTTCGGTTAGCCGCGACGCCACGCGGAGCGCTAGCCCCATCTAACCACCATACGGCACGACAAACGACCAACGTTGCCGCTGTTTTCCTTCCTTTTCCGGATTCCTCTCGACGTATTCAATGGAACGGGGAATATCCGGCGGATCGAGGAAAACCTTCCACTCACCACGCGAGAAACATTTGGGGCGTCTGCCGTTCTTGTTGACCTCGTCTTGAAACGGATGAATTCCGGCATGCAGCAGTTTCTTCGTTGCATTCCCTTTCAACTGAATGACTACAAGCAGTTTCATAACCCTCTGGACGTTAGGTTTTTCAGGGCAATTTGTACGATGATTCTGTCGCCAACCGGGTTATGAAACCAGTTCTAAGGTTTCGACATCAAGTGGCGGTCGCCCGACGACAAGGTGAGCGTGATCCGGCAATACGGCACACGCCCAAACGGGTGTCTGGAGTTTAACAAAATACTCGCCAATGCTGAGGGCGATTGTACGAGCCTGAATACCATTAAATATGACGGGGGGACGATTTAATGACTCCTTGGCCGCGAGTCGCTTCGTCTGATTGTGTGGGCGGTCTGCAAGCGATTTTCGCACAGTCGTCTTTGTCGCCGCGCCGTAACGAATAAGATTCCATGAGCCGATAAAATCGGACCATGAACCGCGAGGATCGTTTGGCAGCCAGAAGCCATAGGCGCTGAAAATGACGTGGTAGCCGGCGATCATGGGGGCGTTCTTTGATTGGGGCTAGCGCTCCGCGTTGCGTCGCGGCTAACCGCAGTGGTTACACCTTAGCCCCGCACAACCTTTCTGCCAGCGTTTCGATCAGCGAGTACAGCAGTTCCAGTGATGTCTTCGCCTGGGCAGGGGTGATCGTCATCGGGGGGCTGATGCGGATCACTTTGCCGGCTAAGGGGCCCAACAGGTGAATGCCGTCGCTTCCGGGGACTCCCAGATAACACGCCTCGACAATCTTGTTGGCGACCTGATTCGGCGTGAGATCGCCGACGGCGGCGCATTCGATGCCGAAGACCATCCCTTCACCCCGCACTTTCGTGATCAACGGCAGAGCCTTTAATTTCATTAATCCCTCGGCGAAGACTTTCGACATCTCTTGCGTCTGCTTGATCACGTCGGTCGATTCAAACTCGTCGAGCGTGGCAAGCACCGCCGCGCATGAGAGGGGATTCGCACTCCAGGTATCCGACGCTTCGCCGTATTTCAGACACGACATGATGTCGCTGCGGCCGACGACGGCGGCGACGGGGACGCCGTTGCCGAGGCCTTTTCCGAGCGTGACGAAGTCGGGTTCGATGCCGTACGCTTCGAAGGCATACATCTTGCCGGTGCGGCCGAAGTTGGCTTGCACTTCATCGAGGATGAAAAGAATATCGTGATCGCGGCAGAACTGCTGCAACATTTGCATATACGCTGCGGGGGGATGATAGCTTCCGCCACCACCGAGGTACGGTTCGGTGATCAGGCAGTTGATCTTGTTGCCGTGCTGCTTCCACAAGTCTTCGAGTTCATTACGATATTTTGTCAGGTCGAGCGCATCGTTGGATTTCGAGAGATCGTCGATCTCGGTCATCGGGAAGCTGATGAATTTTACGCGCGGGTCGCGGTCGTGATCGGTTTCCGACCCGGTGACGGCACCGGCGAGTCCTTTTTTGCCGTGAAATCCATGCCGCGTGGCGAGGATGAGGTCACGGGATTCGTCGCGATGCAGGCAGGCCCAGAGTGCCTTCTGCACCGCCTCGGAGCCCGATGCGGCCCACATCACCATGTCGAGCCGGTTACCACCTTTTGACGCCTGCACGTTTTTGATCAGGCGTTTGACCGCTTCTGCTTCTATGGGGGTGATGGCGTTGTACGCGGTCATCGAGACGGCTTCGACGTATTCACCTTCCTTAGCGGGAGGGCCGGCGATGTCGCCGAGATTCCAGCCCATGTAGTCGACGAATTTCTGCATCCAGCGTTTGGGATTGTGTCCGAGGTTCGAAACCAGCACGCCGGAGCTGTAGTCGTATAAACGACGTCCTTCAGGAGTCCAGTGAAAGATCCCGGCCGATTTGGCGAGAACCGCCAGGCTGGGGGTAAACGTTCGCAAAGCCGTCGGTTCGCCGTCAGCAATCGCGGCACGAATTTCGTTGGATTGGTCTTCCCCTGAGAATTCAATCGATTGAGGCATCGGACGGGACTTTCTTTTTCTACAGTTTGAACTTGTCGATCTTTATTGTTTGTTTTTGATTATTGTTAAGGACTGAGTCAGAATTCGTAGCGGTGTCGCCGAATAAGGGTATTCTTTGGCCCATCATTCGTCGTGAGATTCAGCCTCGGAGGGGCGACAGACGACTCTCCGTCGTCCAGTGAATCAACTGTCACCCCTTTGGGGTTTAGAGAAATTCACATTCATTCTTTTCTTCACACACTTCCGCTGTATAACACTTCGGGTTCCTGGGAACCGGGACGGTAAAGGACCAGTCCCCCTTGTTCGTCGTTGACACGCACGACGCAATCGGGTTCACCGTCGGCGGCGTGGGCGAGAATCGCCTCTAATGCCTGCACGGCGGCGACCGTTTGCCGATCTGCGGCGAGATCGTTGTAATTGAGCTTTCGCATCTCGGCGAGCCGTTTCGATCGGTCTTCTTTCGACCCGGCGTATTCGACATAAGCGACTTCGCGGGCAAAGCGTTCGAGAACTTCGATACCGTAGCCGCGTTGCGAGCGTTCGCCCCACGGTTCGCAGAACGTGCCGTTGTAGTGGTTGTTCATCGAGTTTTTCAGCGTGAACGGTGTCTTACCTTCAACGGTACATTCAACACCCCGTTTACGAGAATGCCCGTTCCATAAGCCGTTATCGAAGCGAAACTGCACTTCTTGCTCGACGTAGCCGGGGAAGTTGTCGGGGGTAACCCACGAGGTATGAATGTCGAACGCGGCTTCGCGTCCGGTCGGGTATTCGTAGATCATCCTCATTTGTGTGCTGTCCCACGTATTACCGGAGGCCGGGCCGACGATCCCCCGTTGACCCGTCGCCGTGATCGTCTTCAACTTCCCGCCAAATGAGAAATCGATCAGTTTGATATAATGAACGGCGACATACGTACCGGGATTACGGCCTTTGATCCATTCGGCGAACTGGCTTCCCGAGATCGATTTCGGTTCGAGTAAGCTGCAATACCCATTATTGACATGCTGGAGGACGTCATCGACGACCAGCGTGCGCATCTTCTTGTGATCGGGGTCGAGCAATTTGTGATACACGACCTTCGCCAGCACGTTTTTCTCGTTCGCGAGTTCGATCAGTTGATCGAGTTCCGACAGCGTGAGCACCGACGGTTTTTCGACCAAAAGGTGTGCACCGGCGGAGAGAATCGCCTGACTCGCTTCGAAATGGCGGTCGTCCGGAGTCGCCACGCAGCCGAAATCGATCCCCCCTTTGAGCATCTCGGCGACGGAATGGTTGCCGTGAAAATTCTGACAGGGGCCAATACGATTTCCGGCCGATTTGAGATAAGCGTCGGTCCGTTTTCCGGTCCGCGAGGCAACCGCCGACAATTCGACGGCGACGTCACCGAACCGACGGTCGTACATTCCTTCGGCATGAGTACGCTCGAAAAAAGGGCGGTACGTCTCGTCAAAAATCATGCCAATGCCGACCATGCCGGCACGGAGTCTGTGTGTGGGGGTCTGTGCGTTCATAGGCCTATTTAACTCGATGAAGCTCGGAAAATCCAGTGGCACCGACCGGAATGTCCGCGCTGCCCGAATCTACCGGAATTTATCCCAGATGAGGGGACGGACATTCCTGTCTGACCTCTTTTCAGCACGCTACGAACTTGAAACTTCATCCTCATCGGTCAAGAATGCACGTCAGAACTGCGGTGTCATAATTTGTCCGCAGCCCATCTGAATTTACACACACTGATTCACCAGCCTGAAAGGTTCCCATGGCCGATCGTCCTGAAATCCTCTTGAGTGCGTTTGCCGACGAAGCCGCGAACTCGAAATCGGTCGTCGAGCAACTGGCAGCGATGTCTGCTTTGGGACTGCGATATTACAGTCCGCGATTTCTCGACGTGTATGGTGACGGCAAAGTGCAGCATGTTGTTGACCTGAACAAGACCGACACAAAAGCCCTCGTCAAACGCCACGCCGAATACGGGATGTCGGTTACCAGCATCGGTTCACGGATCGGTAAAGTCAAACTGAAAGATTCCGACGACGGTTCGCACAATAAATTCGTCCCCTTCAAGAAATATCTCGACAACGACGTCGCCCAGACGATTTCTCAGGCGATCGCGCTCGGAACAAAACTCGTCCGTGGGTTTTCGTTTTATCATCCGAAGGGGGAAAAGCCGCAGTCCTACATCGGCCAGGCGGTTGAGCAGATCGGCAAAATCACCGAAAAATGTGCCGCTGCAGGAATCGTGTATGGGCTCGAAATCGAACCGAATCTTGTCGGCGAAACCGGACCGCTGCTCGCCGAACTGGCGAAGAAAGTCAATCACCCGAATCTGGTGCTCGTGTACGACGGCGGCAACGTGGCCGCTCAAAACAAGAACCGTCTGCAGGTGCTCGACGAATTCAAGGCGTGTGTGAAGTACGTCGGCTGGGTACACATTAAAGATTATACGATCGATAAGACGCTCGAATGGACCGGCGTCGTCGACGAAGAACGTCTGAAGAACTTCGTCCCCGCCGACGTCGGCGACGCGGGACACGAACTCTTCCTGCGCGAGCTGCGCGGGCACATTCCCCGTATCGAAAAGCAGATGAAAAAGCTCGGTGCGCCTGGCGTTTTCCTCGAAGCCGAACCGCATCTCAAGGGAGGCGGCCAATTCGGCGGGTTCAGCGGGCCCGATGGAATGGGAGTCGCTGTGCGTGCGTTGTGCCGGGTTCTCGATTACGTCGACATTGGTTATCGTTTGCGAGATTTCAACGACATTCGTCAAGCGCGAGGATTTTAGACTGTTCAACATGCGCGGATAACGAGCGGCGGGGTTTATCCCCGCCGTCCTTAGCCACACGGTGGACAACAGACGCAGGGGATAAACCCCGGCACTTCCGTTACCATTGGTGAGGAGCACATTGATGGGTCACAACTTCAACACCATCTCTTCAACATCAACTATCGTGAGCGATCAATGACCACTCCGCAATTCAATACGCCTCTCATGGAAAACATTCTCGTCTGCCCGAAATCGAGAGCAACCCTTGTTCAGCACGGCGAGGCCTTTGTTTCGACCGACCCGGCAACGCGAATGAAATACGAAATCCGCGACGGCATTCCCGTTATGCTCATCGATGAAGCCACCGAATTACCGGAGGGAGAGTGGATCACCATCATGCAGCAACACGGCCGTGATGCCGGCGGAAACAAAATCACCTGACGGCATGTAGTTTCATAACCCTCTGGACGACGGGTTTTATTAGGACAATTTGAACGCATAATCTGTCGCCAACCGGGTATGAAACCAGCTTTGCAGACAACGAATGGTGTGTATCGAATCGCGGCTTGAACAGTCTTGACGGGTTCGTCAAATAACAGGGGGACCGATCACCCCCCTAATTTTCTACAGGTCGACCGATGATAAAGAGGAGCCCGCGATGAATGTCCAACGGCCACTTTTTCAGTTGCTGACGTTGCTCGCAGTAGGGGCCGGATGCGGCACCGAGCCGACAGCCATCGACACCCCCACCCCGGCGTCGAATACCGCCGCAGTTCCCCCGTCAGACGCGGCAATCGAGAACTCGACCGAAGATATCCGACCCCATCTGGGCGACATGCCGAAGACGAATGATCCGTTTCTGACGATCGAGCCTTCGACCGACGAATCCATCGACGCTATCGCGAATACCTCGTTTGATGAGCCCGACGACACCGTCGCTGCCGATAAGCCGGACGTCGAAGACCTCGCCTTGATTGAGGATGCTGATACCGAAGAAAACTCGGAAAACGACGAGACTACGCCGCGATACACGAAACGGAAAATTCACGATCCGAACGGCATCGGCAAGTTTTATATGGGGCGTGAAATCGCTCACGTGATGGGTTATCAGGGGGCCGCCTGGCTCGAACGATCAGAACGCGAAGAAGAGGAACGCCTGACGCTGCTGATGAAAGCCCTCGACCTGCAACCGGGTCAGGTCGTCGCCGATATCGGAGCCGGCAGCGGTGTGATCACGCTGCTGATGGCGGAACTCGTCGGACCGGAAGGGCAAATCATCGCCGTCGATGTGCAGCAGAAGATGCTCGATCTGTTGAAAAAGAAACTCAGGAAGTTCGACATCAAGAACGTGAAGCTGGTTAAAGGGACGAACACCTCGCCGAAGCTCGAGCCAGAATCGATCGACCTGGCCATCATGGTCGATGTTTATCACGAATTCGAATTTCCGTACGAAATGATGTTGGAATTATCGAAAGCCCTCAAGCCGGGGGGAGCGATCGCCTTCGTTGAATATCGGATGGAAGATCCGACCGTCCCAATCAAACTCGTTCACAAGATGTCGGTCGAACAGGTCAAACTCGAAGCCGAGCAGCCGGAATTCGGACTTCAATATCGCGAAACGATCGACATTCTGCCGCGGCAACACATAATTGTTTTTGAGAAAAATCCAGAGTCGAGTGAAGAAAGTAAATCCGAATGACCGTTGAAAAAAAACTGACAGGCGTCGTCCCGATTGTTCCCACGCCGTTTCGGGAAGATGAATCGATTGACTTCGACGCCCTTGCCTCGAGTATCGACTTTGCTGCGACGTGCGGGTTATCGGCGTGTTGTCTGCCGGCGTTCGGCAGCGAGTTTTACAAAATGCTCGAAAGCGAGCGAAAGCAGGTGATCGAGACGGCGATCAAAGCCGCCTCGGGTCGGATCGCCATTGTCGCGCAGTCGAATCATCCCTCATCGAAACATGCAGCCGCGTTGGCAAAAATGCACACCGAGATGGGGGCCGATGTCATTTCATTCGCGATGCCGCGCACATTCGCGCTGACTCAGGCCGACCAGCTCGATTATGCGAAGCGCATGTGTGACGCAACGTCGCTTCCCGTGCTGATTCAGGATTTCAATCCCGGTGGACCAACGGTCGGCGGCGACTTCGCCCGACAACTGGCCGATGCCTGCCCGAATTTTCGCTATCTGAAACTCGAAGAACCGCTGATGTCTGCGAAAGTTGTGGCGATACGACAGGCAACAGACGACCGCATCGGCGTGCTGGAAGGCTGGGGCGGCATGTACCTGCTCGATCTGATTCCCAGCGGCATCTGTGGCTTGATGCCGGTGCTCGGCTACGCTGACGTGTTGCAGAAAGTCTGGACGCTGGGCCAGGCCGGGGAGTTCGAACAGGCGATGAATCTCTTTCAGTACGTGCTTCCTCAAACCGTCTACGCGTTGCAGAACATGGAACTGCTGCACACGCTCGAAAAGAAATTGCTGGCCAGCCGGGGGATTATTCCCGAATCGAGCACGTATGTCCGCAAGCCGACCTGGACACCGGACACCCACACTCTGGAACACGGACTCAAAGTCAACGAGTGGTCGCTGCGCGCGGTGAAGATTTTAACAGAGCTGCGATAAAGGATGGTAATATCAAATGTCGAAATCCGAATGTCGAATCAATGACGAAGTCCGAATGACTCAATGACGAAACGACGGCATTTGATCAACATATCCCCAATCGAAGTATCCCCAGTGGTGCCATTCGACATTTAGTCACCCGGATTTGATTCGACATTCGGATTTCGACATTCGTCATTTGCACGTTACCCGCTTGCGACCTGTCTCCGATCCGGTTATCTTCGGGCTTCGTCAATTTTCGTACATTATTCTCGCGCAGGTCGTCACCATGCAAACACGAAATGCCCGCATCGGATTGATCATGTTCGTGATCTACACCGGATTCTACTCTGGGTTTGTCTTCCTGAATGCGTTTTATCCAAAGTTGATGGAGATCACTCCCATCGGCGGCATCAATCTTGCCATTCTCTACGGTATGGTGCTGATTCTCGCTGCGTTTGTGATGTCGCTGATCTACGGTTATCTTTGCCGCACGAACGAAACGCCCTCTTCTGGTGAGACGCATTCATGAATTATGAACCATCAATGGTCGCCGTCGGCACGTTCGTCGTGTTCGTGATGGTGACGATGGGGCTCAGTTTTTATTTGGGACGCTCGACGAAATCGTCACAAGGGTATTTTGCCGCGCACGGGCAGATTCCGTGGTTCGTCAACGGCATTGCTTTCGCCGGGGATTATCTTTCGGCCGCGTCGTTTCTCGGCATTTGCGGCATGATTGCCTTTTACGGTTACGACGGGTTTCTGTATTCGATCGGCTATCTCGCGGGCTGGATTGTCGCGCTGTTTGTCGTCGCCGAACCGATGAAGCGGTTGGGAAAATATACCTTTGCCGATGCGCTCGATGCCCGTTTTCAGTCACGCGGGATCAAACTGGCGGTCGGCATCAGCACTCTCGCCGTGAGTCTGTTTTATCTGATTCCTCAGATGGTTGGCGCCGGTGTATTGATTCAGCCGCTGCTCGGGTTTCCACACTGGGTCGGCGTCGTGCTGGTGGGTGCAACGGTCATTTACATCGTGGTTTCGGCGGGGATGGTGTCGACCACGTACGTGCAGTTTCTGAAAGGCTCGCTGCTGGTCTTTTTCAGTGCGATACTGACGGTGATGATTCTGCTGCGGGGCTTCAAGACCGAAGAATCGGCGAAACACGTCTTTCAGCGCATCGGACCCTTTTCGGCAGAAAATCTCCAGGTTTCTATGGTCGAACACGATGCGTTTCGCGGAACCGAAATCTTACCGAAACCTGTCGGCTGGGGTGATGTACCGTACATTCGCAGCCGTGATCCCGCGACCGGCGAAGTCACCACCTGGAAGATCATGCCGGCTGCCGACGGAAACGTCGAACTGTTTGAGTCACAGACGAAAACGACTTCGACGAACGGTCCGACGCTTGTCAACGGTATCGTGCAGGGGACCAAAGAAGGGGAAGCCGATCTGTATCCGATCGGACATTTGAAGTCGCTTCCTGACGATGTTGAACCGAACAAGCCCGTCGGCCCGGTTTCGTTCTTCAGCACGCTACAAAACAGCGAAGTGATTCTCTGGGGGAAGGAATCGCTCAAAGACGATCAGGAGGGGGATACGACCGTCTATTTCCAGAAAATCACGCAGGGAAAAGATGTGCTTCGTCCGGGGACACACCCGGCCTTCAAGGGGATCCACAGCGATAATTTCATCGATAAACTCAACTTTCTCTCGCTGATGCTCGCCCTGTTTTGCGGCACGGCATCGTTGCCGCATATTCTGATTCGCTATTACACCGTGAAAGACGAAGCGAGTGCCCGCAAGAGTACGATCGTCGGCATCGGTGCGATCGGTTTCTTTTACATTCTGACGCTCTATCTGGGACTGGGAGCAATGACCAGCGGTGCGCTCGATGTCACGAACGACAATATGGCGGCTCCTTTGTTAGCCAAGAGCATTAACGAATGGCTGTTCGCAATCATCTCGGCGATCGCGTTTACGACCGTGCTTGGGACCGTCAGCGGATTGATTCTCGCCTCGGCGGGAGCCGTCACGCACGACCTCGCCACACACGTGTTGAATATCGAAATGAACGATCACGCCAAAGTGCGGCTGGCTAAATTTTCGTCGGTGTTCGTTGGTGCGATCGCCATTGTGCTCGGAATCGTATTCGAGAAAATGAACGTCAGTTATCTCGTCGGTTGGGCGTTCAGTGTCGCCGCGTCGGCGAACTTGCCTTCGCTCGTGATGTTGCTCTTCTGGAAAGGGGTCACCCGCCAGGGGGTCATCGCTGCCGTGGTCGTCGGTATGTCGTCATCGCTTGGTTGGATACTTTTGAGCGCCGATACATTCAAGAATGTCTACGGTCTACCGGCGGAATCAGCACTGACACCGTTCAGCCAGCCCGGAATTGTGACTATTCCGCTGGGATTCTTGACGTTGATCGTGGTCTCGCTGATGACAGCCCCACGCGACAATGTCGAATGACGGTTTTTGATCCTTCTCCTGCCGGGAGAGGGCTGGGGTGAGGGCAACTTTTTTATTTTCATTCGTCAAATTATTATTCTGAATTCCTCTCTTTTTTGCATTCTTTCTCGTTCCATTCCATGAGCCATTTCTCTTTGGCTTTGCGGCATTCGGGACAGTACAACACCAATGCGGTTCTTGCTTCTTTATGTGTGATATCGCCGATATTGGCGAGAGGAAACAGTCGCTTGCGTATTCCTGAATATTCATAGCCAAATGAAATATGCGAATACTCGATTGGCTCAACTCCCTCTTCGAGCCGCGAATTGTGCAACGGACAAATGTCGAAGTCGTAACTCGTGCGCAAATCAAGAACCGTTTCGGACGATTTGGGACTTATCCCGCACGCGCCGAGAAGGACGATACTCAAAAGTAGGCCAATAGTTCTCATGGCGCGCAGTGTAACGTCGATATTTGCGATCGCAAATACTGGTTCCGCCACGCCGATCAAAATGCACCCTCATCCGGCCTGCGGCCACCTTCTCCCAGAGGGAGAAGGATCAAGAGGGCTTACGGCAATACGAACTGGTGTGCATCCGGACGAACTGTCAGCACGGGGCAGGGGGCCTTGCGAACGACTTTTTCGGCTGTGCTACCCATTAAGGCATGAGCCAAGCCTGTTCGGCCATGTGTCCCAATGACGATCAGATCAATGTCGGTGTCTTTGGCGTAACGCACGATCTCGACAAACGGCGAACCTAATCGCACGTCGCGCACGATTTTCACCCCGTCGCATGTATCGCCCGGCAGAATTTGCGATAGCGCTTCCTTAGCCGCTTTTTGCATATCGCGGAGGTAATCTCCCGGGGGAAGAAAATTCATTCCCGGTTCGGGAACCATCGCCAGCATATCAACGCTGACATGCAATAAGTGCAGTTCTGCGCCGAATTTTTTGGCGAGGTCGACGGCGTAATTCTGGGCCGCTTTCGCATACTCGCTGAAATCGGTCGGTAACAGAATTCGATTCAGATCGATCATCATCGGCTCCTTCATCTTGGCGTATAGAATGTTGCAAATACGTTTTGTCCAATGTTCCGCTTCGCCCGCTCGACGAACCGAATTTAGACATCATCATTCCCGCCGTGAGAATCTACTGATTCCAAACCGTTTCATAACCCACTGGACGACAGGTGTTTCCGGCCCATTGGGACGATCGTTCCGTCGCCAACCGGGTTATGAAACCAGTTCTATCTCTATTTTATCCCTTTCACGGGCTGAAAGACCACACTTCCAGCGAAAGATTCCTAAGAATTCGTCTGTCACGGTTTTGAAAACGATTCTTCCAGACTCGATGGACATTTCGCCGGTGGCATCATACCTTGAACCGATCATGCAGACTCTGGAGCGTTCTTTTTTTCTCAATATGGCGGCGATATTCGAAGGGGGCCTGCTGCTCGTCGCTCTGTTTCTGGGTTGGCTGATGGGCATCAACCCGATTGAGCACCTTTATGCCGACGCAGGAGCCCTCGGTTGGGGAGTGTTGGCGACGGTCCCGATGCTGGTGCTGTTTGCGATCTCGTTTCGCTTTCCGGTTGGTTCGCTGCGCACCATAAAGAAGATTCTGATTGACACGCTTGGTCCGCCATTAGCCGCCTGTCACTGGTACGATCTTTTTCTGCTCGGCATTCTCGCGGGAGTGACCGAGGAAGTCTTATTTCGGGGATTTCTGCAAATCTGGTTTGAACAGGGAGGGTTGTGGACAGGGTTGATCTGTGCGAACGTGATATTCGGACTGGCACATTTCGTCACCCCGATGTACGCCCTGCTCGCCGGACAGATGGGACTCTATTTCAGTTGGATTTTCGCCTGGCAGGAGCCGAGAAACCTGCTGATACCGATCACGGCCCATGCCGTGTACGATTTTATCGCATTCTGGGTTGTTGCCGCGGTTTATCGCCGACAATCAGAGCATCGGGAGTCCACGATCCACGAACGCGAACCAGATGATTCTAGTGGGACGGACGATGAGACGTCTCCCCCAGACGTGTCGTCATCTGACAATTGAGAAACGGTGATATCTCAGGGACGACGAAACGTTTCTCAAAATATCACCGCATTTTACCCAATCGCAGCATTCCTCCAGAGCGTGATTATCTCCCCTTGTTGTACTTCGCTTGATCGTTTTTCGAAATCTACTTAGAATCCGCCATTCGCAAGGGCCGATATTACGACAAGCTGTTTCATAACCCTCTGGATGTCGGGTTTTTCTGGGCCAATTGGACGATCGTTCCGTCGCCAACCGGGTTATGAAATCAGTTCTAATCAATTTGATGAATTCTCACTGAACCAACTCAAGGACGAGTTGCGCCGGTCGCCGTCTATTGGCACGTCTCTGAAGAGACGCCATCAGATCACCGGTAGCGTACGGGGAGCAAGGACGTTCCATGGGTGCGAACCACGACCAACCGATGTTGTCGTCTGGTCTCCGCACGTTGACGCGCGGTGCTTCGCGCTATCCCCGCATCACCCTCTTTTGTCTCTTCTTGAGCGTCTGTGCGGCCGTGGCGTTTACCGTCACGAATCTGGAGTTCAAGACGCGGCGTTCCGATCTCATCGATCCTCGCGCAAAGTTTCATCAGCGATGGCTGAACTATTCGCGTCAATTCGGCGATACGTCCGATCTGATCATCGTCGTCGAGGCCGATAAACCCTCCGACATTCGCGACGTGATCGATGAACTCGGACGGCGCATGGAGAAAAACAAAGATCTGTTCCAGAATGTCTGGTATCGCCTCAACACCGACCGGGTCATGCACAAGGGGTTGCAGTTTCTGACCCCCGAGCAGCTCGACGATGTCCACAAGCAGTTGACAGTCTATCGGCGGGTGATTCAGGGGGAATGGGAACTCGTTCGTCTCCCACGGTTGCTCCCGCTGTTGACATGGCAGTTGGAACAGAAGCAGTCGACAGCCGCGCTGCAGTCGTCGACTCATTGGGATCATGTGCAGTTGCTCGGGCACAGTCTCGAAGCCTTCCGCAAGGATCGAGAAAACTTCATACCTCCCTGGCCAATGGTTCGTTCGATTCCCAAAGAGACATTCGATCTCACGTTGAAGACCGATTATCTGATGAACGAACAGCAGACGATGGGATATATGAAAGCAACGCCCGTCGTTGCCCAGGCGAGTTTCAACGGGGCCGAGCAGTCCATCGACCGGCTGCGGACATGGATGGACGAACTCTCTGAAACGTTTCCGCATGTCACGATCGGCCTGACCGGAATTCCCGTTCTCGAATCGGACGAAATGCGCCGCTCGCAGTTCGATTCGATGATCACCACGGCGATTTCTGCTGTCGGCGTGCTGGTTCTATTGGTCGTGGGCTTTCGTGGTAAGAAGCATCCCTTCATTCTGATGGTGACGCTGGCCATTTCTCTGGCGTGGACGTTCGCGTTCGCAACACTGGCGATCGGGCACTTGAATATTCTGACCATTTCGTTCACCGCCATTCTCGTTGGTCTCGGAATCGATTTCAGCATTCATTTTCTTTCCCGCTATCTACAATTACGGCATGAGGGAGAAGCCCTGCGCCCGGCGATTGTCGAAACGTCGGGAAATGTCGGACTGGGAATTGTCACGTCGGCACTGACGACCGGGCTCGCCTTTTTCTGTGCGACACTCACCCCGTTTCTCGGCGTCGCCGAACTCGGCATCATCGCCGGCGGTGGAATCATTTTGTGTGTGATCGCGACATTTATCACGATGCCGGCTCTGTTATCCTGGGCCGACCGCAGCACCGAAGAAACGATTCTACCGGCACCGCTTCCCTGGGTATTTCTCCGTAAAATTACGGCAACCTACCCACGTTTGACACTCTTTGCCGCCTGCTGTGTAGTGGGAGCAGCCGGTTCGCAGATGGTTGAATATGAAGAGGGGAAGTTTTCGTCCCGCGTCCATTACGACTACAACCTGCTGAATCTTCAGGCGAAGGATGTCGATTCGGTCAAGGTGCTCGAACGCATGTCGGAACAGTCGTTGTTCAAGGTTTTGTTCGCTGTGTCGCTCGCCGATTCGGCCGCCGATGCCCGTGAAATGGCTCGAAAGTACCAGGCGTTGCCGACGGTCGATCATGTGGAGACCCTGGCGACGCGGTTGCCGCCGGCTCCCTTGAGCACAACGCGCCCCTACATTCAGCAGATCGCCCAGGAGTTGGTCCGTTTGCCGAACGCTCCGCCGACGTTTCCCCCCCCCGATCCCGCACAGTTCGGCATATCGACCGAGAAATTATGGAAAGCCTTGCGAAAGATTCGTACCGAAGAAGGAAGCGAAATTTCGGCAACGTTTGATGAATTTCTCGATCATTTCGAACGAATGTCTCTTAATGAGCAGGTCCAGTTTCTGGCCGAATACGAGGCCCGCATGATCGGTTCGCTCTGGCGTCAACTGCAGATGCTGCGAACGGGAACCAACGATACGCCGCTCTCTCTCGACGATTATCCGCGGGAAATTCGCAACCGGTTCATTTCGAAGGATGGAAAATGGCTGGTGCAGGTTTATCCGAAAGGAAAAATCTGGGACTTCGAACCGTTACACCAATTCGTAACCGACATCCGCAGCGTCGATCCCGAAGCGACGGGGACGCCGCTTCAGAATTATGAAGCGGGCCAGCAGATTCGCGAAAGCTACGAAAACGCGGCATATTTTGCACTCATCGTCATTTTTATGGTGCTGCTCTGGGATTCGATGGATCCCGTTCACAGCTGGGGGGCGATGATTCCCCCAGCCCTTGTTCTGGCGGCGACGGTGATGATTCTCAATCAGCGGGGCATCACCTTGCCGACGTGGATGGTCGCCGGTGCTTACGTCGGCATGGTCGCCACAATTTCTCTGATCTGGGATTGGCGGAGTGTCCGTGATACGTGTCTGATTATGCTTCCTCCGGTGGCCGGTGGCGTGATGATGTTTGGCGTTCTCGGACTGCTTCAGGTCAATCTCAACGCGGCGAATCTGATCGTGCTCCCTTTGATACTCGGCATCGGCGTCGACAACGGCGTACACGTCGTGCATGAATTCCGCCGGCAGTTGCCGAACCGATTTATGCTCTCGCCGAGCACGACGAACGCAATCCTGCTGACGTCGATGACGACGATTCTCGGATTCGGCAGCATGATGCTGGCGGCGCATCAGGGACTCTTCAGCCTGGGGCTCGTGTTAACGGTTGGTGTGGCTTGCAGCTTGTTCGTCTCGCTCTTCCCGCTGCCGGCCATCTTGTGTCTGGCGTCGCAACCGCGAGGTGCTACGGCCGAGGCCGATAAGTCAGCCGAAGACGAAACACGTGCCGAGACGAAAACGCTGCGAGCAGAAGCCGATGCCTCGTGTAAACGGGTCCGCCGCGCGGCGTGAAAATGATTGCGTCTCGCACGTGTGATCGGTAGGATAAGTTCGTGCACGTTCATTTCTTCTCGTTACCGGGAGAAGTTCGCATGACGAATTCTACGCTTGCCGTCCCCAGCGATCATGCATCGACAGGTACGGTACCCAAACCGCTGCGCCGAAAACTAAAGTGGTTGATGATGCTCGTCCTCGGATTCGTTTTTCTTTTTGTCGGCTTCGGGCTTGGGTCCGATTTTTATAGGGCGTCTCGTAACACGTCTGTTCCACTCATGCTCATCCAGATGTCGTCCCCTGTGGTCTGTGAAATCGTCTATCGTCCCCAGCTGAAGCATCCCGATGATTTGGAGGATATTCTACAACACAACGGCCTCGCCGAGTTTGTCTTCACCAATTATTCGAACGAACCGGTGAAGATTGCATTTCCCCCGCTGCGCGCATTTGCGTTTACCGCTGAGCACTTCAGTCATGACGTTACTCTTCCCGCTTTTGCGAAAGAACAAAAGACCCATGAGATCCCCGCTGGAGAATCGATCCGCTTTGAAACTACTCACGGCGGGACTCTCGTCGGTGATGATCGTTCGTTTCTGAAGGGGGGGCCAGGTTATGTTGGCTTCGTCTTTTCGCGTCCGGAAGATGCAATTGCGGACGAGAATTATCTCGTCGGCACAATCTATCCGTGGTACTCGGTCTACGCTCAAGACGGGTCGACCAATGACGAAGAAATGGCCCGTGCTGCCAAGTTTAACTTTAGCACGACGAAGTACACGGACCAAGGTAAACCCGTCAAAGATTTGGTGATCTGGCAACAGAAATAGCCGACACCTTATTGGCGCTGCAGAGCTTGTTAACGAAGAGAAAGGCACCCTCATCCGGCCTGCGGCCACCTTCTCCCAGAGGGAGAAGGGATTTTCTACACGCCTCTCGCAGGGAGAGGATCTACCTTTTACCCCGGTAACAACCCCGCGATCGGATCCGCCTGATAGACCGGATACGGCCTCCCCGCGACGTCTTGCCAGTGGGCTTCGCGAGGAATGCCGAGGGCGTGATAGATCGTCGCTGCGAACGATTCGGGCGTTTGCAGGTCGGAGGCGGGGTAGGCTCCTTGCGCATCGGACGAACCGATAATTGTACCGCCGGGAATTCCGCCGCCGGCGAACAACACCGACTGGCACGGCCCCCAATGATCGCGGCCGGGATACTTGTAAATGTTCTGCGCGATATGCGTGATACGCGGCGTGCGGCCAAATTCGCCCGCCATGACGATTAAGGTGCTTTCGAGCAAACCACTTTCGTCCAAATCATCGAGCAAGGCACTGACCGCGCGATCGGTTGGCGGGAACAGGAACTCCTTGAGATTCACCGTGTTATTTCCATGCAGATCCCAGCTACCGAAGTTCCCCATGTTGACCTGCACCATATTGACTCCGGCTTCGACAAGTCGTCTCGCCATCAATAGCGACCAGCCGAACGAATTGTCGCCGTACCGTTCGAGAACTTTCGGCGGAGCCTTGCGGACTTCAAACGCATCGCGGACTTTGGGATCGGCAATTAACGAAACGGCGAGTTCGCGATAGCGATCGTATCCAGCTGTGCTCGCCTCTTTGTCGAGATCGCGGCGTTGTTGCTCGATCTGCGAGAGCAGATTCTGGCGTTCGCCGAATCGCGACGAAAGCATGCCGTCAGGAAGCGACAAGAAGGGGACTTCGAACCGGAAGTCGTCGCGGTCCGAATGTTCTCCTTTATGAAGGTCGAACAAATAACCGGGAAACGCGCCGGAATACGAATGATAGGCATGCGGCTTGTCGGTCGTTTCGATCAACCACGGTTCGTGCTTTTCACCGAGCAAGCCGGCGAATTGTCCGGGGTAAACGCCGGTGTTCGAATGGTAGATTTTCTCGGGAAGGATCACACTCGACGGCAAAATGCTACGGGGAGCCGTCATCGCACCGCTGACGGCGGCAATCGAAGGCCAATCGACCGGCTGCGGTTTGCTCGCGCGAAACGTTGGCGGAATCACCGATCGCCCCGTCAGCATGATGTACGTTCCCTGATCGTGGCCGTTGTTTCCATGGGAGAGCGAACGGAGCAACGACCAATGTCGGCTGCGCTGGGCCAGCATCGGCAATCCTTCGGTGATGTCGATTCCCGGCGTGGCGGTTGCGATGGGGCTGAACTCGCCGCGAATTTCCGCCGGCGCTTCGGGCTTCATGTCGAAGGTATCGTGCTGAGAAGGTCCGCCGGTGAGAAACAGAAAAATCACCGATCTTGGCGGTTTTGTGATCGCGGAGGCCGATTCACCCCGCGCCGCACGCAGCGCGAACACGTCGGCCATCGACAGTCCCATGAAGCCGATCGCTCCTGCCTGAAGCAGATCGCGTCGAAGCATCGGATGGCTTGGCGTCGTGGCATTCATGCGAGACTTCCTTGGCTGGGGGAATGACCGCAAACGAACAACGATATCACACCGTTATCATACGTTATTCTTCGGCCGCGTTGCAGCCTCAAATCAACAAATTCTTATGTGGAAATCCACCCACCCCCTAAGACGGTTTCTTCATCGTACAAGACGACGGCCTGCCCCGGTGTAATCCCCGACTGCGGGTCGTCGAATTCGACTCGCAGTTCATCCTCATCGACGATCGTTGCATTCGCCGGTGCCGCTGTGTGGCGGTACCGAATCTGCGCACGGCAACGGAATGTTTTTGGCACGTCGTCGACGAGCCAGTTGAGCCGATGCGCCGTCAGGGCAGGGCGGTCGAGGTCTTCTTTTTCGCCGATCACAACGCGGCGGGTTTCGGGTTCGATGGCGACGACGTAGCGTGGTGCGCCGAATGTGATTCCCAGCCGCTTTCGCTGGCCAATCGTGTAATGATGATAACCCGGATGTTGTCCCAACACGTTGCCGGCGGTATCGACCAGGTCACCTGCATTATCGGGCGTGCCGCGATAGCGTTCGAGAAATCCCGCGTAGTCTTGATCGGGGATGAAACAAATTTCCTGGCTGTCGCGCTTTTCGGCGACACGAAGTCCCGCTTGCCGGGCGTAATCCCGAATTTCGGGCTTCGTATACGTTCCCACGGGAAGCAATATCCGCGAGAGAATGTCGGGATCGATCCCGAACAAGACGTACGATTGATCTTTCGCAGGGTCGGGACCGCGCATCAGTCGCGGACGATGAATGCCGGTCTCGTCGTCGACGATTCGCGCGTAATGTCCCGTCGCAATTTTCTCGGCACCGACCTGACGGGCGAAGTCCCATAACTTGCCGAACTTCAGCCAGTTGTTGCACATCACACAAGGGTTCGGCGTACGGCCGGCGAGATACTCGTCGACGAAGTAATCCTTAATCCGCCCGAATGCGTCCTTGAAATTGAGGGCATGAAACGGGATATCCAACTGATCGGCGACTCGACGGGCATCGGCGGCATCGGACGCACTGCAACATCCCTGCTTATGAGACGCGGCGGAAATGACCGGAAGCGGATTCGCCGACGCCGTCGTCGCGCAGACCGTCTCTTCGACGGCACCCGAGCGCATGAAAAGGCCGATCACCTCGTACCCCTGCTGCTGCAATAGCACAGCCGCGGCCGAACTGTCGACACCCCCACTCATGGCTAGAACGACGCGCATCTCTTACTTTCATGCTCTCATTATTTTCAATGTCGAATGTCGAAGCACAAATGTCGAATCAAGTCTTAATGTCGAATGTCTAAATGTCAAAAAAATCTCTAATGCATTGTCTCGTCATTCGGATTTCGACATTCGACATTGACCCGACATCAAATCTCATCCCCGGGATCACCTGACGGGGAGGGGTCGTCGGGGAAATCGTCCCAGGCTTTCCAGTTTCGCCAGAAATCGGGGATGTCATCGCCGTGGACATCTTCGACGAGCTGATAAATTTGGCTGAGCGCCATACCGTCGTAATGGTCGATCGGTTTACCGGTCTTTTCACTCAAAGCGTCCATCGCTCTCACCAATGCGGGAGCGGCTTGTTTGCGGATAAATGTATGTTCGCCGGCGGATCCCATCGGAGTTCTTTCGAGAAAACGGTCTTCGAAATGAAATTGCGTTTACCACGAAAACCATTATCGCGACGCAGCAACGACATTCAATGCCGAATGAACGGAATCAATCCTGACGGGCAACATTGGTGCTCGGCAGTAAGTCCAGTTTTACCATCGCCTCGACGAGTTGCCGCGCGACGGGGCCGGCGTCGGAACCTCCCGAACCACCATTTTCGAGAACGACGACAAACGCATATCGAGGCTGTTCGGCGGGGACAAAACCGGCGAACCAGGCATGGTCGGGCTTTCCGCCGCCGACTTCCGCCGTCCCCGTTTTGCCGGCGATGCTGACTTCGGGAAGACGGACGCGCTTATATCCGGTCCCGCGAGGATGCGAGACGACCCGCGCCAGCGCTTCCTGCACCCGTTGCCACGTTGCCGGTGACGAAACGGCAATGTTCTGAACGGCATGTTCGGGGTACTTCCGCAACGAGAAGTCGAATTCGCCCCCCATCGGGCCGAAGGAACTGACCACGTGCGGCGTCACCAGTTCGCCACCGTTGCCGACCGCGGCCATCATGCGGGCCACCTGCAATGGTGTTGCTGTCAAACGAGATTGGCCGATCGCCAATCCCAGTGCCGTGGAGAGAGATTGCCGTTGCGCTGCCTGCGAATTCGTTGTCGATGGACGAGGCAGCGTTCCTCGTTTTTCACCCGGAAGATCGATACCTGTCGGTCGACCGAAGCCGAGTCGATCGGCCCATCCCGACAGATGGGGTAATCCGATCACGCGGCCGGCGTTGTAGAAATAGACGTTGCACGACATGGCAAAGGCGTCTTGAAATGTGAGGTCGCCATGCCCGTGGCCATAATGACGGTAGACATAACAGCGATAGCGACTGGGATCGAAAAGATATCCCTGGCAATAGTGCGGTTCATCGGGGTCGATCTTGCCACTCTCTAACAGCGCAATCGAACTGACCGTTTTGAAAACCGACCCCGGAGGGATTGCCATATGCGTCATTCGTGGAAACAAAGGTCGGCGCGAGTCGGTCATGATCGCATTCCACTGTTCGGAATGATTCCCCTGCAAGACGTTAATGTCATACCCCGGGGCAGAAACACCCGCGAGGACCGCACCCGTGTGAACATCGAGCACGACCAGCGACGCACCAGTGGGAGTCATCGCCGGTTTTTCGTCGGGAGAATCTTCGGTTGCCGTCGATTCGGCCTCGGTGGGTTTCGGCGTCAAAACGTCCGCCAGAATCTGCTCGGCTTGACGTTGCAGGGAGGGATGCAACGTGAGCGTGACATCCTGTCCCATTCTCGGCTCCCGAACGACTTCGGTGCGGATGATTTCTCCCTGTCGGTTGGTGACGATGCGTTTCAGTCCGCGAAGACCTCGCAGCTGACGGTCGTACGACTTCTCGACACCCGTTTTGCCGATGCGGTCGCCGGGACGGTAATCGAGAGGATCCCCCTGCGGGAATTCGGTTTTGCGGGCCTTGAGTTCGTTCTCGGAGATCTGCGCACGCAACCCGACGATGTGCGGGGCATACGATCCGTGTGGATAAATGCGATGCGTCGTCATGCCGATCGTAACGCCGGGAAAAACGTCGGGGAGGGCTTCGATGTGTGCCGCGACCGACAGGTCGATCCCGCTCAGCAGCGTGTGGTAATCGAGTTCTTCCTGCAGGATGAGCGGTTCTTCTTCGTGCTCGTGCGACAGAGTCGTCATCTCATGCACGAGCAGATTCCAGTAGATACGGGCACTCTCGAGATTGAACGTGATTTCTCCGGCGTCGGTTCGATTCGGCCAGGCCTTCGCCGTTTCACGCTCGTTTTCATCGCGGATGTTTGCCAGTCGCTTTTCTTCACGCCTCGATTCGACGTTTTCGCGAATGTGAGCGATACGTTTCTGAATCTGATTCCGTAGTTTCGTTAACTCTTCGCGCGGTCTCTGGGTGACTTCGGCGAGTGAATCCCACATCCTCTCGCGTTCGCTGAGCACCAGTTGTTCTTTCTCGCGAACCTTTTCTTTATCGCCACGCTCCGTCCGCGGTAAGCGTTCGAGTGCGCGTTCTCGCAGCCATCGGGGATGCGGCGGCTCTTCGAGCCAGCGATAATGGATGCGAATCAGGTACTGCTCTTCGTCATACGCGAGAACTTTCCCGTCCGCACCCAGAATGCGGCCATCGTGACTGGGAATCGGCTCGAATGATTCCCGCGTGTGCGGCCGCGACGTTGCTTCAAGAAAGCGATCGGCTTTCACGATTTGAATCCAGCCGACTCGCACGATGATTGCACCGAAGGGGAGGCAGAACAGCAACATCAACCAGACCAACCTGCGACCCGGTTGATCGTCCATCTGCCACAAACGATCGCCGCGATCGCGACGCTTCGCCTGCTGATGAAACACATTGGTCAGTTGATTGAGCATTCCGCCATCCGTTGCGATTTAACGAGTCGCGTAACCTGCGTAATGAAAGCGTGAAGTCAACCGAAGCAGTCGAAACCATCCGGCACGCCCAAGCTCCCAGATCAAGGCCGCACAGGCTGTCGACCAAGCCGGAGCGAAATACGAGAATAACTGATCGCGGCCTAACATTGTCGATCCGGAACTAAAAACGGACCAGGAGAGCTGGAGCGCCGCTGTCATCAGCACGATCATCCCCGCCGCCACTGCGACATAGATCGGTCGAGGTGGCGACAAAGCGTTTCTGCCCGTCGTCATCCAGCCGGCGATCATTACACCGCAGATGAGCTGAAGTCCAAGCGGCCCCGCCGAAATGCAATCGGCACACAGACCGATCACTCCTCCCCAGACCAGAACCGCCGGACGATCGACATGCCGCACAGCGGCGACAAGGACCAGCCAGATCCACACTGGGTTAGGAAACCATTCGCCGAATCGTACGACGTCTCCCATCTGCAATACCGCGGCGATGTATAACAGTGCTGCGAGGTAATAATGTTTCACTCTCTCTCCGTCCTGTGGGTCAGGGGGCGTTTTGTGGAATTATTATCAGTGAGCGAAGCAGAGCTTCGAAGACATGGCGTTCCCAAGCAGAGCTTGGGAACGAGAGATTGGTAATAATGTTTCACGCTCTTATCATTCAATTTGCTAACGGTCGTTGTGGATTCTGAATTCGTCTCAACACCTGAACCCGCTGGAGCTGCGAAACCGTTGCGGCGGGACGGACGTCGATGTCCCAATGGGGACTTCCGACTTTGAGTTCGGCCCGCACGACTTCGCCGTAATACATCCCTCCGGGAAGGACGCCGTCTTCAATGGCCGTGTAGACGTGATCGCCGACGCTGACGGCTTCCGTCGCGGGGACGGCGGTCAACCGGCACAGATTCGTTTCAACTCCCTGACCTTCGATCATACCGACCGTTCCCCACAACGGTCCGTCGTCCGACTGACGGCAGAGTTGCACCAGTCCGCCGCGAAAGTTGCGATCGGTCAATGGTTGTACGACGCTCGTCCATCGGCCAACCTTCACGATGCGACCGATGACACATTTGCCGGCAAACACCGGCAACCCCGTATCGAGGTCGGCGTCGGCTCCCTGGTCGATCAAGGAAAACGGTGAGTCGAGTACGAGAGCCGATTCTTCAATATTCTGTCGGCTTCCTCCCTGAATCAGCTGACCGCGACGCCAGAGCGCCGACGATTCTTCCCCCAACACGCGGCATTCGAGCAGATCGAGATTGACCAAAGGCAAACCCAGATCCGGTACACCGGGAGATGAACCGTACCGCATGAATTCTTCATATCGATGTGTGAGTTCGAGTTGCTTCAACTGTTGACGCCGCAACTGCAACTTGGCGTCGTCCAGTTCACTCTGCAAGCGTGCGATTTTTTTATTCAGTTCGGGATCTTGCGTGGGAGTGCGCAGTGTTTGTAGTGATTCTGACCAGACGGCCCATTGATTTTCGAACGACTCGCGGGCAGTGACCGTGACGGTCAGCCCAGGAACGAGCAGATCCCGAACCGTCTGGCGAATCGATGCCGTCCATGCGTCGGGAAGCGCCATCAAGACCGCTCCCGTGCCGCAGAGCAGCCATTTCCAGAGTCGTTGACGTCGTCCGCGAAAGTTCACCACAGGCCTCGCCTGGAAATAAATTGGAGTCACATGTCGATTGTGCCGTCGTCGAGGCTGTCGCGCCATTGCGCCAGATGTTCGAGGCAAATCGCCGTACCACGGGCAACCGTGCGAAGCGGATCGTCCGCTTTACGAACGGGGATACCGAGTTGTTCCTGTAGAAATCGATCGAGTCCGCGGAGCAGGGCACCGCCGCCGGTGAGCACCAGACCGGTGTCCGACAGGTCGGCGACCAGTTCCGGTTTACACGCCTCGATGACTCCTTTAACGCAGTTCAAAACCGCCAGCAGAGGCTCGCGCAAGGCTTCGCGAATCTCTTCACTCGTGACGACGGCCTTGCGTGGAATTCCACTGATGGTATCGAGCCCGCGGACTTCGCTCGTGAGTTCCTGTTCCAGTTGAAAGGCGCTGCCGATCGCGCATTTGATCTGCTCTGCGGTCTGAGTGCCGATCTTCAGCGAGAAATGCTGTTTCATATATTCGACGATCGCTTCGTCCATTTCGTCGCCGGCAACGCGAATCGAACGACACACGACGATGTCGGCGAGACTCAGAATCGCGACGTCGGTCGTACCCCCTCCGATGTCGCAGACCATGCTTGCCAGCGGTTCGGAGATCGGCAACCCCGCGCCGATTCCTGCTGCTTTGGCTTCATCAAGAAGATACACGCGTCCGGCGCCGGCACGCTCGGCACTGTTGAACACCGCTCGGCGCTCGACGGGAGTAATCCCCCCCGGAACGGCGATGATCACGCGCGGTTTGAGTCCCATCCGATGCTTGGAAGCCTTCTGAATGAAGTACCGCAACATCGCTTCGCACAACTCGAAGTCGGTGATGACGCCGTCTTTGAGCGGACGAATCGCCGTGATCGAATCGGGGGTGCGTCCGAGCATCTGCCGGGCGAGTTTGCCGACGGCCGTTCCTTTTCCGAGCACGCGCCGGGAACCTTTTTGCAACGCAACCACCGAGGGTTCGTCGATAGCGATACCTTCACCATCCACGGCAACCAGGGTATTCGCGGTACCGAGGTCGATGGCCAGATCGGGACAGATCCAACGTCGCAGACGATGATACATCGAGCCGAACTCACTCCATTGAGAAAGGCAGGGGCCGCGCTTCGGAGAAGCGTAATCGCAATCGGGCCGCCCGAAAAACAGAATGGGACGTCCGCTCTGCAAGCGGCCAGAATTTACGCGGGGGAACGGAAAGCGCAACCACTTTTATTTACAACTCTTAGGGAGCGGGAGTTGTACTGTTAAAGAGCATTTTCCACAAGATGCAATCGGCGGACAGAACTGTTCATATGACAGGTGGGGCCGGCGCGCATGAAAAGGGGATGTGCCCGAATATGTCTGCCGAGAAGCAGGAGAGTCGAGGAAAATGGAACATCCATCAGCAAATCGAGGGATGTTTCATCGATGAGGATTGAAATGGAGCAGACCCGGTTTCATAACCCGGCTGGCGACGAATGATCGTCCCCATTGCCCTGATAGTCCCAGCGTCCAGAGGGAAATGAAACGGCATGCAGGGCGAAATCCTCAGATTTCACTCAGGAGGCCATCGTCCAGTCGTATTTTCTCAGTTCGAGGATGAGAAAAGTAATGCCGATACAGACGGCGGCGAGCGAAACGAACAGCAGACCGACGTTGACGTCGATTGCAGGCGGGTCGTCGGAACCGGATTGTTTAGAGCTTCGTGCTGACATTATCACCTTTCTTGATCTCGCCATTCTTGGATTTAGGGATCACCACTCCTACCGATTTATCGGGATCGACCCTGATCAGACGAATAGTATTCAGGTATTTGGGTCGATCTTCAACGGAAGTGGCGAATCGATAGCCGAAGAGTTCGTGCCCTTTGACAAGCCCGTCGTCGCTACCGACCGAGATTTCGACGTATTGCAAACCATTTCGCGAATCGGCTCGGGTCGACAGTACAACTCCCTCGACAGTCGGCGGAGGTGACTGACGCACCAGAATATCTTTGGTTTCTTCCTTGTCGATTCCTTTGTAACGAATCACCTTCTTGGCATCGGCCAGTTCGGAGAGAACCATTTCATGCGTGACGATCAGGTTTTGTCGCTCGATGCCGTTTTCATAAATTTGATCTTCGAGTTCGTGGATCTTTTTCATGTGTGCAACGATCGTCTTGTGCAAAGCGACGTTCGCGGCACGCTCTTTGAGAGCCTCTGCTTTTCTTGCTTCGGTTTCTTCGCCGGAGATTTGACTGAGCGCCTTTTCTCGTTCGAGTTCGGTCTGCGTCGTCTCCATCTGTTTGGTTAATGTCTCGAGAGCCGTCTGTAACTGGTTGCGACTGTTGGTGGCGGTGTCGCGCTCGTCGGTCATCTCGGCGATCTGTTTGGCAGTATCGTTCTTGAAGTTATCGAATTCCTGCGTCAGGTTGGTGAGCTGCGAATCTTTTTGCTTGACGATTTCGGCGTTCGCTTCGGATTTCTCTCTCCAACTCTTTTGCACGTTGAAGACAGAGGCCGCATACGCCAGAAACGTAAAGCTCAGGATCACGTTGAGGACAAGTAGAATTCTTCCCCAGAAATTCATCGTCACTACCCCTTAATTGACCACTTTATGCTACCGGTAGCTTCAGTCGGATGCGTCTTCGAACAAACCACTCCGGCAGGCAGACGCCGTTACGTGGTTGGTATTATACCGGCTCGACCTTCGCTTGTGTTGTTTTTTCGATGATCGTTCGACCGCTTTACGGTTTTATGAAATTGCTCTCGGTTGTCGTTTTTTTATCGTCTCATCTATTCTTCAGCCGGTTCGTAGTTTGTCCCCGTCTGTTTTTCGAGCTGTTTTTTGCGTGAGGTCAGGTATTTGTTATTAATTTCGATCGGTGCAATCTGCGTCCGTAATTCGCTCTGCAGCTGTTCGGCAAACGAAAGATCGGTGCGTAACGCACTAAGAAACTGCGACATGCGGAAGACATCTTCGCGGCGGCGCTCCGTCTCTTCTTGAATCGTAAATGCCAATTGTGTCTGAGCGATGGCCTGTTGCTTCAGTTCTTCGATTTCCTCATCCAGAACTTTCAATTCTTCGATGAGCTGTTCTTCTTTAACCGCCAGCCCCTTGAGATCGGCTTCGATTAACGCTTTCGTGTATTCCGTCTGCTGTTGAATCTGATCGATTCGCGGCTGAACAACACTGATCGCATCCTGCTGTTTCTGGAGCTTGTCGGCCTGGGCGGCCATGATCACCTTGGGTAAGACGACCCCCGAGTTGACCTGCTCTCCGCTTCGTCCCAGTTTCACCGACCACGTCGACTTCTGGCCCGGAATAGTCGCCGATTTTTCAAACAGGTATTCCGGCAGATTGGCAAATTGTGATTCCCAGTTCGGTCCCCCGTAATAAACCGCGAGCGCCGCCCCCATAAAAACGAGACTGAAAACCATCGTCGCGAAAACCATTACTCGGCCGAAGTTGGACATGGCGATTTTCTGCTTTCGAGTCGAAATCGATGATCGGCTTTGTGTATACCGACTGATATACGCCTATCGTACTGTCGGTGAACCCGGGAGGACAACCGTCTCGCGAACCCGGAAACCTCGACAGTCACCACAGAATCAGCACAATCGGTTCTCCCGGTACGGAAGATTTTCCGGTCCGGTAAATAAAACGCCTGATAACGAAAATTATAAGGATCGCACAAAACGGGTGTCAATCACTTTATCGGCATGGTGTCCCTGAAGCCGAGAACTGTATCCGGCAGCCGTTACAAGGCAATTTCACGGATCGGACCGATTTCATCGTCAGTGATACCGCATTCCGCATAACAGTTACGGCGGCAGATGACCATCTTGCCAATAGTCGGTTGAGAAAATCCGAACCCCGGTCGGTGCTTCGATAGAGGTGATTGAGGTTCGTTCATCCGACACGTTCAACGTACCGTTCGTCGGGAGAGATGGGATGTTTACTCGTCGAGCCGCGAATAGTATGAACATACGCATCTATCAATCGGCCGATGAAAAAAAGGGGGAGCGAACGCTTTTGACTATGTAAACACGAGACTTTTCGTTAAATTGTGGGAACGTTCATCGGATACTCAACTTCTCATATCATTATCGAATTCGATTGTCACTGATTCTGTTTCTCTATTTGCAGATGATTAAGATCGTCGGTGTCTCGTGTTGGCAGGCACCCGGTTGGCTACGATTGCATCGTGTACTCTTTTCATAAGTTCGATCACGTGGTCAGGTCGATCACGTGGTTTGATTGTTGCAACGCCATCGAAAATCGAAGTAAACTGATGGCTCATCGTCGACTGATAAATTTCATTTCATCCATTCAAACGATCCGAACGTTGTTCCAGGCGTATTTCTGAGCCGGTCGTCTCATAACCGACCGTTTGCATTTTTCTATCGCTCCATTTGTAGTTCACTTATTTCGACGTTTTTGACGACACCGTTATTAATCACAAGGGCCAACATCGTGTCATCACCTGAAACCGCTTATCGCTTTGAAAATGAGGGCGGTCATGCCGTCATCACACTGCTGCCAAACTTGAACGATGTCCCCTGGGCCGATATCGAGCGGATCGGGTCGGACATTCTTGTCAAATTTGGAACCAGCAAATCGCCGACCTTCGTCGTCGACCTTTCTTCGTTGAATTATATGGGAAGTGCCATGGTGGCACTCATCGTCCGGCTGTGGAAATCGTCGAAAGAACGCAACGGTCGAATGGTCGTCGTGAACCAGGACGAAATGGTTCTCGAAGTTCTGAAGCTGGCAGGTCTCAATAAGGTCTGGACCATTGTCGATTCGCGCGGTCTTGCGATTCAGGCGCTGGGAGGCCGGGGAAATTTGGTCGGCGAAGACTCGGGTGGCGGCGGAGGTTGGATCGCCGGCATTCTCGGACTCATATCGGTCGGTGTCTCTGGATTCGCCTTGTATGCCTTACTCAACAAGCTGCCGCAATTAGGGACACAGGCCGCCGTGGGGTTACTTCTCGGCGCCGCAGCACTCGGGCTGATTTTCGGACTGGTCGCCGTTCTGAAAGGAAGCGGTGTACCTAAGGTGCTGGGTCTCCTGGTGATGATGTCCGCCGTCGGCCTCGGAGTGGCGGGGGTGATGAAGATGCCAGCATTTGCCAATCAGGCCCCCGTTCAAGACGAAGGTGACTCCCAAGAGGAAGGGGCCGCTGAAGATTCGAAAGAAGATCCTGCTACCGACAGGACCGCAGCAACACTCGGTCCGGAAAGTCCTCAAACGCCGCCAACAACGACCGAGCCTCCTGCTGCAGCTGCTCCACCGGATAAAGGATCGACCCCTGCTCCCGAATCGAAGGGGGAATAGCACGCAAATTGTTCGGCGTAATCTCGAATTTGTAATGTCGGCAGTTCATATTTCAACACCATTTCATATCACGACGACGTTTCACAAGCAAAAGGTAGGGCCGTATGTCTTCGTCACAATCGCATAATCAGAGTCGGCAAAAGGCACTGCAGGAAGAGTTGCGCGAACTGGTCGACGTTGTCGGCCCGGCACCTTTGGTCGATCTGTTGCTGGAACGCGCCTTTCAGATTCAAGCGACCGACATTCACCTCGACCCCAACGAAGAGGGACTACGTGTTCGTCTTCGCGTCGACGGCTTGTTGCACGACGTGCTGCAACTTCCCAAATCGATGATGTCTCACGTCATTTCCCGCCTGAAATTGATGGCGAATATGGACATCACCGAAAAGAGATACGCTCAGGATGGCCACATTTCGAACGCCGTCATCAAGCATCAACGCGACGTCCGGGCCGGCAGCGGTCCGACCATTTACGGCGAACGAATGGTTTTGCGGCTGATGCCTGATGCCTCGCGATTCAGCCGTCTCGAAGAATTCGGACTGGAAGAATCGCAACTCGCCGCCGTCAAACGATGCATCAGTGCTCCGTACGGCATGATTCTATCGGTGGGACCGGTCGGCTCCGGCAAAAGCACGACCATGTACGCCTGCCTCGAATTGCTCAATGGTGATACCAAAAGTTGCGTAACGATCGAAGACCCCGTCGAGCGTCGCATCAACGGCGTGAACCAGATTCAGGTCGAACCGAAAATCAGTTTCGGATTCGTCGAAGCGCTTCGCGGCGTGTTGCGACAAGATCCTAACGTCATTATGGTCGGTGAAATCCGCGACCCCGAAACCGCACATATCGGAGTCCGCGCCGGCCTCACCGGCGTCGTCGTGCTGAGCACGATGCACGCCAACGACACGGCGTCGACGGTCGATGTCTTCCGCGAATTCAGCGTACCCCCGATGTTCATCGCCGACAGCGTGCAGGGGATCATTACGCAGCGGCTGATTCGCATTGTCTGCAATAATTGCCGCACGACGTTCCATCCCGACGAACCGATGTGCCAATATCTGGGGATCGACCCGGCGACAGCCTCCTCGGTCGAACTCGCCAAAGGGACGGGGTGTGACAGTTGTTTCCATACCGGTTACCTCGGTCGAACCGGCATCTTCGAAGTGATGACAATCGACGAACCGATTCGCGAAGCGATCTTGCATCAGAAGAGCCACGACGAACTGATGGCCGTCGCCAAACGCAGCGGAATGATGACCCTCGAAGAAGCCGCCAAGAAAAAAGTCCGCGACGGCATCACGACGATTGAAGAAGTGCACCGCATTCTGACGGCGTTTTGAGTGGCGAGGGTCGGGAACTCTTTGCTACCCCGAAGCGCGGCTAGAGACTAGCAGGCTCCCGCCTGCCTTCCTCAAGCATTACAATGACGTTATACCGAGCTATCGTCGCGTCCATGTGCCAGGTGGGACGTTCTTCTTCACCGTCGTGACTCAACGATGGCGACGGTTGTTTCACATGGCCGCTGTTTTCGTGTCTTGGTAAGGCAGCGGTAACTGCTTGGCGAGACGCATTGATTCAATCAAGGAAGGCAGGCGGGAGCATGCCCTACTAGTCCATCTATCGTTAAAAGTCATTTACGATTATATTCTCAACCGCATTTGATTGAACAG
>JAQCEJ010000004.1 GCA_027618475.1 Planctomycetota bacterium | reverse complement strand
CGGCCGGATCCGGAGTCGGAAAACAGGCAAGAATTTGCCGTGCGCTCGACATGGGGGGGGCGCGATGTTAAAATGCGATCCATTGCGAGCCTGGAGTGTCTCCCGGCTCAACCCATATGGGAAATGTCGGTCAATCGGGCGATCAGCTTCGAGAAGAGCATCCGTCGATTCGACCGAGGAGTCGGAGTTCGTCGGCACCGCCTCGTCGGCGTGAACCACCGCGGGCGAAACGAATCCTATGTTCATGCTGACGATCAGGGCGACACCGAGCAGCCCAAATCCTCGACTTCGACAGACAATCATCTCTACCACTCCACGATCTCAATGTGGCGGGAAAAGAAGGGACACCCAGTTGAAATTTGTGCGCACCCTCCCTCAAAAATGCCATCAACCAATATACATAATCAGATGGATCGTGTCATCTCTGAAACCAGTCTTCCGCTCTTTCGGGATGCGTTAGCCCTCATTATCCGTCGCCCTGTCAGTTACCACTCACCGAAGACTTCGCCACCGTTGCGTGTGAGGAGGGCATTGATGAGGTTCACGTCAGTGTTCTCACCGAGAAACGTAACGTGGCCGTCGCTCAATAATACCTGTACTCCTCCGGTGTGTGCACTGGAGAACTGATATTGCCGCTCGCAGCCGCTGCTGCAAGTTGTGAGGGGTGGGTTAATGCCCGGCAAAGCGCAAGATGAAGCACACTTCCACCACCGGAGTACGCCACGGCCGAATCCGGCCGACGCACCACCTCCTCCACCTCCGCCACCACCTCCCCCTCCGCCGCCGGAGTTCATCGCGCCGCGTCCCCAGCCGCCGATTTCGAAATTGATCTCTGCCCCCATGATCGTATTCGACGTGCCGTCGGTCATGTTGCGAAACGTAATTCTCGACAGAGGGTACAACACGCCGTCATTTGTACCCGGGGTCGTCCCTCCGTTCCCGGCGTAATGGCTGGGGGCAAACAACGGACTATCCTGCGTCGTTGTAACCGACGGACAGACGAAGACGGGGACGACCGTGCTCACCGGCAAAGCGTTAAGCGGATCGCTGAAGCGGACATTGAAATTATAGAGATTCTGCAGATTCGTCTGCTCGAGATGCGGCAGAATGAGGGCCGTCCACGTATGCAGCAACTGGTTCACCGATGTGCTGCCGTTATCTCCCAGCACGCCGGGAGGGAAGACGAGATGGGCATCGTGATAGTTGTGAACAGCAAGGCCGAGCTGTTTCAGGTGATTCTTACACTGCGTCCGTCGTGCCGCTTCACGGGCCTGTTGTACCGCGGGGAGCAGCAACGCGATCAGAATGGCGATGATGGCAATAACCACCAGCAGTTCGATGAGTGTAAATCCCTGTTTTTTCATGACGTGGTTGATCTTTAATGGGAAGAAGCTCGACAAATGAATTCTGAGAAACAAGTGATACGACTCACCATCTCTCTGATCACGACATTTTTACGGCGCTCCAGTCGGCGTCGGCGTGCTCGTGCGGAGTGACCATGAGTTCGACGTTACCGTTGCGACAGTTGGGCCTGAGATGTTTGCCGACGTAAACACGACCGGTATGAATTTCATTTCCCTGGTCGAAATGCCGTACGATGACCCCGCGACTCCAGATCGATTCGGCTTCTTGCACGCCGGCAAGATCGTCGGACCACTGCTTCCAGTGAATGACCCGCCCGTCATCGGCGGTCGCGGCGAGGCCGACGGCGGAAAGTGCGCCGATGACGCCCCCTTCGGTCCCCCCTAATCCGATCAGTTCGATCCCGGCGTCGCGAGCGATGTTACGGGCCTGTCCCTGTGTTACGATCTGTCGTTGTGCGAGCCGGCCAAACGAAATGACGTCTTCGGGTACACGATCGGTAATGCACAAGCCGGGGTCACTGCCGGGGATGAAGTCGGCCCGCATTTCGCGGATGATGGTATCGCGCAGATCGTCGTAGTCATGAACGACGAGCGGTTCAAGCCAGATTGACGCCGAACCGTTCTTACTGGTACAGGGGATGGAACTGTCGGTGCATAACTGGTGCCGGACGATCCGTTCGCAACGATACCGGTCGGCAATCACGCGCACCAGATGCCGCGCGAGTTGATTTGTGCCGCGCGTATTGGGCATGTCGGTGTCGTCGATGCCGACGAAAATCATGATTCCATCCCTGGAAGCGTCTCGTCGTTCGTCTCTTTTGAGCGAAACCAGAGAATACCGCAGATCAGACCCGCCAAGAGCCCACAAACCAGATACGAAACGATGGCACCGGAAAACCACACCTTAAATGGCTTGCCCCCTCCTCCGCCGAATCCTCCCAGTTTGGCCTGACCGCGAACGGCGAACGCAACGAGATTGATCACAACCCCTGCCAACGCACATCGGATGACGATATTTTTGCCTGATCGCGATCCCCACAGGGCGGCGTCGAGAATCGGTCCGGCCACCAACATGCTCGTCATTGCCCCCATTCCGATTCGTTCGGCCCCCGTTAATCCGAAAAGGAGCGTGCTGATGAACGCTGAAACTCCGATGAGCGTTCCCGAAATACGCCGTGGCACAAGTGCAATTCCAAGCGTTACCGGAATAATCGTACGCAAAATCGCATGACCGGGAATTTTCACATTGAAATCGAGAAACTGAGCGGCCGCCGCGGCAAGAAAGCCGGCTGCGAATAGGATGACGGCATCGGCAGCGATTCCAGTTCCGTCGCCACTAAGATCGCGATTCCAGCGGGAGTTCTGTCGGAGAGCGGCGTTGTAAGAAAAAGGAAGGACGCGCATAGTGGGATTTACCGAAGGCGAATCTCTAATGGTAATAGATTGCGATTAGAGATCATCGTAATGGATAATGGATAATTGACAAGGGATAATGGAAAACTATTGCAGGCGGTTTCGTTCTCCATTGTTCCTTGTCAATTATCCATTGATTGCCATTTTCAGCGAGTGGGCGCAGGTGTCGGACGCAGCCGTGATCTCTTTCTTCAAGTCCCGGTAAGCCTGCATCAGCAAGCGGCCGGTTTCGGAGAGTTCACTGTGCCGTGTCCGCCGACGTGTGCGTCGACAACCGGAGTGCCGAGTGCGGCGTTGACTTTCTTCAACCGTGCCCAGACATGGCGATAGCTGAGCCCTACGACCTCAGCCGCTTCTTTGATGGAACCCGTTTCTTCGACCGCTTCTAGAATGCGGTACATCCCCGCACAAAAGGCATGCTCACCATCGACCTCCAGCCAGATTTTCACGCGGGGACGGATGGTTTTCTTCGGAGTACGGAGCCTCGGTTTCGTTGCCTTTGTGCGTCGGAGGGGAGCAGTTCGGGACACGTCGGGTCTTTCTGAAATCATAATACAACTGAAAAGCTGGAGGTGGGAACTATCGTTCGTCTCGACACGATTAAGATCCTACGACGTATTCGGACGATCAATCTCCCCGTTAGATGGGGATGGTTTTTAGAATACCCGTTCCGCCTGATCGAGACAATCGCCTGGCTCTCGGTTCTGAAGTCGTGCTGATCGTTCAGAAATCCAACTGCGCCCGCACGGCGTAGATGTTGGTGACACTGTGGTCGTTCGCCGGGCGATCGAGCATCGCCTGAATGAAGTTGAATTGGAATTTGGTGTATTGGTTGAGATACCAGTTCACGCCGTAGGTCATGTTGTTGAGACGACCGCCCGGTGTTGTGGGGCCGGCGACAGAAACATCGTTCATGTTGATGTACGAATATCGGGTCGCGATTTCCCAGGCTCCCCAACCCGCTTTACCAAAGGGACAGAGCGGTTTGACCCGTCCAAAAACGCCACTGGCTTTGTTGTAGGTTCGTTCTTCTCCTGTCAGAAAATATCCGACCTGACCGTACGCCCCCGGCAGTGACAACGAGTTACCCGACGTGTCCTGAATGATCGCATACGTCGCTTCGCCCTGCCCATACAGCGACCCATGCCGCGCACCAATCTCGGCGTTATACAAGTTAACGTGATTGGCTGGAATGGCCCCCGTATCGATGAAAAAGGGTATCGAGCCGGCTGTTCCGTCTGGACCGACAAACGGACCGCCGTATTCAGGGACGTTACGATAATGCGATGTGTGGCCTCCGGGTGAAATGTACGAATAGTCGGCTCCAATATGAACCAACGCTCCGCTGTCGGCGGAATCCTTAAGCAAGACACCGGTCACGCGACCGGCCAAACCATACCCACGATCCCCCAGATTTCCAATGCCTCCCGGACTCCCAATGCCACCAAAGAAATCAGCCGGAAATCGAAACCCGGAAAAGGCCCACGTTACGGTCTGGTCTTCGTTAGTATTGTGGAACCCGATCCCCGTCTGCCGGAAAGGTGCGAATGCGAAAATCAAAGGACGTTCGAGGAATGTGAGTTCCCGCACGCTGTTGAGGTTATCCATACCAAACGGTTGCCGCCATTGTCCGATGCGAATATTGCCGAGGTAGTCGATGTCATGAATATCGAGCCAGACATCCATGAATGAAGGGCGTCCGTTGAACGCAAAGTCCATTTCAAACAAAAAACTGACGTTCTCACTGACATCCCCCACCGCTGCCAGTCGGGCGCGGCGAAAACCCGCGTCATCTTCGATATCTCCAAACGTCGCCAGACTGTTTGCCGACTGGTCGATCCAACCGGCATCGGCCTGAAAGCAACCGGTCAGCTTGATTTTGGGAAACGTCGGTGCCGCATCTTCCACCCGTGGGACATCCGTCGAACGCCGGCGACCGATGGCCAACCCGCCAGGAGTTGTGTTCTGTTCACGAAGCAGATTGACTTCATTTTGCAATGCATTCAACCTTGCCTCGATTTCGGGGGGAATTACGGTATCAGGCGCAGCTGGTGCAACGACTTCCGCGGGAAGAGACACAGCATAATCAACGGCCTGATATTCTTTGGATTCCGCTTGTGCAGCTGACCACTGGGGTAACCCCAAACCCAAGAACATTGCGATACACCAGACGGAAGCCTTTCGACGCAACATTCTTGGATAAAAGGGATTACAACTCATTTTCTATATTGCCTCATCAGCGGAGTCAGCGGTGATTCAAGATTTTGGTCTAACGGGCTCTGTCCCCATTCCTATTTATCGGCCTCGCAATCGCTACAAACATTACAATCGTTACATTTTACGATTTTGGTGCCAAATTCCCTGATCAATCCACTTCCTGAACGCCTCTTCCGAGATGTGCTTTAGCGCAATTACGGCTGAAATGTGTAATAATCGCGATTCACTCTGTCCCTCATACTCCATTTCCGGGAGACCGTCCCCATGAGGATATTCTCGCAACAGTCGTTGTCATTTGGTTTGGTTCTTTCATTGTTATCCACATGTGTATTCGCCGCTCCGCCCCGCCTGCCGCGCGATAATCTTCTCTTGTTTCGTGACTCCGAAGGCAAGACGCAACCCGTTAAATCACTCGACGATTGGCAGAGGCGCCGCGAAGAAATCATTCGCGGCATGGAAGACGTCATGGGGAAACTTCCCGGCAACGAAAAACGTTCTCCACTCGATGTCAAAATCGAAAAAGAATTCGATGGCGGAACGTATATCCGTCGGCTCATCACCTACACCAGCGAACCGGGCTGCCGTACGCCGGCTTATCTGCTGATTCCTAAGGATGTCCTGGCGGGCAAACGACAATCCCCGGCGATTCTCTGTCTGCATGGTACTAACGATGTGGTGGGGCACGGTTCTATCGTCGGGCTCGGCGACAACAAACACCGCGAATATGCCCGCGAACTCGCCGAGCGTGGGTTTGTGACGTTCGCACCAAGTTATCCTGGTCTCGCTAAATACAAGATCGATATCCTCGGTCTTGGCTGGGAGAGCGGCACCCTCAAAGCCGTTTGGGACAATATCCGCGGTCTCGACTATCTTGAAACATTGACCTTCATCGAAGGGAACAAATTCGCCGCAATCGGCCATTCGTTAGGGGGACACAATTCGGTTTACTCAGCGGTCTTTGACGACCGCATCGTGGCCGTAGTCACAAGTTGCGGTCTGGATTCGTACCTCGATTATATGGGAGGTGATCCCAACCGATGGGACGCCGGCAAAGGCTGGTGCCAGACGCTCTACATGCCGAAACTCTCCGACTACAAAGGCCGGCTGGAAGAGATCCCGTTCGACTTCCACGAAATGATCGGTGCGTTGTCGCCGCGTGATGTATTGATTATCGCTCCGCTCAAGGATCACAACTTCCAATACAAAAGCGTCGATCGAGTTGCCAAAGCCTCACGCGAGATCTACTCTCTTCAAGGTCACCCCGATCGCTTAAAAGTCCTGCATCCCGACTGCGAGCATGACTTCCCGCCTGAGATGCGAGAAACGGCGTATGAATTTATCGTGGGTGTATTGTCGCGGCAATAGGGGATGACAGTCGAATTCGCTTTGGTTGTATCTGAAACTGAATGTAAGCCGTCATCGATTCCTGAATTGAGGTGTTAGGATTCTTCGCACGGTACGGCAAAACAGCCGACCAACGGATGTTCCAAATCTTCAAAATCATTCCAGCTCATGCGGATCGATTCGCAGAGCGTGTTCCCTTCGACGGTGATTTCATCACAGGTGGTCAGCGACTCATCGACCAACGTGATCATACCGTATTTTGTCCCGAAAGGGGGAACGGAACCCACTTCACAGTCAGAACAATGTTCGTGTAACTTGTCTTCGGGAACCAATTCCACGGTAGCACCGGATAACATCTGGCTGAGACGCTTCAAATCGATTTTGTGAGTCGCCGGTAGAACGGCAACGGCGTAACGAAAACCGCGATCAAGTTGTACGAGGACGGTCTTACAAACGCGACTTCCCGGAATGTGCAAGACCGCCGCCCTCTGTTGAGCACTGCCAGTCTCGATATGTGTCATGACTTTAAAGGGTTTGCTTTTAGAAGTCAGGTATTCCTTGACGTTCATGGAAAAACTCCGAGTGCTCAATACCAATTGATCGCGATCATCTGTTGAGTTCCCGACTTTTCTTCAAAAGACTTACATCCCATCAGTGCCATGCGTTTTGACCCTGATTTTATGAGCCTTTGCGGTTTCAGACTTCGGCAGATGGACGTGTAATACACCATCGCGGTAGTCGGCAGTCACTTTACCTTCCACGACGGAACATGGCAGCGGAATCGTGCGCGAGAACGTCCCCCAGCGGCGTTCGATGCGATGGAACGATTTGTTCTTCTCTTCTTTTTCTTCCTTCCGTTCGCCTCTAATGCGGAGGACCGAACCGGCGACTTCGAGTTGAATGTCGTCCCCTTTCACGCCGGGAACGTCGACGGCGACTGCTACCGCCTCGTCGGTTTCTGAGACGTCGACGGCGGGAGTGAATTCTTTCGCCATCCAGTCTCCCAGCCAATCGGAAGAGAACCGGCTGAGTAGGTCGTCCATTTCCCGCTTCAGGTATTGCAGCGGTTCTCTGCTGAGCGTGGGCGATTCGGGACGGGGACTGCGGGGCGAATTCGATTCGGACATGATGATTCTCCTTTGGGTTGTATACCATTACGTTGTACTGAAATCGCGATGGTCGTCAACGTCTGCCGTTCATTCGCGGGCCACGACGGACCCGTTGACGTATGTCGTGCTCGTGGTCGGGATGTTTATAAAACAACACGCCGTAAACATACGATTCAAGCGCGCTCAAATGGTCTCGGATGTCATCGGCATGGAACGCGAGTTCAACGGCGTTCCAATCGGGTTTGATCGTCGAGCGAATGCTTAATGTTGAATCGTGTTTGCGAGAAACAAAACTGTCGAGTTCCTGTTCGAGAGCGGAAACCAGTCTCGCATCGTCGATGGCCTCACCTCGCTTTTTCCAGGAACGATCCTGCTTTTCATAGAACCAGACTGCTGCCGGTTGAGTATCCTTGCGAATTCGAACACTAACAGCACCCTCGCGAAAACTTTCACATATTCGATTGCACAAAGTATGTCGGGCTTTATCAACCAGTGATGCCGATAGCGATTTGGCCATCGTATTTCCCTTTGTATGATGGACTTGAAGTTTTTATCACAGCAGTTGTTTCGAGAGCACGAAACGTCACTCTTGAAACAGACACGGCCTCATCATAGCGGCGCGAGCGGTGGCGAAGTTCGGAGTGGCGAATTATCGTGCCGTTGCGCTCAATCTCTTCGCGGCGATGTCCCCAGCGTCAGGGGCTCGGCACGTCCGCGGTTCGTCATCAGAAAACCGCGATCATCATACCGACGTGTCAAACGATTTCCATTTCTCGCCGTATTATACCACGTCAGCCGAAGTTAATCCATCATTCGTGAGATGAAATCGTGTCCCAAGGCAAACATCATGACAAGCAGTTTCTTAATCATTTGGACGCCGAGTATTCCAGAACCCATTGGACGTCTATTCGGTCGTCAACCGGGATATGAAACCAATTCGACCAAGATTGTGTCACCGTCTACTACTCTGTATCGTGGAAATTTAGAGATTGAATCGACATCGTATCCGTGATTTATGGTAGGCGTAAAGGAAGATCATGTCGGGGGGAATCTTAGGGATCATTGGCGGACTCGGGCTGTTCCTGATGGGAATGGCCGTGATGACCGAAGGTCTGAAAGACCTGGCTGGTGATGCACTCCGCCGATGGCTGACTACCTTTACGCGAAATCCGTTGACGGGGGCCGTGACAGGAATGGTCTGCACTGCGATCTTGCAATCTTCGAGTGCAACGACTGTGATGGCTGTTGGATTTGTTGCGGCGGGTCTCCTCACCTTTCCTCAGGCACTCGGCATTATCTTTGGCGCGAATATCGGCACGACGTTGAAGGGGTGGCTTGTCGCCTGGGTGGGGTTCAAGCTCGATCTCGGTGAATTCGTTCTGCCGCTGATTTTCATCGGATCCCTCATGCGTTTGTTCGGTCAGCGCAGGTTCTCAGCCAGCGGTTATGCGATCGCCGGCTTTGGATTGATCTTCGTCGGCATATCGATGTTGCAGCATGGCATGTTAGGATTTCAAGATGTCGTTACGCCCGAGAATTTTCCGCCGAACACAATTCTGGGTCGATTGCTCCTCGTATTGATGGGTATCGCGATAACGCTGGTCACGCAGTCTTCAAGTGCAGGAGTCGCGGCAGCGATCACAGCAGTTCACGTCGGAAATATCTCACTCGCGCAAGCGGGAGCACTCGTAATCGGTATGGATGTCGGTACGACGTTCACTGCCGCAATGTCGGCGATTGGTGGAAACGTTAACACAAAACGGACAGGCCTTGCACATGTCATTTACAACGGAATGACCGGTATCGCCGCGTTCTTCTTATTGCCGCTTTATCTCTGGATATGCGAAAAAACTGTGCCGAATGCCGTGTCCAACGATCCGGAGATGATACTGGTTGGTTTTCATTCGATGTTCAACTTTCTCGGTGTTGTTGCCGTCCTGCCGTTCACAAATCAATTCGCTCGTCTTGTCGTCAGGATCATTCCTCCCCATGAACGCGAGCTTACACGACGGCTCGACGTGGTGTTGTTATCTGAACCAGACGTCGCCATCGAAAGCGTCTATGCAACGCTTGTCGATGTCGCTCGTGTCGTGTTTGCGTCATTAACGTCGTTATTGAGACGATCGGAAATGCATCGCATGGCGACTGAACAACTCGCCTACGACCGCATCGAAGAGGCAGAACAGGCTGTCGCGGAAACGCGGCGCTATCTGAGCCAGAATCGCTTTGGCAACATGAATGAAGAGACAGCTCACCGGTTCACGGTGGCACTGCATGTGTTGGATCATCTCCATCGATTGATCAAGCGGTGCAAAAAGAGAAAGCGAATTCGCCAGGTGCGCGAAGATGATGAATTTTCGGAGACATGCGAAGGGTTAACCGCCGCGCTTAGTTGCGAGTTCTCACAACCGGAGCAAATGGCCAAGATTCATGAGAAATTAAAGCTCATTTGGATACAACTGGGTCGGCGAATGGAACCGTTTCGCCACGAAATCATCGCGAGGACGGCATTGGGGGATTCCACGACCGACGAAGCGATACACCGGCTTGATGCCATTCGTTGGCTTCGTCGTATCTGTTACCACGCGTACCGTATTACACATCATCTGCTTCCTGTCGATTCTACGCCTGAAGCAACGACGCGAGTTAATTCGGACTTAGGGCCCGACGAAATGGATTAACACCGCAACGTCCCCGGAAACATCAAGCTATTTTATTGACTTCGAATGGACTCCCCTGTTCAGCATGTTCTTATAAGGTGAAATGAAAAATGGAATGGATGGAATGGTACAATAACCTCGCGAAGCCGGTGTGGACGCCCGCACCGGCGACGATCGGAATGATCTGGCAGATTCTCTACCCGATCATTGCCGTGAGCTTTGGTTTCGTCTTCTGGCGTACGATTCGCGGCCAGCTTCAACGACGAACCGCACTCATTTTCGCGGTGAATCTGACGGCAAATCTTCTGTTCACGCCGCTGATGTTCGGACTGCGGAATCTCCCTTTGGCTACGGCCGACATTCTCATCGTGTGGGCCACGATCATCGGAATGGCCGCGACCATTTGGAAGCATCACCGTTGGGTCGCGTTCGCACAGATTCCCTATTTCGTCTGGGTCTCGATTGCCACAGTGCTGCAATTATCGATTACGGTGATGAATTGGAGTCCGTCGTAATATCGCGGTCGAAAACTATTTCACCCTCACCAGCTTCATGATGCGGCCGGCGACGTTCCAGTCCTGCACGTACAGGTTCCCATCGGCGTCCCAGTACGAACCGTGTGTACCGCTGAAGACTCCTTCGATCCACTGGTCTTGAGGTACGTTGTAATTTCGCCGCTGTTCGGGATCCGGGTTATGTCCCAGGACAGCCATTATCGTATTGCTCTTATCGAGAATGACCAGCCGTCCGTGTAGATCCGGGATGGAAACGTAATCCCCCTGAACCGAAGCCGACGTCGGCATTCCGAGTCCGGTGATCACCTCATCGATGAATTCACCCTCGAGGCTGTAATGCAGCAATCGTCCTTTCGGCTCGTGATTGCGATCGCATATCAGCAGCCGAGGGGGATCGTAACGGGTGTCGAGCGTCATGCCGTGTGCCGTATTGAATTGTTTGAGGTCGTTCCCTTTTTCCCCGAAGTGCATCAGATACTTGCCGGTCTTGTCGAACTTGAAGATGTGATTGCTGGCGTAACCGTCCGAGAGAATGATGTCGCCGTTGGGAGCGACGGTGATCGCCGTCGGACTGAATTTTTCGAGCTTGAGCCCCGATTCTTCAGGAAAGGGCAGCTTGAGAACGATATCGCCCGTGTCGGCACTGAATTTGATTCCCTCGGCGTTGGCGTTGCGGGCGCCATAAATGAATTCGCCGTCGGTTTCATCGCGGATTTCCATGTCGTGGATGTTGGAGTATTCATCACCGACAAACCGGCGGATCAGTTTTCCCTCGGGATTAAAAACAAAGACGCCGAGTTGAGCGCTTGTGTAAATGTTGCCGGCTTTGTCGATCACGACCGCACCGTGACAGGGGCCGATAATCGATTTCCCGTTTTCGTCGAGTCCCCAACCGGGGACGGTGTCGAACGTCATCAACCCGCAGCCCATGCGGACCGGAGCTGTTTTTTCTGCCGCGCGAGCGGAAAGTGCGAAGCAGAGCACAAGGGTCATCGCGACGCCGAACGAGAACTTCTTCATGATGCGGACTCCTGGTATTCTCACGGATTATTGGAGACGTTGATGTGAAACCGACTGATAGAGGATACGCGAACGACATCGATGCGAGAAGTCTCGCGGCTGGAAGGGACCGATTTTTGTCGATCCGATCGACGCGTCGATTTCGACGTCGTCTTCGCATTGATCATAGATGTACGGTTTACTGTTCATCATCGGTGATCCGACTCCCACGCACGGCGAAACGCAGTTTCGCGGCCGACGACCTGGGGTTTGTATGCTGCTCTTCAGGCGAGGGGCGGAGAACTTCTTCAGCAATCGAGGCGTAGACGCCGTCGCGCAGACCGGTTTTGAAGGCCTGTTTGACCCGGCGATCTTCTCCCGAATGAAACGTCAAGATGGCCACACGCCCCCCCGGTTTCAAACACGACGGCAGATGGCGCAGAAATGTCGTCAAGGCACCGAATTCATCGTTGACGGCGATTCGCAATGCTTGAAAGACGCGACGAACAGCGTCATCCGATTTTCCCTCGGAGTGGTAGCCCCTTTTTGCGAATGCATTTTGTATCACCTCAACGAGTCCCCGTGTCGTCAGAATCGGATCGCGTTGGTTTGCGTTTAAGATCGCACTGGCCAGTTCTTCGGCGTGTGGTTCGTCGGAATTTTCCGTAAGGAGCTGAGCGAAGTCGGCCTCGATTAATTTGTTAAGCAGTGCGGAGGCAGGTTGACTGTGCTCCGGATTCATCCGCATATCGAGCGGCCCCTCCGCTTTGAATGTAAAACCTCGCGCGGGGTTATCGAGTTGCATCGACGATACGCCGAGATCAGCCAGCAGCACATCGGCACCGTCGGGAGCGACTTCGGCGAGAAACCGCGAAATCCCCGCGAAGTTCATCCTCCGGATGAGCAGAGATTTCTGCGGAAAACCAAGCTCTCGCAGCCGCACTTCGGCTTTTGGCAATTCGATCGGGTCGGTGTCAACTCCCAGCAACCGTCCGCCGGGTTGTACAGCGGCGAGGAGTTCGCGTGCATGGCCACCGTAACCGAGCGTGCAGTCAACCGCGATCTCGCCAGGTTGTGGAGCAAGAACATTGATAATTTCTCGAACCATAATCGGACGATGCGTTCCCGCCGGTGTCTTGCCTCCAGCGATGACTTTCGCCACGTCGTTGGCATAACGCTCGGGTTGATGCTCTTTGTACTTCTCGTGAAACTGCCGTGGGTTTTTTCCGGAATAACGCACGCGGCGTTTCGGCCTGTCGGAAGAGGGATCGGTCATGCAGGCTTTTCGCAGCGATAAAGGGATATGCGTTCGTAAACCAATCGACGGTTATAACATAGCGCACAACGCCACAGCAAACCGCGACTCGACGAATCCTCGCCAAAGCCCTCGGTCTGGCCTCATAGTGACCAGCTACAATTACACTGAATGAGTAAAACCAACTCCTTGACCACATCAACAAACGTCGATATTATAGAAACCCTCCTACTTGATGCGATTTTCCGTCAGAGGTGACGAAAGGTTACGATATGTCTGACTCCCCGTGCCGCAGTGCTGTTCACCATCAGCACGCCTTCATGAATTACTACGGCATGGATCGAGAAGGCGTGACCGTGCTCGATCGTCGCAGCATGATCAAAGCAGGACTGGCTGGCATCGCCGGTCTGAGTCTCCCTGAACTCCTTCGCACCCGTTCTGAAGCCGCGGGATCCGGTCGCGCGACCTCCGAGGCGAAAAGTGTCATCCTGTTCTGGATGGCCGGCGGGCCGAGTCAGATCGATATGTGGGACGTCAAACCCGATCGGCCTGATTTGAACCGTGGCCCGTTCGATTCCATTCCCACGAAACTGACTGACGTGCGGATCTGCGAACACCTGCCGAAGCAGGCCGCGATGCTCGATAAGTTCACGCTCATCCGTTCGGTCGATGCGAAATTCAGCAATCACCGGCCGAACAACGTCTTTCAGACCGGCAACCTTGATGCCAACAGTGCCGAGAAGCAATACCCGGCCATCGGTTCGATCATCGCCAAGATGCGCGGTTCGAATCATCCGTCGATGCCCCCTTATGTGGCGACGAGTCCCACGCCTCGTAAAGATATCGCACCGGCAGGCTCGCTGGGAAAACGGTACGACCCGTTCATCGCCAACAACGCCACAAAACTCCCGATCTTTTCGTTCGAGGGAGAAGACACGGGCAAACTGAGCGGAGGAAACCTGTTCCAGTTGCCCGACGGACTGTCGATCGACCGTCTGCATTCGCGGCAAACTTTGCTCAGCGATTTTGACCGCTTGCGCGAAAACCTCGACCTGGGGGGTTCAATGGAATCGGCCAATGCCTATCAACAACAGGCGGTTGAAATGGTTGTAGGAGGCCGGGCACAGGCGGCGTTTGATCTTTCCTCCGAGCCTGCCGATAATCGCGAACGGTATGGGAAGCACCTCTGGTGTCAGCAGGCGCTGCTGGCCCGACGACTGGTGGAAGCTGGTGTGACATACGTCACCGTGGGACTCACGTACGGCGGCGGTGCTGACTGGGATCATCACGGCGACCAGTTTCCTCCGTATGGCGGTATCAACAATGGTCTGCGACGGATGCTGCCTGTCTTCGATCATCTGTTGAGCACGCTGGTCACCGATCTCGAAGAGCGGGGCTTGCTCGATAAGGTTCTTGTGCTCGCACTTGGGGAATTCGGTCGCACACCGATAATCGGCACGCAGGAAGGCCCCAACGGCAACGGACGCAACCACTGGCCCCCTGTCATGTCGATGGCACTGGCGGGAGGAGGATTGAAGCACGGTCAGGTGATCGGCTCAACCGACGCCGCCGGTGGAGCGATCAAAGATCGCGCCGTCACAGCTCCCGACCTCGCGGCGACAATTTATCGATACATGGACGTCCCGCTCGACGCCACCTACCTCGACAACCGAGGCCGCCCACACTACATCATCCAAAACAATGGCCAACCAATCCGCGAGTTGTTTTGATCGGTAGGTTGTTACAGTTATTAACGCAACACCAACGCTCACGGGAATTCGCCAAGTCGCTCGATTCACCTCTTCTTACGGCGGAAGATGGCTCCGGTCCCGACGAGTCCGCAGATGAGTAGAGCGAATGTCGACGGTTCGGGAACGGCTTGTTCGTTAATCCCTTCGGCGAAGATGAAATCGGAGTTTGCGCTACCCAAGAAGTTGCTGCCACTGTCGAATCGAAAAACGTGGCTCCCTCGGGTGTACAGATTCGTCGACGGTCCTTGCCAAATGTTAAAAGCCGTATCGCCGCTTAGTTTCACCAATTGTGCGATGTAGAGTGTTTCAGGGATTAAGTCGACGGTCTCGGAAAAGTCAAATTGCACCATAGCGCCATTGGTAGGAAACGTCGCGAAACCGGGAGGGAGGTTCACGGGTAAACTTGTCGCGATCGCATCACCAGGAGGCGAACCGATAATGCCGTTGAACAACTGCACCTCAAACGTAGCACCGCTTCCCGAGCTTCCTGCGCTCCCGTTCGCTGCTCCGATACGGAATTGAAAGAAGTCGATGGCGTCGAGCGTGGGTGTGAACGATTGGCCCCACAATGTGCTGTCGCCGATGTTTGTTCCTCCAAACGCTTCAACATCATTCTGCTGATCGATAATCGGACCGGCATACGCCCATTGATGGCCCGCGACGAACCAGGCGAGCACGAACGAAACGATGAATGAGAACTGCGATATCTTCGGCATGATGGATTTCTCCGGCGTGGGGGATGATGTTGACGAGGTCAGTGGTTCAGATGATGGCAATTGTCATCGTCTGCGGCACCGGTGATTCAGCAGGCCGATGGCACCGAGGAGGCACATCCCGAGCGTGCTTGGTTCGGGGACGGGATCCGGCGGCAGTTCATCGGGTGCATGCGGTACGGCGTATTGTGTGAGCGTCCAGCGATAGTCCCAGACAAGGCCGTCGGGAATACCGTCGTCAAACCCGTATTCGCCGTCGGGAATCTCGCCCACAAGGAAAGGGTCGATCAGAAAATTGAGTTGAACGTAGAAGAACCCGCCGATTTCCAGCGGGGCATCGAACACGATGTTAAAGGTGTTGCCGTCGAGTTCCTGAGCCGCAGGTGGACCGAACGCCGCCGCGCCCCCATAGTTGGAAACAGGTGCCGGACCGGACCAACTCAGGTGATACGATTCCCAGGCATGCGTGGAGTTATTGAAAATCTGCTCAAAAGTGGCATCGAATCCCTGCGCGGGGGGGGATTCCGGCGGAATAAATAAATTACCTTGCAAGGTGATGTGCTGCGATGTTAGCACCTCCATCGTATGCACACCCAGTTCATCGAAGGTTTTAGTCAGGCGGGCTCCGTCGAGGTTCCCCAGGCTGAACGAGTACGTAAAATCGTTGTCGAGCGAGATATCGACGATGCCTGTTCCTACGGTGGCGTTGACATCATTGGTGCCGTTGTGAGTGACAATTTCTCCGGCACGAGCGGCGTGACACGCGAACAGAATCATACTGAAAATAGCGAATTGTCGAAGTCGAATCATCATCTATCCTGCCGTGCGATATGAACGGAATTTAAGTATGGCAAATTGCCTATTTTCCAATTTCCGAAATATCAGCAAGATGTGACAGAAATTTTCCGAGTAAGGGAAAAATTTAATAAAGTCGGCGGCGACAAGTCGTCGTGAATGGCGGCGATGAACAAGCCCGTTCGCATACTAATCGTGCGAGATCCCCTCAAACTCAACCACCTCACCGAAGTCTTGTGAGTTCTGCCCGGCGGCGATGACTCGTTCTCCGTTGGGAGAGAACACCAGAGATCGAATCAGCCGAAGTCCCGAATCGAGGGTGAGAAGTTCACGTCCTGTTTGGACATTCCAAAGTCGGATTTCGCCATCGGTCTGACCGTTTCCGGCAAGCGTACGACCGTCGGGCGAAAAGGCCAATGACCTTGCGGGAACTCCTGTTCCCAGGCATAGGGCATGCACCTCCCCCGTTACTACATCGGCGATCTCGATGCTGCCGTCGGCATTTGCCAGTGCCAGCCATTTTTCATCGGGAGAGACTTGAGCCGCCTGAACTTGTGGAAACAGTTTTTGCCAGACTCTCTGATCATCTTTGAGAAGCGAACAGGCACCGACTTGAATCACAAGTGTTGCATTCGATTTCGGCAGAACGACCGATAATTGTCGCGGAGACGTTTCGTCAGCGGCTCTCACGATTTGATCGGCATCGACGGTCCACGTCTGCAGGCTTCCATCAAGGTCTTCGGCGATGAACATATCCGGTGAAACAATCCCCATTTTCTGAATGCGATTATTGGGTGTCGAAAATTGCAATGACCGTCCCGGAACCCACCCGTCGACCGACCAGCGTCGGCAAATTCCCATCCGCGCTGCGAATAACCATTCGCCGTCAGAGGAAAAGACCAGTGGGCTGTCGGAAAATGATTCTCTGTCGAGAACGATTTCCTGTCTGGGATCAACTGTTGACTGGACGACAACCTCGGGACCGGATCGTGCCTGCCAACGACCATCGGGAGAGAGAGCAACATGGCAAAAGCTCTGGGGAACCGAGGATACGTGGCGTCGTGCGCACACCAGTCCTGGAAGTTTCCACCGGTAAAGCACACCGTCATCGGTAACTCCCGCCAATTCGTCCGGGCCAATAAAAGACAGCGACCACACAATATGAGGAAACTTGATCAAACCTGTTTTTTCGTAGGTACCATTTCCGTTAAGCTTCCAGATTTCGATCGAACCCCGATACGTTTGACTCTCGAATCCCGACGTCAGTAAAAATGTATCGTCCGGAGAGAAGGCCACGCAACGAATGGTCGAGAGTTCTGTCGCCAAACGGGAAATGGAAGACGCATCATTTCTCCAGACGTGGACGCTGTGGCTTCCCGCGGTTGCAATCCAGGGGTGATTGTGCGCGAAATCGATGTATTGCACACCTGGTTTATGCGTAGCCACCTGTTGATCGTGTGAAAATCGAACAAATACCGATCCTTGCGGCATTTGCCAGATATTCACGATTCCGTCGGCATCACCCGTTGCGACCCAGTTCGCATCATCCGAGGTGTCGCCGGCTTGCAGTTTTGCGTCGTGTCCGTCAAGTGTTGCGGTCTGTGTCCATGTCTGTGTGTCCCAGATACGAACAACATTGTCCCCGACCGACATTTTATCGTCCGTCACCTTCCAACGCTTTTTTGGCCAGGCGAGGATGGCGGTTTCGGGCAGTTCAGCGTCAAGAGGAAGAGACTCACGACGTTCGCCCGTGTAAAGTGCGTGGCCGTCGGGAGTGAAACGTCCTCCCCCGGCCGGTCCGGAATGTTGTAATATCGCAATCGAATTCCAGGTGCTGGTGTTCCAGACGCGAGCGGTTCCATCATCACCACAGGTAACGAGCCATTGACTATCGTGCGAAAACGAGGCTCCGTTGACATCACCGATGTGAACGTCGATCGATCGGACCAATTCGTGTGTGCGTAGATCCCAGATGCGTACCCCCTTCTCGCCTGCCGATGCCAGAAGTTTGCCATCGGGAGATACCTGCAGCGCATAGGCTCTGCTACCGTGTTGACCGAATTTTTCGAGGCGGTAATCGCACATCCTTTTCAGGTAGTTCCATTCAAAACCTGGTGCGACAGTCGACGGGTCGAGTTCTAAAATGTGATCGAGATGCGATTCGGCTTCGATAAGATCGCCACGACGAATGGCACGGTCTGCCAGATTGATTCGTGTCACATATTGTTGCTCAGCCAGATGTTTGCGGGCCGCGGCAGCGATCGTCATTTCGGCTCGATGTAACGACCGCTCCATTTCTGCTTCTTGTCGTGCACGTGCGACAACGGTGACCGCAATTATCGTGACTACAAGCGAGAGAACTCCTGCTCCCAACAGGCTGCGGACAAGTGTACGATGGCGTCGCGACCATTTAGCGACTCTCTCGCGAATGGTCGCTTGACGTGCATGAATCGGTTGATCGGCCAAATACCGTTGCAAGTCGTCAGCGAACGCTTTTGCCGTCGCATAGCGGAGAGTGGGTGATTTGTTAATCGCTTTGAAGATGATCAGTTCCAGCTCGATCGGTACTCCCCGCTCGCGAAAAGGGCCGACCGGAGGATCAACATGTTCGATAGCGAGTTGAATTTCCAATCGATCGTACGCGTTAAATCCCGGCTGAAGCGCCAAGAGTTCATACAGTGTCATTCCCAGTGAATAGACATCGGTGCGTTGATCGATAATTCCTCTCTGGCCCATGACTTGTTCCGGACTCATGTATTTCAGAGTTCCCATGACATCGCCCGTCATGGTCAAGCCGGAGTTGTTCCGAGTCATAGCCAACCCAAAATCGGTCACCCACAGTTTTCCTTCGGCGTTGATCATCAGATTCGAGGGCTTGATGTCGCGATGCACGATCCCCATCTGGTGGGCATAGTCGAGACCTTCCGCTGCTTCGATTCCCCATCGAGCCACACGACGAAAATACTCGCGTCGTGAATCGGTTCTATCGGCCGAAGGCCGATTCTGTACCTCGGTTGTGTGATGGTTGGTTACGGTTGCGATGTCGTTTTCGCGCGGCGAAACCGTCTCAGCCGCACAACGGACCGCAATAAATTCGGCCAGACTTTGACCATCGATCATTTGCATGGCGTAATAATGCACTCCTCGATCTTGACCGACGGCATGTACGTGCACGATGTGAGGATGATCAAGCGTCGCGGCTGCGCGAGCTTCGTTCTGAAATCGCAGAAGTTGACGCGAATCGAGCACACCGGCAAATGGCAGAATCTTCAATGCGACCAAGCGTCCTAGAGAAATTTGCTCGGCCTCGTAAACGATACCCATACCCCCTCGTCCAATTTCGCGCCGCAGGCGAAAATCTCCGAGGGTCGTGTTTTGCAGGTAAACCTCAGATATGTTCGAGCCAGTGGTATGTACCATTTCGGCCAATGCGCGTGCCGTTGGCAACAGGCGTTTTAATTCATTGGCAAATTCGGGATGCTGCGATGTAAAATCGTCGATTGCGATCTGTTCCCCGCTTTGGATGCGGGTGGTAAATTCGCTAAGCAAGCCGTCGAGCTCGGCGTTTATCTCCGAACGTTTCAATGGATCGGTCTGGTGAAACGTCAAAGCTCATCTCCATGACGGTCCTGGTTCATGAGTTTCGCCATGCGAGCTATTGCACGACCGTGGCGTTGACGCGCTGCCGACTCGCTAATCTTCAACACCTGAGCTATCTCTTTTCCCGGGAGTTGTTCCAGGTATCGGAGAATCAGAATTTCGCGATCGAGATCGGGGAGTTCACCCAGCGCTTTCATGACACGCGTTTTGATTTCGGCTTCGATCAAACGACGATCGGGAGCTGCGATAGTTGCCGCGAGATGGTCCACCAATTGGACCGCAGACGGATCGGGAAGTGAAGCGAGCGAGCGTACTTCGCGAACTACGCTGCGTCGGGCGGCCTTCACGTGTTTTTCGTGCAGGCGAATGAGGTTTTCCCACGCCATGCGGCGCAGCCAAGGATAAAAGGGCACCGGACACTCGCGAAAATAATCTGTCAGTTTCTGCGCGGCTTCCAGCAGGGTTTCCTGAACAACATCCGACGGATCGATCCGGGGATACATGCGGCGATCAAGACGCACTGCGATCATTCGCCGCAATCGATCTCGATAGCGGGTCAATAATTCGGCCCGCGCGCCATCGTCGCCGCGTTGGGCCTGTGCCAGTAGTTCGGTCGTGTCGTGCACGATGGTCTGCCGTCAAAATAACGAGACAACCAGAATCCAATCTCCGAATCCATTTTGAATTGTGACAGCTTTAGTCAGAAATTTTCAGTCTTGTCTAATGAAATTTACTTAGGGAAGGACTTGAAACTGGACAATCAGCCAAATCCTCGCAGTTACGCGTATACATACAGGCGTATGAAAAACGGCTCATCGCATCACGTTGCGATGAGCCGTTTTGTATCGAATCGGGACGACAGGATTTGAACCTGCGGCCTTCTGGTCCCAAACCAGACGCTCTAGCCAAGCTGAGCTACGTCCCGCGATGTGACGCCGACAGTCTAGAATCGTTCGGAACTGTCGTCAACGGGGAAAGCAGAGATTCCCGGTCGATGCCGGGGACGATCCATCGTCGTCATTTCATGAAGTGTATCACGCTTCATGAGATCGAAGTCTTTCAACTTGGACAATTTATGCCGACGATGTTGTCCCGTATCAGGATGAAAACCTGCTCGTGGGAATGACACACATTTGCCGGTTGACGTTCGCGCGGTGTTGACCTGGGATCCGGGTGTTAATGATCGACCTTTGGCGGAATTCGATTAGAACTGGTTTCATAACCCGGTTGGCGACTGAATAGGCGTCCAAATAGTCATGAAATATTCGGTGTCCAGCGGGTTATGAAACTGATTGTAGACGCCGCATGGTCTGTGTGGTTGTCGGCCTCGCAATCAATTCAGCCGTCGTTAATCTCCGGTATCCACCACCGGGGTCGATTCGCCGTGGGTGATTGTGCATTCGGGGTGTTGTTTCTGAAACTCTGCGATCGCGGAAGGCGTCGTCCGGGTGTTGACGATTTGCAGTAACTGAAGGTGAGCGAGAGTACCGAGTGAGGTGAGCGTCGCGTCGGTGATTTTCGCCCCGGTAAGATTGAGGCTGCGGAGTTGCTCGAGACGGGACAATGGCATGACACCAGCGTCGGTCAGCATCGGGCCGGCAAAACCGTCGTTGTAGAGCACCTCAAGATGTTCCAGTTTCGGCAGCGATGCCAGATGGGCCAGTCCTGCGTCGGAGTAGCCCATCAGACTCAGATTCAGATCGCGCAGCTCCTGCAACTCTTTAAGTGATTCCAGACCTGCGTCGGTGACACCGTTGGCATACAGGTCGAGCCATTCGAGGCGTTTGAGTGCGGTGAGCCGGCTGAGTCCGGCATCGGTGACATTCGTCGGCTCGAAGGCGGTCTTTTTCAGCCGGAGAGCTTTGAGAGACGTCAATTGGGCAAGCGCCGAACAACTCACATCGTCGATTTTGTCGCACGATTCGCAGTCGAGAGCGACGAGGTTCGGCAACGATGTCAAATACGTAATTCCTTCACCCGTGACCGATGTGCCGATCAGAATCAGCGTCCGAAGTTCGCTGCATTTCGCGACATCAATCAATGCCGCGTCGTTTACGGCCAGACACGATTCGAGATTGAGTCCGTACAGGTTTTTGATGGTCGCGAGTTGTTCGAATCCTTTTTCACCGATCTTCGTACCGGCAAGACTGACCACAACCGGAGTGTCGATATCCCGCAGTATGTCGAGCATCTCGGCGGAAATGTTACCTTCGTCGGTGACGTGCTGTGCTGTCAACACGATGACCAGTGTCGGTTTACCGGCGTCGGTGGTATCGATGGTAAACCGATACATTTTTTGCAACGAATCGATCCGCGTGGTGTTATCATCGGTCGACAACACCGAAACTGCGGCTTGCCGCATTCGAAGCTGTTTGACCGCGACTCGCAGCGATTCGGGAATCTCTTCGTGAACGATTGCAAGTTGGGAGGCTGCATCTTTGCGTAAATTGTAGACCCACAGATGATCTTTTTCGCGAAGGTACAGCAATCCTTGAGATATCGACGGGTGAGCCCAGCTGTCGCCACCTGCTCCGGGGATTTGCAGTTTTCCCGTGATGCGAAACCCGTCTGGTCCCGCTTCGAGATCGGCGACGATGCCATCCTGATAACGAAAGATGAGATGACCATCAGCTGCAAGGACCGCTGCCGAACCGACACCCGGCCCACGGCGTTTCCAGAGGATCTTTCCCGTATTCAATTCGAGGCATGTGGGAAAGCCGTTGTTGCTGCCGTGACCGCCGTAGATGTGGTCGCCGATCTGTAACACGCCGCCGTGATGGTTTTGAAATTCATTTCCCGAGAGACGATAGACTTCCTGTGCGGTAAACGTCGGCTTTCCATCAGTGTCTTTTGAGGTTTCGTCCGGAACGATCTTGAGCAGCACGCTTCCGGCATTATAACCGTTCGCCGAGAAGACGAGATCGCCAGCGACGACCGGTGAAGGAATATTGACAACCGATGCGCAAATGTCGTTATACCCCCACAAGAATCGACCGTCTTCCGCCGCGATGCCGATTACACCACGACCGGCCAGTTGCACGTACTGTCTTACGCCCGCGACTTCGGTGACCATCATCGAGGCGAACCCATGCGCGTCGCGACCTTTGGGCCCGAGCGGCGGAATCGCAGCCTTCCAGATTGACTCGCCGGTGTATTTGTTAAGAGCGACCATCATCGCCTCCGGTCCACCCGGCGTGCAGATCAGCCGATCGCCGTCGATGAGGGGTGTTTCGCCATAGCCTCGTCCCGACATCATCACGCCTGCGAAGTCGTTCAGAAAACTGACTTGCCAGAGCGGTTTACCGGTGGCGAGTTCCATCGCCACGAGTTCACCGTCGGGATCGAGAATGTAAAGTCGATCGCCATCGACGAGCGGCGTCGACGACGGCATACGTGAGGTGCTGCCGATGATCCGAGTCCAGCGGAGTTCCCCTGTTGCCGCATCGAGTGCCGTCGCGACGAGATCCTGCCCCTGTGAACCTTGTGTGACGACCAGTCCTTCGCTGATGACCACGCCGGCATAGGCCCGTCCGAGCCCTTGTGTATGCCAGGCAAGCGGTGGACCGTGCGGCCCCCATTCATGCTGCAGGCAGGTTTCCCGAGAAACGGCGTCCCGCCGCGGCCCGCGCCACTGCGGCCAGTCGTCGGCATGGCTGTCGTTCGTGAGTGGCGGCGACGTCATCGCCATCAAAACGAATATCACAAATCGCTTACATGAGGTGGCGATTTTACTCGAAATGTCAGAATTCGGCATGGTGGACTGATCCGGCTCCATCGTTTCTTCGTATCCCATCAAATGTCGGTGTTATTGAACATTTTTGCGTATTCCACGCTTTCTCAACCAACTGACCCCTGTGAATGAACGTAACAAAGGGGGAGAACATCTCATTCGACAGCTGATCTGCTTCTCCCACGAATCTATCCGCAATTGAATTCCGATGCTATTCCACTGGCGAATGTCGGGGTTCATTGGTATACATTATCAATGGCGTAGTAAACAGCGACCCATTATCCGATTCGATTAAATCGTACTGACAGGAGATCTCCTCGTGTCTAAGGCTGACATCTGGATCGAACGTTACAGACGACGACTTGCCTGGGGACAGTTTCTACAGCGCGCGGCCGAAACGACCGCGATCTATCTGCTGATGGCGGGAGCGGTCGTTCTCATGATGAAACTGGGAGGTCCGCGCTATTGGCAGTACTCCCCCTGGTTGCTGATCGGCGTGTTGCCGATGCTGGGAATCGCCGCCTGGCGTTCGGAACAGGATATCGTCCCTTATCGCGAGTCGATTGCGCTGCTCGATCGTCAAATTCAGGCCGATGGCTTGCTGATGACGCTCAGCGAAATGTCGGATGAAGAGTGGAACGAAAAACTTCCGCAGGGCGACTGGTTCTGGAAAAGTCACATTCCAAAATTCCGTTTAGGCCGCTTGCTCAAGCCGTGCCGTATACCGGCTCTGTTCGTGATCGGTGCCTGCTTTTTACCGCTTCGTCCCGAAGCCGAAACGAAGATTCTTGCCGGAACAGTCGGCGATGAAGCGACTCAGGATCTCGATGAGATGCTCGAGGCGGTACAGGAAATCGCCCCACTTGAAGAAGAGGAAGAACAGGAAATTCAACAGGCGATCGACGAGTTGCGCGAGGAGACTGAACATCAGCCGCTGACGCACGAAAAGTGGGAGACGATCGATTCGCTGAGCGATCGCTTGCGAATGAAGATCGAATCGCAAGCGGCCTCCGTCTCGAAAGCGCAAAGCGCTCTGCAGACGCTGGGTGGTAGCGAAGGAGGCGTCACGCTTGCAAAACTCGACGCCAAACAGATGCAGGATCACGAAAATGCCGCGCTCGAAACATTACAGAAGGCCGGAGCCTCAAATACCATCGCCGGCAAGACGGGGAATCTTTCGGCGGCAACACAGAAGCAATTGCAACGATTGCTGAAAGATGGAAAATTATCATCCGACCCGAGCGAACGTCAGGCACAGCTCGATGCCCTCGATGAGTTCTTAAAGAGTGAGAACGAAAAACTCTGTAAGGCTCGTGAGAAATGCAAATCGTGCAAAGGAGGAAAATGTTCGTCCTGTCAGGGAGCACTCTGTAATGGGAACGGAAACTGTAACAAACCGGGACGCGGCGGTATCACACGCGGTCGCGGCGACGCCGAAATGGCGTACGGCGACGAATCGGACGAACAAGGCTCCAAGTTCAAAGAAATTGCACTCCCTCCCGGCTATCTCGACGAACAGAGCGATCAGATTTCCAAAATCACATTAGCGGCCCCGAACGAAACTCCGGTCGAATCGACCGCACGAGGGTCATTTCGAACCTTTTTCGCCGAGTCGGGACAGGAAGTCTGGAAGCGCCCCTTGAGCCCGAGGCACCGTCAGGTCGTGAAGGGGTATTTCAGCAAGCAGTGAAATCTCAGGACAAGGGATGGCCATCGCAACCTGATTGACTTGCCCCATCAGACGCATCCTTTATTCCTAAACCTTCATCCTATACTTCAGGGAGTTTACCCGTTGTCTCAATCTGTTGATCGAGAAGTTGGCGTTGCGGAGAAATCCGGCGCACCGTTGCTCACACCGCAGGAAGTCGAATCGAGCCAGCAGCAATTGCAATCGTTGCTGGCGGGGCTCGAACAGGCGATCATCGGACAACGGAATCTGCTCGACCTCGTCGTCATCTGTCTGCTCGCTCGCGGACATATGTTGCTCGAAGGGTTGCCCGGTCTGGGAAAAACCGAACTTGTCAAATCGCTTTCGGCGCTGCTGGGTCTGCAATTCCGCCGTGTACAGTTTACTCCCGACCTGCTTCCCAGCGACATCGTCGGTGCACCGATACTTGAAGACCAGGGGGGAGGACGCCGGCTGGTCTTTCATCGTGGTCCGATTTTTGCCAATCTGCTCCTCGCCGATGAAATCAACCGAGCCACGCCGAAAACACAATCGGCCCTGCTCGAAGCGATGCAGGAACGCCGGGCCACCGTGCTCGGGGAAACACACGAACTCCCCGACCCCTTTTTCGTACTGGCGACACAAAACCCGATCGAACTCGAAGGGACATACCCACTTCCCGAAGCGCAGCTCGATCGTTTTACATTCAAAATTCAGGTTGAGGGTGTCTCCAGCGACACGCTCGAAGCCATCATTAACACCAGGCAGCATGGCAGGCCGCCGCTTTTGCAAGAAGTCCTATCCGCTGAACAGCTCTCGAAGTTGTTCGCACAATGCGATCGGGTGCATCTTCCGTCGGCTGTTGCGAACTACATTGCCCGGCTGGTGACGGCGACGCATCCGCAGCAACCGTCGTCTCCCGATGAGGTTAAACGCTTTGTGCGATTCGGAGCCTCCCCCAGAGCGGCCATTGCACTGGCGGGAACGGCTCGCGCCTCGGCGTTGCTTTCGGGAAAACCGAATGTCGGCTTCTCGGACGTGAAACGGGTTGCTTCGAGCGTGCTCAGTCATCGATTGATTCTCGATTATTCGGCACGACTTGAAGGCTGGACGCCACGAACGATGGTCGACCGGCTGTTAGACGTCGTCTCGGATGTCGGCCGGCCACTTCCCGAAGCCCTGACGACCTGAAGCGAATTTACGATGACAAGCACCACGAAACACTTCACCTGTAGTCAGATTCGCTTCATCCGGTTGGCGTTGATCATCATCGGCTTGCTTATTGCCGACCCCTGTGGCGTTCGCGGCGACGGGTCGGAAACCTCGACGCGCGGTGATGATTTCGAAATGACCGCCGATTCGCGATGGACCGGCTGCGAATACGGCGGTTACCTGCCGATTCGCTTGCGGATCGTCAATCATGGCGTTACGCGCAATCTGCGCGTGGTGATGACGGGCGAAGATTACAACAGCCAGAAACTGGTTGTCGAACGTGCGTTGAATGTTCCACAAAATGCCATCGTCCGTGCGACGCTGTCGGTTCCGATGGTTGGTGCGGGAACGTACGCCTCGATCAGAGTGTATGCTCCCGACGGCGAGATCAAATCGCTACGTCAGTCGGTGACGTTGCCGCAGACTTCGGGCTTACAGAATTTCAGTCCCGCCCTGTTGGTGGTTTCATCGGCTCCCATCGATTTTACGCCGTGGCGAGAATGTATGTACCGCCACGTTTCGACGCCGCCCACACACGGATATTACGGCGGTTACAGTTCATATTCGACCGTCTCCGAAATCAGCAATCAAGAGACCGTTCCGGCATCGAGTCTGCCCGACAACTGGATCGACTACACTGGGCTCGACATTGTCTCTGTTTCGATGGACGATTTCGCAGCACTCAGCAACGAACAGCGGGCCTCTCTTCGCAAGTGGGTTCACTCGGGGGGGAATTTGTTTCTGACCGGTGTTGGAGCCTGGGAAGATAATCGCGCCAATGTCGAACGCCTGCTGGAAAGCGACCGCCTGTTGAACGCCGCGCCCGATTGGACGGCGGCCGATCTCTCACGTCGTGAAGTAATTCAATCGGGTTTACGACCGATAACCCAGGTCGAACAGGAACGACAGGCATCGATGGGACGCGGGCCGATTTCATCGACTCCGGCCCCCGGTCCTGGTGCTCCGGTTCCGGCTGCACCTGAATTCAAATGGTCGACCGATGGGGGCGTGTTTCGGTCGCGACGTCTGATGTTCGGCATGGTTTACGCATTTCACGACAACCCGTTTCCCGGGACTGACGCCGACTGGTCGTGGTGGCGTTCTCATTTTCCTCAGGAAAAATTATGGATTGCTCGGCAGGGGTTTTCATCGCGAACGGGGAACGAGGAGTTTCTCGATTTTCTGATCCCAGGCATCCAGCGGTTTCCCGTCGCCGCCTTTCTCGTGCTGATTACGGTGTTTTCCGTGGTGATCGGGCCTGTCAATTACTTTTATTTCCTCCGCAAGAAGCAACTGGCGATTATTGTGATCACCATTCCCGTGATCGCCTTTCTAACGAGCGTTTCGCTCTTTTCATTCTCGGCATTGTCGCACGGATTTTCCATTAAGTCGCGGATGCGAAGTATGACGCTGGTCGACCAGCGTGCGCAATCGGCGATAACGTTCAGTCGAAATTCTCTCTACGCGGGGTTCGCTCCCGCTGAAGGATTGTCGTTCCGTCCCGATACTGCGGTCTATCCGTTGTGGAACACGGGACAGTTATTTCAGAGCGGTCGAGTCGATTGGACCGACGGCCAGCGATTTTATTCCGGATGGTTTCCTTCGCGAACGCGAACGCAATTTTATACCGCTACGTACGAAGACCAGCGGTCAAGGCTCGATATCGAGTCTCCCAACGGCGAACATATTGTTGTGAAGAACGGTTTTCCGTACGGATTGAAAGCGCTGGGGGTTTATGGCACCGACGGACACTACTACGTCGGTTACGACATTCCCGCCGGTGCGTCGGCGGAACTTCCGCTGGCCAACTCCGAAAACAAAAGGCGTTTTGTTGATCTGGTGAACGAGAATAAACCCGCCATGCCGCCGGAAGCCGTCACGACCGGCGGAGGCTACAGCAGTTATCCCTACAGTCGGCGCTCGTATTATTATTCTCAAGATATCAATACGAGTTTCTCCAGAAGTGAAGTGTCGACGCTGTTCGACAAGTGTCGGCGGTTTTCTGAGATGCCGAACCCACAGCAAGAATTCGAAGGGGAGCACTTTTATGTGGGAGTACTCGCGGAAAACCCGGGTGTTGATCTGGGAATCAAAAACACCAAAGAATTCTCCCCTGCCCATTTCGTGATTGGGTTTTATGAGGAATAGAAGTAAGGGATGAGGGGGAAAACAGATCTGTTTTTTAGACGCAGCATTCACTTCTTACACGATGTCCCTTTCATTTCGGCTTCTTCCGCACGAAGCGGGTGAGATACCACGAACTGACTTCCTGAGTTACATATGGATTTTAACACCAGGCTCGATAATCACGCACGCATGACGACGGCAACGGCGAGTCCTGCCGCGACCGAACGACCAAATTCGCGACAGGGAGAGCAACCGACGCTCGAAGTTCGCAATTTGCACCGTTTCTTCAAGCGGCTCAAAGCGGTGAACGACGTCTCGTTCAAGGCCTATGCCGGTCAGGTAATGGGCTTCATCGGACCGAACGGCGCCGGCAAGACCACGACTATGCGAATCCTTGCAACGCTCGATCTGCCGACAGCAGGGGACGCCTTCATCTGCGGACAGTCGGTCATCGACGACCCCGAAAAAGTCCGGCGTATGCTGGGTTTTATGCCCGACAGCTTCGGTCGTTACCCCAATACGACCGTTGTCGAATATCTCGACTTTTTCGCAAGGGCCTACGGATTCAAAGGGGCACGCCGTCGCGAGACTGTCGAGCATGTTCTCGTCTTCACCGAGCTGCGCAAACTCGCCGACAAGTACATTACCGAACTTTCGAAGGGGATGGGACAACGGCTGTGTCTCGGTCGCACGCTGATACACGATCCTCAAGTGCTCGTGCTCGACGAACCGGCTGCGGGACTCGATCCACGGGCCCGCGTCGAACTTCGCGAACTGATCAAACTGCTCGCGACCGAAATGAAAAAAACGGTCCTCATCAGTTCGCACATTCTCACCGAACTCGGCGAGATCTGCGATTCCGCTGCCATCATCGAAGCCGGCAACATTCTGGCCTACGGTACAATCGAAGAGATTCAAAACCAGGAAAAGCAGATCGCCGAACTCCAGTCTCAATCGACGCGGTTGATGGTGCGAGTGATCGATCGTGCCGACGAATTGCAAAAATTTCTGCTCGAACAGCCGTATGTCGGTTCGGTGGCCGTCGCCGGGCTGATGGTCTCGTTCGATTACCCCAGCGACGAGAAGCAACAGCACGAACTGCTCAAGGAGATGATTCAACGCGGATTCTTCGTCGTCGAGTATCGCGGCAAATCGCGGACGCTTGAAGATGCCTTCATGTCGATCACCAAAGGAGTCGTGCAATGAGCCGCATGACAAACGTCGCGAATCTGATGGAAAAATACAGCGACAGGCTGAATCCGATTCTCGTCAAGGAGAATCGCCAGTCGCTCAAGAGTCGGCAGTTCGTCGTCACGTTTATGTTGCTGCTGCTGGTCTCGTGGATCATCACCGTAGGGGTAACATGGCTGAACTACAACGAGATGGAATACGGCCGAGTCAGCACGTACTTCGTGATTCCTTACTACTGGGTGCTCGCCGTGGCGGTGTTCATCGTCGTGCCGTTCGGCGCATACCGCAGCTTGATGACCGAGCGCGATGAATTCACGGCGGAACTGTTATCGATTACGACTCTTTCTCCGTCGCGCGTGGTTCGGGGGAAGTTGTACAGCGCTTTGCTGCAGCTATTTATCTATTACTCGGCGATTTCACCATTCATCGCTTTTACGTCGCTGCTGGACGGCTTCGAACAGTTTCCCGTCATGTACGTACTCGTCTGGTCGACTGTTCTGTCGCTGTTGCTGGCGACGTTTATGATGATGCTGAGCATGAATTCGAGGCAGCGTCACTGGCAGGCGCTCTCGACGTTGTTTGCGTTCGGACTTCTGGTCTTTGCCTTTTTCTGGATCGCCATTGCGTTTACGTCCATCATCAGTGCGCCGTTTCCGTTCGATTCGCTCGAATTCTGGCTGTGGAATGTCTTCATGTTGATCGGCTGCCTCTCGTATGCCGTGCTGTTTCAACAAATCACGGCGGCCCAGTTGACGCACGAATCGGGAAACCGCAGCACCAGAATTCGCGTCGTCGCCAGCGTGCAATTTTTTCTGGTATGGGTGACGATCGCTTCGATCATGCTGTTTACATCAGCCGGCTCAGGAAGTGCAGAAGTTTTTATCACCTTGTTTAGCGTGATGTTCGTGCACTGGGGAATCGTTTCGCTTTTCGTCTGCACCGAACACGACTATCTCTCGCGGCGCATTCGTCGTGATTTGCCGAAACGTCGGTTGTGGCGTGTGTTGCAGCTTCCTTTTCTGCCTGGCGGCGCATTCGGTCTGCTGTACAGTGCCATCCATATCGTGGCGTTGATTGCCCTTGTGATGGTCGCGGCGGCGAATTATTCGTATGGATCAGTAATCCGCATCGATCCCGAGGCGTTTGTCGGTCTGGCTTGTTATTACATCATCTTTGCCAGTGTGGGGACGTTTCTGATACGCAATGGCCATGCACTATCAGGAGAATTCCGTCCCGCACATGCCCGCATCATCACGGTGCTGTTCGTACTATTCTGTATCATTGCACCGCTCATTCCCCGCGTCTTTTCTCAATATGCCCGTTATAATCAGTACGAAGTGTACGACATCATCAATCCGGTTTTCACGGTGAATTATCTCGCCGGGTTTTACTCCAGCAGTGCGCTCGACCGCGAATGGACGTTACTCATTCTTATCGCCGCCGCCGCGATCGGCATCATGATCAATGTTCCGGCGTTTCGCCGCGCATCGAACATTGTCTTTCACGCCGAAGAGACGCTCCCCGAATATCTAGAATCGAAGGACGTATTCGAAATTGCAGACGATTCCCAGACGGTCGAAGCAGTACACCCAACGCCGCTAACCGAGAACTAACGGACGGAATACGTTTGAATTTTGGATGTGATCGTTATCAACCGAGGCTCCTGTGCAGAATGACCCCGAAGTCCAACAAATCGTCAAGACGTACCAGCTCGGTTTGCCGCGCATGCCGATTTCCGGGCGATCGGGTGAACTGCTGGGTCGCGGGACCGGCAGCTCTCTCGAATTTCAGGAATACCGCGAATACTTTCCCGGCGACGACATTCGCCATCTCGACTGGGCTGCGTATGCACGGTCCGATGTGTTGATGGTCCGGCTGTATCGCGACGAAATCAGTCCTAAGACCGAAATCCTGCTCGATGCCAGCCGATCGATGACGACCGGCGGAACAACAAAGCCGTTTGTCACCCGGCAAATCGCAGCGACGCTCGCCTTGCTCTCCGCTCGTCTTGGTGGCAAACCGCAAATCATTCCGCTCGACGATTCCCGTCCTCTGAAAGTCATGAAGCAGTCTGAGCTGACCTGGCTGACCGATTATCCGTTCGACGGAATTGCGTCGCCCGTCGAAATCCTCGACGGGAACCTGCTTCCGGCGTCGAAAAAATCGCTGCGAATCGTGATCAGCGATTTTTTGTTTCCTCACGACCCCGCTTCGTTGATTCGCCGGCTCGCCGTCGATACCGGTTCGCTGTGGGTCATTCAGGTGCTCAACGCCTGGGAAGCGGATCCGACCGTCTTGGGGGGACGGCGATTGATCGACGCCGAAACTCGCTCGGAATGCAATCTGCTGATCGATCGCCGTCGCGTCGCCGCTTATCGCGATCGACTCGCAGCATTACAATCCGAACTTGCCCGTGAATGTCGTCGGGCACACGCGACATTCGCCACCTTAATCGCCGATCGCGGTTTGATCCGACTTTGCCGTGAAGATTTGTCATATGCCGAAATTCTGAGAACGGATTGAGTCATCCATTAGAATGCAGAAGGCTCATTCCAAACGAAGCCACAAATTGATCGTATATCGTTTTTGTCAGTATAAATACCTGAGCTAGCCTTCGCATTCGTTAACTGATTTTGACCGCGAAGGCGCGGGGACGCGGAGAAATACAAACGAGTCTGGTTTGTTGAAACGCTGAACGATCGCGCACATTGCTTTAAGTCTTTAATATGTACTTTGCAAACCCTTGGGGACTACTCGGACTGCTCGCTCTGCCGGCGATCGTGGTGATCCATATGTATCACCATCGATTTCCGCCGCTGGTGATTGCCGGAAGTCATCTGTGGGAATTCGAAGAACAGCGTCAGTCGCCCGGCCGCAAGCGAAGCAAATTGCCGATCACCCCGTCGTTGTTACTGGAACTGCTGGCGGCACTGTTCATTTCGCTGATCATTGCCGACCCGCGTTTCGATGAAATGAATCGCGTTACGCATTGGGTGGTCGTGCTTGATCAGTCGGCATCGATGGCCTCGAAATTCGACGGAGAGAAAACGTTTCGCGATGCGGCGGTCGAAGAACTGACGGCTCGACTCGAAGATTCGGGACGCAATACCGTCGTGACGCTGATCGAATCGGGTCATCGTCCCACTATGCTTATTGGTCCTGCGGCGTCTGTGGAAGAGACGCTGCCGGTGCTCGAAACGTGGACACCACGGGCGCCGATGCATGACTTTGGACCGTCATGGGATCTCGCTTCTCAGTTTGCCGGCGAAACCGGGCGACTTTTGTTTCTCACCGATCACCTTCCGTCAACATCCGAAGTGATTCCGACCGCGATGGAGATCGTCTCTTTCGGAAGGCAACTCGACAATCTCGCATTCACCACGGCACGTTGGACATACGACTCGACCGAGTCGAAAGGACAATTGTACGTCCGCATTGCCAATCTAGGGCGAACATCGCAAACGGCAACATTGAAGGGAATATCCGGCAATCGAACGATCTTCAATCAGGAACTCAACCTAGCTGCTGATCAGGAGCTGCCGTTCGAGGCTTCGCTTCCCGGCGGACTGGGCCGATTGACCCTTTCGATCACGTCTTCCAGCAATGCACTAGCCATCGACGATACCGTAACGCTGATCGAACCGAAAATCCGCTCGCTGTCAGTAAATCTTGCATTTGGCGAAGACCAGTCTGCCGGTCACACTGCGCGACAGGTATTGATGCAACTCGACGATATCAATCTCACTGATGCAACCAAGGCGCAGTTGATTATTGCACCGGCGGAAAAGATCGCCCCTCTCGCCGAAGAACAATGGTGGCTGGGGATCGGACCGCTGAATTCTTCAGACACTGCTATCTCACAGGCGCTTGATCTTGTCGGCCCTTACCTGATCGACAAACGGCATCCCCTGCTCGAAGGGGTAACGCTCGGTGGCGTCGTTTGCGGTGGCGTACAAAAGACCGACCGATCGCTGACACCGCTGATCAGCGTCGGCAAGATCCCGCTGCTCGGTGAACTCAACACTTCGGCGGCGAAGGCGTATTTGCTCAACCTCGATATGAATCGCTCGAACCTACGCGAAAGCCCCGACTGGCCGATTTTGATCAGCAATCTCGTTGAAATGCGGCGTCGCGAGTTGCCGGGACAGTCGCGGTGGAACTATCGGCTGGGCGAGACGGTGCAATTTCGTTGGCCTTTACCGGAAGTCAGCGGGAACACTTCAACGAAAGTGCCGGAACTTTTGCTCATTCATAACGGCGAATCGCGACCTCTTCCTCGCGGTGAATTTGTCGAAATACCTCCACTCGAAGAACCGGGGATTTACGAAATCCACGAAGAGAATCAGTCGATCGGTCTGTTTTCGGTGTTGTTTTTCGACCGTCGCGAATCGACGTTAAAAGAGTTGTCTCCCGGCAGACGTGCCCCGATTACGCCAACCGAAGGAATCGGTTATACGTTGGACGATCCGATGACATGGTTGTTGTTACTGGGAATCGTGATCGTATTATTGATGTTGTTTAGCGATTGGAAGATATTGAAACCGTCACTGGGGAGATGAGAATGACAGGACGAAACGGTTTTCGATCGTTACGTTGCCTGCGCATCGAATCTGAAACATCTTCACTGCGGCCGTCGATATGTGTCGTTCGATTCTGGACTTTGAAATCAGATGCTAACGTTCGTTTACCCTGAACTTTTTCTGCTGGCGATGCCGCTCTGGTGGGCCTATCATAAATGGGGCCGCGTTCGGGGTGTGACGGGATGGCTGCGCGCGACGATGCTGGTGTTGTTTTTGCTAGCAATCACCGGTCCGTTGCTGAATCTCAGCGGTTATGGAACCGACATCGTTGTGGTCGTCGATCGTTCGCGTTCGATTCGCGACGATCACGCCGCACACATCGTCGAACTGGTCAAGATTCTCGAAGAAGGTCGCGGATCAGGCGACCGAATTGGCCTCGTTGCGTTCGGTCAGACGGCACAAATTGAGCGCGAACTTTCGGAGATCACGCAGTTCGATGAGTTCATCCATCCGGTCTCGATCGACGGCAGCGACTTGCATGCCGGTTTGCTGTCGGCGTTAACGCTCGTGCAAGACGACCGACCGGCGCGGGTTCTCGTTCTCAGCGACGGTGAAGCGAACGGGCCGAACCCCGAGTCCGCCGCCCGGCGCTGTCGCGATGCCGGCGTGCCGATCGATTACAGGGTGTTCGAGCGCGTCAACATCGGCGACGTCGCCATCGAATCGGTGTTGCTTCCTGAGGTTGTTTCCCTCCGTGAGCCTTTTCAGATTTCGGTCTGGATGCACGCCGACAAACCGGCGTCGGGGAAACTCCGACTGTATCGCGACGGCCGACAAATCTCGGAAGTCGAACAAGAATTGCAACTCGGTGGAAACCGCATGATCTTTCGCGACGTACTAGATGAACCAGGAATACATACGTATACATCACGGCTTGATATCGATGGAGATCCACAGCTCGAAAACAATCAGGGACTCGGTGTCGTGCGCGCCGAAGCAGGAGCTCGATTGCTTGTGATTAATCGCGATGGTCAACCGGACAATCTCGTTCGCGCCCTCATCAGTGGTAACCTCCCCGTCGATGTCGCGTCGGCGGATACTTTTTCTCTCACACACGATGCGCTCGAGCCGTATCGCTCGGTGATCATAGAAAACGTTCCCGCGAACAAATTCGGACGCATCAAAATGGCACGGCTCGCGCAGTTCGTCGAAGACTTTGGCGGCGGGTTGCTGCTCACCGGTGGCGAGCGAAGTTTTGGCACCGGCGGTTATTTCAAGAGCCCGCTCGATGACGTACTTCCCGTTTCGATGGAGATGCGCGAAGAACATCGAAAAAATCGTATGGCACTCGCGATCGCCCTCGATCGTTCGGGGAGTATGGGTGTACCTGTCAGCGGCGGCAAAGTGAAAATGGATCTCGCAAATCTCGGTGCGGCCGAGTGCATTCGCATGCTCTCGGCGGGAGACTGCGTCGCGGTCATCGCCGTAGACAGTACACCGCACACTATCGTGCCGATGACGTCGCTCGACGATCCTGAGCCAATGATCTCGAAAGTGAAACGCATTGAAAGCATGGGAGGCGGCATCTTCGTGTATGAGGCGTTGGTCGCGGCGGGAAAGGAGCTGATGTCTGCCGAGCAGACGACGAAGCACATCATTCTCTTTTCCGATGCCAACGACAGCGAAGAGCCGGGCGACTATATCAACCTGCTGCAGAAGTATGCCGACGCCGGAATAACGTGCAGCGTGATCGGTCTCGGAACCAAAGCCGACGTCGATTCTGCACTGCTCGAAGATATCGCCAAACGCGGCAGCGGCAACATCATGTTCACGACCGACCCCGAAGAACTCCCTCGCTTGTTCACCGAAGATACGATGAGCGTCGCTCGCAGTTCGTTCATTCAAAACGATCCCGAGACACAGCCGAACGGTATTCCGGGTAAGATGCTTCCCGACGCGGTGCTGATGGGGAACTGGCAACAGCAGGCCTTCCCATTAGTCGGCGGTTACAATCTGAGCTACCTCAAGCCTGAAGCGACGATTGCTGTCACGTCGCAAGATGAATACGCGGCCCCCTGGTCGGCATTCTGGTATCGTGGACTCGGTCGTGCGGCGGCGATCACACTCGAAGTCGATGGCAAGCATTCGGGAGCGTTCGGCAATTGGGACGCTTACAACGAATTCCTGATCACCCACGCCCGTTGGCTGATGGGGAGCGACGATCCGACCGACGTTTATGTCCGCATGCAGCAGGAAGGGCAAGAAGCCGTCGTGAGTCTAGAACTCGACCCCGAGCGAGGCGACGCATCGCGTCAGGCTCCGATTCTGTATGTCGTACCACCCGGCGACGAACGTCAGACACCGATTCTTCCCGACCTCGTCTGGACCGGGGCGAATTCGCTCGAAGCGAGATTTCGTCTCGAAAAAAATGGCACGTATCGCACACTGATTCGATCGGGGACGAAAGGCGTACAGCGCGGTCCGGCGGTGTCGTTGCCGTATTCTCCCGAGTATGCCCCGCGCGTCGGTCTTCCCGCGGGGACCGAAGTCCTCGGCTCGATCGCCGATTTGACTGGAGGCAAGCCGCGCGCCGAAGTGCTCGAAATCTTCCGCGACCCCCCTCGCTCGGTGCGAAAGTATTCGCTCATTCCCTGGTTGGCAATGGCGGGGTTGATTGTCCTCCTGCTGGAGATCGCCGGTCGTCGCCTGTCGCTGTGGGAACGGATCGTCGACGTACTCACACCGGAAGAAATCGAAGCCGCCGCACAGCCCGTGGCGAAACCAGTCTCCAGATTATCGCGTTGGAAATGGTGGCGCCGCACGACAACTCAAACCGTCGCCGCATCATCGGCCAAACGGCCTGTCATGTCAGGGGACGCACCCGCGACAAAAGCACCGTCGACCGAATTGAATACACCCGCGCCGATCGACGTGTATGCCAAAGCGAAACAGCAGGCGCAACAGCGGTTGAAGTGATCTGTCTCAGTGCTGCAATGGTGAATGGTGAAAGGCACCCTCACTCAATCTTCGCTCAGGGGAGAGGGATTTGAAGAACATCCTTATGCGGCGGGACGGCGAATGACGCGTAGAATTCGTTCGAAGTCGTCGTTCGTATCGAAGTGCAGAATAACCTCTCCCGAGTTCTTGCCGGTCTGACGAATGGTGACTTTCGTTCCCGTTAAGTCGCGAAGCTGATTCTGAAGAGAGAGGATGTGGTACGAGACCTCGGGTTTCTCGATCGGCTCAGCCGGCTTTTCGAACGGGACAGTGTTCGGTTCCTGCATTGTGCGGACGGCTTGCTCGGTCTGCCGGACCGATAATCCCTCCTTGACGATCTTGAGACAGAGCCTCTGCTGATCGATCGCAGAAAGCGAAATCATCGCACGCGCATGTCCCGAACTGATCTGCCCGGCCAGCAAGGCCTCCTGGGTGGCTTCGGGAAGTTCCAGCAACCGCAGCAAGTTGCTGACCGTCGTGCGATGGCAGCTTAGCCGTTTTGCCAGCTTCTCGATCGACATGTCGAATGTCTTCATGTAGGACTGAAATGCACGGGCTTTTTCGAGGTCGTTCAAATCTTCGCGTTTGAGGTTCTCTTCGAGGGCCGCCTCGCAGACCTGCTGGTCGTCGTACGCCATCACGCGGCAGGGAACGTCGGCGATCTCTGCTTTTCGCGCCGCGAGCAAGCGACGTTCGCCGGCGATGAGCTGATATCCCTGTTCGACCTTCCGCACCAGCAGCGGTTGTAGCACGCCGTGCTGTTGAATGCTGCTTGCGAGTTCGGCGAGGGCATCGTCGCCGAACTGCGTTCGAGGTTGATACGGATTGCGTTCGATCTGGTCGCAGGGAATCTGCGAAAGCCCCGACCCTCCTTCGGGTGTTGCGGAGGCCGAAGGGGGCGTTGTTTCGACGGGAGCGTCGTCCCCTAAAAGGGCATGCAGGCCCCGGCCGAGTCGTTTGCGTCCCTGTTCGCGATTCTCTTCTGAATGTCCCTGTCCCATGATGTCGACTTCCTATCGCAATGTTCGTCCTTGAAAACACGCCGAGCCCTCGGCGAAGGGGCGGGATTGTACCAGTGAGAGGAAAAACAGGGCAAGATCGTTCTGGAGAGCCCGTTTCACGTGAAACGAGATAATTATGTTCAGAATTTGTGGGGGCGACTAGGCGTTTGTCTACCGTTTCACGTGAAACGGGCCCCCTTCACTGGCGAGCCGGAAGCATCAGATTCCGGCTCATGGTTCGTCATTTGATGCGAAACAACGAAACCATCTCGTCCTCATGCGAGACCGCCTGACCGAACTCTTGTGGCGGCTGTTCGTCAAATGCGATGAGGTCGCTCGGTTGGTAGGGGAACCGGTCGACCAGTGTCAATTGGGTGGTGATATCATACACACCGTCCGACACGTCTTTTTGAAAATGCGGACCGACCACCAGATACGTCGGCAGATCGGGGGCTCCGGGATTCGGTTCCAGAAAACTCGTACTGGCCACCGGAGCGACCAACGGCCAGCCCACTGCTCGCAAATGAAACACCACTGCCGGTTCCCCCCACACGTACACAATCGCTTGATCTTTCGCGGCGATTGTTTCACGTGAAAAGGAGTCGTTGAGGATCGCCTCGGCGATCTCGTTCGAGGCAATTTCCAATCCCAGACGCGATTGCCAAGCGGGGAAAGGTCGAACATTCGTCGCAGCTCCAGCACCAGATACGATGGCAATGGTCAGGCTCAGCACGATCGGCGTGCCTATCATTCGCCAGTCGTAAATTGCCAATCGTCGACACAAGCGACGTTCGAATTCATCTCGCAACATAGCGACGACTCCGGCAAACAGGGAGCTCAATCCCAATAATCCGGCTGTGATAAGTGGGAGGGAAAGCCTCGCATAGGGTTGATAGAAGGGGGTGGTGACCAGCAATCCCAATAACCATGAACCCAGCAGCCATGTTGCAGCAATCGATAACTTGGGTGAGGTATGATCAAATGAATTTTTTCCAGTTCGAAACAGTCGAATTTCATCCCACAATTCGTTAATCAAAGTTATTACCGAATATCCCACCGCAGCCGTCGCGAAGCCTATCGACCCACCGAGATACAATAGAGCGATAAGTGGTCCGAAAAGTAGCAACCACAACAGTAATCCATCATATTGCGTACGCCCATCTCGACGAATAAAATAACGAACGAAGATGGCCCCGGTCCAGGTGACGACGAATGTCCAAACGAAGACGGAGATTACTCCCTGTTCCGTTCGTTGAGTTTTTACATGACTTAACAGCGAATCCCACCACCCCGCCACTCCCACAAAGTACCCTTGATGATTCACAGCCACAGCTGAGTAACCACCGACATTTTGAAGATCAGTCCAGACCGGATACCAGCAGGCGAGCATCGTCACCGCACTCACGCTGCAGACCATGACCCAGAGTTTGAGCCGTCGGGCGAGCGGTTCGTCTTTGATCGAGAAAAGAACGTAACCGAGTCCGCCGGTGAGGGCGATCAGCCAGGTGATCCAACCGTTGTACTTAGTAGCCCATGCCAGTCCCGAAAACAGGCCGGCGGCGAGCGCGTACTTCCACGATCGAAACGTAAAACTTCGTTCGTAGGCCCACACCGCGAGCAGCCACCAGAAGCAGAGCGAGATGTCGGTGAATGCGGTCCGACTGTAGAAAATGTGGAAGTCGTATCCGCAGGCGATGAACGCCGCGACACAGCCGCAGACCGGTCCGAACCAGGTCCGTCCGACGAACCACAAGAGCGGGATCGTCAGAGTCCCGAATAGCACGTTGGCATACATCGCCGACTGCCCGCTAACACCGGCGATGATCATCGTCAATTCGACGAGAAAGGGAAACAGCGGCGGTGCGAAGAATTCTCGCTGCGGATATCCGTAACCTTCCGACTCGCCGAACAACAGATTCGAAGCGTAAATCGCTTCGTCGAAATGTTCGACAGAAACGCGCGAGAGCCCGCCGCCGCGCAGCGCGAAAGCGACAAGCGTCAGGACGACAATAAAAATCCATTCGCGGCGCGTAGGTTTCGACGTGAGGATGGGCTCCGTTGTAGTCGTCATCGGCGGTCGAATTCCCGTCGGAGGATTGGAACGAGGTTGGGTCTCGACTATGATACCGATGCACAACACGGCTCGAAATGCCAAAACGCCTGACGCGTTTTAATCGCCCGACGGAGGAAATGATGAACCAGACCGACCAGATGTATAACGAAGCGATGCAACTCAAGTTCGACGACAACCTCGAAGGTTGCGTGAATAAGCTCGAAGAAATACTGACGATCGACCCAAACCACGTGCTCGCCCATTCGGCACTTGGCGTGCATCTGCAGAAAATCGGCAAGCCCGACGAAGCGATTCAGCATGCTCTTAAAGTCGCCGAACTTGAACCGAACGACCCGTTCTCGTTCACACAGCTTTCGGTGATCTATCAGCGCTGCGGCAAGATCCCCGAAGCCGAAGCCGCGATGGAAAAAGCCCGCTTGATGCGCTGATCATCACGAATGCCATCAAGCGTTATTCAAACGGATTGTCCTGATCATCGCTCGACGAATTGAGCAGCCTCACTCGGCCGGCGGAATCGTCACTTGAGCGCGACCGCCTCCCCGTAGGAAGTACCGGCACGCCCGCATCGTCGCCGAAACTGCGAATGTCGGCGGGGGGAGGTTCCACGAGTAGCGTTTCGGTTTTATCGAACTGGCGGCCGTCGATTGTCGTATAACGGACATGGACCAGAACCTCGTCGGCGGAAGGCGAACGGTCCCATTTCACCTGAAACAGGAAACCGGCACCGACAATTCCACTGTGCCATTTCTCGCGAGTCTGGGCCGCGTCGAACGTCCACGAACCGAGACGTTGCCGATCTTCAGGTAGCGTCATATCGTACGCCGCGATCTCGACCGTGCCGGGGAGTTTGACGAGGTCTTCCTGTTCGTCGTGCGGAGCAATCATCACAGCGAGCATATCGTCGCCGGGACGATCGTCGCTGTCGATTCCAGCGGAGAGCATTTTGTTGATCGAGATTCCGGCGACTCGAAACAGAACATCGCTTTGTTCGGGAGTCGGCAGGTTCGCACCGCGCTCGGCAAGTCGATTTCGCAGATCAAGGTTTTCGCGCTCCTGTCGATCGCGTTCGGCGGTCGCGGCGTTAACCTCTCTTTGCATTTCGACGAGTTGGTCTTCCTGGTCGCGAAGCCGGGCTTCGAGTAGATCGGTCTGCCGACGGGAACCACAACCAAGTGGGATGAGCGTCAAGAACGCCAGCGCGACAGTTCGCCAAAGAACTGCTAGTCGTTCGTTCGTTCGCACAATCCGTGGCTTCAACATGGCATCCGTGCCTGTGGACAATTCAACGAGGCTTTCCCGTCTGGAAGACGTTTCCTGCTCCTCGTGTATTCTTCGAATATTACTCGGCAGGTTTATCTGACGATTTGCTTGGCTTCGCGAGGTGTTCGAGAACGTTATCGATCAGCCCATAGTTTTTCGCTTCTTCGGCGGACATGAAATTATCGCGGTCGGTGTCTTCTTCAATTTTTGTAAGCGTCTGCCCCGTATGCTTAAGCAAAATCTCGTTGAGTTTTTTCTTGATGCGAATGACTTCTTTCGCATGAATGTCGAGTTCGACCGCTGTCCCCTGCATCCCCGCGAGTGGCTGGTGAATCATGATGCGGGCGTTCGGCAGGGCATTTCGTTTTCCCGCTGCGCCGGCGGTCAAGAGCAAGGCTCCCATACTCGAAGCCTGTCCGATGCAGTAAGTGGCGACATCGCAGGTGAGATACTGCATGGTGTCGTAAATTGCCATTCCCGCTGTGACCGATCCGCCGGGGGAGTTTATATACAAATGGATATCAGATTCAGGATCGTCGAACTGCAAAAACAGCAGTTGAGCCACAATGCTGTTGGCAACGTCATCATTCACCTGGCTCCCCATCAGAATGATGCGATCCTTGAGCAATCGGCTGTAAATATCCATGGCCCGCTCATCGCGGCCGTTTTTTTCGATAACATAGGGAACGAGGACTGTCATAGGTGTGTTCAATTCTTTCGAGTGGTTCCAATAAGCCGGCGCCAGTGACGAATGACAATATCCGATGTCGAATTCAAACCGCCTGTCTCTCTGTCGTGTCGATCTGCGAACGTCGCGACATGGTGCTTTGATCGCAGGATTCTGAGTCGGAATTCAACAGTCAGGTCGTCGATGTGCCGACGTTTTCTTCGGGTTTCGACTTGATCAGCACTTCGTCGACGAGGCCGTATTCTTTCGACTGCGGTGCCGTTAAATAGCGGTCACGTTCTGTATCTTTTGCGATGACTTCGATGGGCTGGCCGGTATGTTTGGCGAGAATTTCATTGAGCGATTCTCGGGTGTCGAGAATGTCACGGGCCTGAATTTCGATGTCCGAAACCTGACCGCCGACTTCGCCGTACGGCTGGTGGATCATCATCTTGGCGTGTGGCAGGATGTATCGTTTTCCTTTCGTTCCTCCGGCGACCAGAATCGCTCCGCCGCTGGCGGCGAGGCCGACACAGTAAGTCGCCACTTTGCAGTCGAGGAACTGCATCGTATCGTAAATCGCCATGGTCGCCGTGACCGATCCACCGGGAGAGTTCACGTACAGATGAATGTCCTGATGTCGATTTTCGGACTGCAAATACAGCAGTTTCATGACAATCATATTCGCCGAGCCGTCGGTAATCACACCGTCGAGAAAGACGATACGATTTTCGAGCAACAGGTCGCCGATCCCCATTTGTCGCTGTCGTGCGTAATCGCGTCGCTGACTGACCGGGGTCATACCCGACATAAATGACGTTTCAAACATGAATTTACCTCTCCCGAGCGGGGAAATCCTGGATGCACATAGAACTGGTTTCATAACCCGTTTGGCGACGGAATACTCGTCCAAATTGCCCGGAATGATCCGCCGTCCGGAGGGTTATGAAACTGCTTGTCGTGAACATTACTGCTTGGCAGCGGCGTTTTTCCGTATCTGAAGACAGACTTTCGACGCTCACTGCCGGTTGTGATAGTGTTTCAAAGGGTGGGATAACCGATGTACGGCTATTGCGTCAAGAGACATTAAACCGAGATCCGTATGGGAGTTGACATTTTCACACATCCTGTGTTGAGAATCGTGAAACGGTGGTTTTCGATGTCAATGTTGCCGTTCTTTACTTTCTTATCTTAGGTCGCACGACCAAAGTCGGAAAGCCCCTCTTCTGCGTCTTTACGCGCAGATGGCCGGTGATCGTCCATTCGTAGCTTCGATCGCTCATCATTTGCTACAATTCGACATATCTTATTGTGTCGCCTGCCGATCGATTTGGTCGAGAAAAAGGATTCTTGATGCCCCGTGTTCGTGGGACAATTTATTGCGGTGGGCCGTTGTTCAACTCAGCCGAACGGCAAGAGATGACGGCCATCGCCGATACATTGGTGCAGAATGGTTTCGCCGTCTATTTGCCGCATCGCGACGGAATGGAATTTCGGCTGATTCTCGATGAACTTGCCGCCCGGGGTTGGGACCGCCCGACGGCAGGGCAATTTCTGCACGCGTCGATTTTTGCGCTGGATGTCTATCAACTCGCGATCACCTGTGACGCCATGGTTTGGAACTTGAACGGTCGCGTTCCCGATGAAGGAGCGGTTGCCGAGGCGGCGATGGCGTGGACGTTGGGTAAAGCGCTGATCGCCTTTTGCGACGATGCCCGCAGCTTGATCGCAAGTCGTATCAATCCGCTTCTGGTCGGTATGGTCGACTTCAAAACGGTCGATACGATCGTAGCTATTCCCGAAAAACTCGCCGAGCAAATGACCCGTCGGACAACGGTGGACTTTACTCCAAATATCCCTCCGCAGATGCAGCACACGGTGCAGCTTGGAGGGGAGTTATGGGAGACGTTGCAGGCGGTTGGCGCGACGGGTGACAACAAAACGATTGCCGATGTCGTCGAGAAATTGTTCGCACCCCGTCAACAGTCCGTTCCGTCGGCGCATTTCGCGAATCCGGCGGTTGCGGTCGCAAAACCGGAGGAGCAGCGGTGACGAATGCGTTACGCGACATTCCGGAATTGGCCCAGCTCGAAAGTGGCGGCGAGCTGGTGCGCATTCCGTATCAGCAGGATGTCCCCTTCCCTCCCCGCGTGCGGGCTCTGGTCGATACGGCGGAGTTTCAGCGGTTGCAGCACATCTCACAACTCGGGCTCGTCTCGAAGGTTTATCCTGGTGCGACGCACACACGATTCGAACACGCACTCGGCGTCTATCACAATGCACTTCGCTATTTGTGGCACTTAAGCCGCGATGCGACGTTTTGCCAGCTTGTCGATCCACATCATGCTGAGGTCTTGATCTGCGCCGCGTTACTGCACGATCTTGGTCATTGGCCGTTTTGTCATCCGATCGAAGATATGAATCTCGACGGACTTCCGCCGCACGAAGAATTCGCGTCGGAGTTTCTTTCTCCTCAACGGGAACTCGCACAGGTGTTGATCGAGCGATGGAAGGTCACACCCGACGAAGTGCTCGATCTGCTTGTCCCCAAGACCGATGCTCCGCAATTGCATTTATTGCGGTCGATTCTCTCGGGACCGATCGATATCGATAAACTCGATTATCTCGGTCGCGACAGTCTGCATGCCGGTGTGCCGTACGGTAACAATTTCGACAAGAACCGCTTGATTCAATCGTTGATAGTCAATCAGACCGGCGACGGTCTTGCGATTGGATATAAGGGGAAAACCGCCGCCGAGTTGATGGTGTTCGCGCGGTATGTGATGTTCAGCGAAGTGTATTGGCATCATGCCGTTCGATCGGCGACCAGCATGTTCGCCCGCGCGTTTTACGAATTGCATCAGCAGTTCAATTGCCGCGATTTCTTTCAACTCACCGAAGCCGATACGATTGCGGCGTTGCGAACACAGGCTGCCGGGACGTCGGTCGAGCCGCTGCTCGCAGGAATCTTCGGACCACGCCGCATGTTGTACAAACGGCTGGCGGAGTACAGCAGTCACGATGCGACCGAGTTGTATCATTCTCTGGCACAAAAGCCATATAGACAACTCGTCGATGTCTCCGTCCGCCTGGCCCATGCGATTAACGGCGAATGGAACACGAACATCGTGCCGACCGATCTGATTATCGATGCGCCACCGCAGCAAAAAGAAGTGGAGATTCAAATCGATATCTATTATCCCAAAGAGGGAATCTATCGATCGCTCTACCAGGCGTCTCCGGTGATTGCGGCGTTAGCGAGTACCCAGTTCGACGATTCGGTCAAACGCGTTCGCATTTATGCCGCACCCGATGCGGCAAAGGAATTGCGAAACAGGCCCGGATTCGCCGAGAAACTGACGGAGTTGATCGATTCGGTTGTCTGATCGAATTCATCTTTTCTCGAGACACGGCGGGATCAGGCTTGTCAGACGCGGGACTGTATTCGACAATAGATGTGAGGCGTTGAGTTTTTCTACTCCGACCTGATTCACCCCTCTGAAAATCGTATGCATGACCATGAGAAGTTCATCCCGACGAAATATTGACGTCTTGTCCGTCAGATGGCGGTCGTACACCGCAGTGGTGTTGGTCGTTGCCTCCGCCGTTGCCGGATGCGGGAGTGACGCCGAGTCGCCTCAGGCTCCGGCATCAAACGTTCCGCCGCCTCAGCCAATCGCCATTGCGAATCACGCGGCGCCGGTAACGGGTTTTTCATCGGGAATCAGCCCGCAACAGGCGGAACAAAATCGAAAGGCCAGCGAAGCTAAAGCCCGGGAAGATTTCATCAACGCTACGACCGATCGCAATGATTTTTTTCGCGTTTCCAACGATCTTCCCAATTATCTGGTAGCCGGTGAGGCACCCGACTATGCTCCGGAAGACTTGGCGCTGGTCACCGCCGTTCCGCTCGATCGACAAGGCGCCTCGTCGTTTGTTGTCGAAAGCGAAGGGGACGTATCCTCAACGAACGGACGGGGCACGGTAAAGCTTCCCGATGGGTTTGTTCCCCTGCCGAAATTTGGTGTGAATTCTAAAGGGGAGTACCATCGCATCTGGTGCGAGAAAGATCAGAGCCTGATGGCCCTCGTCTCGGAAGGAACGTTTCAACTCGGTGACGATCGGGGGCCGTCTGACGCACAACCCGAAAACATCGTCGATCTCGATTCGTATTACATCGACATTTACGAAGTGACCGTTGCCCAGTTTCAGAGTTATATCAATGATATCCGCGGTACAAAGAGTGGTCCGACGCCTCAGCCCTATAACATCAGCGGCAAAGGGGACGACCCGATTCGCGGACTCAACTGGGGCGAAGCGCGTGGTTATGTGCGCTGGGTGGGAAAGGATCTGCCGACAGAGGCGGAGTGGGAAAAAGCGGCCCGTGGCCCGAATGGCTTTCCGCATCCCTGGGGAACCGGCCGCGCGATCTGGACGCGCAATCGCGACATTTCACAGATCGATCCTGTCGGATCGTTTCAGCACGATGTCAGTTATTACGGACTCTTCGACATGGCAGGGAATGTCCGCGAGTGGTGTCTCGATCATTACACGGCTGATGCCTACAGCGATCTCGCGAAGGCCGTGCCGAAGGTGCGGCGTAACTGGTCGGGCCCACGTCGATCGAATCCCTCGAATCATCACGTCGTTCGCGGCAACGGCCCGGACTGGGTACTCTGGCAACGCTGGCCGACCGAAACGGCGAGTCGACCGCAGGACGTCGGGTTTCGCGGTGTGCTGCATCTGAGTGCGGTTAAGGGAAATTAGGGTTGACACCCTCGTCCGTTTTCAGGGCTTTCCCTTCCGAGGACTTACTCGAATCGCCTTGCATCATCGCCAGTTGATACGTCATAATGTCCAATGGGAACGCCTGCGCCGTTTTTGTCGATCTCGATCGATAGAAAACTCCTGATTCACGCGTTTTTCAGGTGGTCTCACCCTTGAGGATGTTACGATGACAATGAAGGTGTATGTTACCGGGACGAACAATAATTATGGCTACTGATACTGTTGCAGGGCATTCGATATGACCGAACTTTTCGCTAGTCAAAACTCCTCGACTCTGAGTCCATCGGGATCACCGCTCGGCCTTCTCGACCGTCGCGACTTATTGCGCGTTGGTTCGTTGAGCATCGCCGCGACGGCATTGCCGGCGAACCTGCTTGCCGGTGAATCGACTGGTACGTCGAAGTCACGCGCAGAATCGGTGATTTACTTGTGGATGGGAGGGGGGGTCACGCATATCGATTCGTTCGATCCCAAGCCCGAGGCTCCCGAACAAATTCGCGGCACGCTCGATACGATCGATACGCAGCTTCCGGGAGTCCATTTCACCGAAGCGATGCCCGAACTGGCAAAGATCGCCGCAGATCTCGCCGTTATCCGCAGCTTCTCTCACGACAGCAACGACCACTTTTTAAGTCAGGTTTTCACGCTCTGTGGCCGTCGCGTCACCGCCGCAGAATTGTTCAAGCACCCGAATATCGGGTCGATCGTATCCCATCTTTACGGTTCACGAAATGGGTTGCCCGGCTACATCGCGGTTCCGGGCATCACTTTTCCCGGTCCGCCCCCTACGAATTTATTCGTTGGCGGCTGGCTCGGAAATCAATACGCTCCGTTCAGCGTCGGCGGTCGTCCTGAACAACCCGATTTCACGGTGGGCGACAAAGAAGAAAATCCTTCACCGCTGTTTGAAGAAAACCTCAATCCGCAGGAATTGCGATACCTCGAAGAGATGACCTCTGCGAGAATCGATCGACGGGCTCGGCTGCGTGAACGGCTTGAAACCGAATTGCGAGGATTGGAAAAACTGCCGAATTTCCAGACTCTCGAGGGCCAATACGAAAGTGCGTTTACATTGCTTGCCGGTCAGCAGATTCGCGAAGCGTTTGACGTGACCAAAGAATCCGACGCCCTGCGCGATCGTTACGGCCGTACAAAACTGGGAGGTCGTTGTCTGCTCGCACGCCGTCTGGTCGAGGCCGGAGCACGTTATGTTATGGTCGACTACGGTTACGATTTGCAGTACGGCAATCTGTGGGATAATCACGCCGTCCCAGTGCAGAAGCAGCCGCATATCTCTGAAATGTGTAAGCGGGGATATCACCTCGCCGGCATGGACAAAGCCTTTGCCGCCCTCATTTCCGATCTGAAAGAACGAGGCTTGCTCGACACCACGCTGGTTGTTTTTCTGACCGAATTCGGACGGACGCCGAAAATCAATTCTGAGGGGGGGCGCGATCACTGGGGTCCGGCGGGATCGGTGTTCTTCACGGGAGCGGGGACGAAAGTGGGACAGGTCATCGGTGCGACCGATGCTCAGGCCGCCTATCCCGTTTCGCGAAGTTACACACCGGCCGATCTGGCTGCGACAATTTATGCCGCGTTGGGACTCGATCCCGAGATGTACGTCACCGATATCGAAAACCGGCCGCACCCACTGCTGGATGAAGGGCACCCGATTGTTGAGGTGTTGTAACACCGATCAGCGACGTTCTTTGTACTGTCGGCTCGCGTTTTTTAGGATTTGTCGTTCGTCGTCGGTCAGGCTTGCTTCCCCTTCGCGATGAATTTTCTGCAGTAGGGCATCGACTTTCATGTCGATATCTTGCTCGTTCGATTCGGGGTGATAGATCTGAACTTTCGGCCGGCGTTTCGGCAGATGTAATTTGAAACCTCGGAAGGCCATCAGCCCCGTCAACCGCCAGCCGTTATAGTGATACAGCGCGGCGAATGCCGCTCCGCCCAGATGTGCCGCATTCGCGACATTCGATCCACCGTGCATCATACCGTACAAATCCATGCCGATGTACAACACTGCCAGCCAGCGGAGTTCCAGCGGAAAGATCATCATGAACAGGATCGTCATCCTCGGAAAATGGATGGCCGCCAGAATCGTGACGGCGTACACGCCTCCCGAGGCGCCAATCACCGGATTCGACAACCCCTGCCCCAGTTGAAACATCACATGGCACAAGCCGGAAATAACGATGCTGGTCAGGTAGAACCACAAAAATTCGCGGTGACCGTAGATCGGCTCGACGACACGGCCGAATAGCCACAAGCCGATCATGTTGAAAACCAGATGGTTCAGTTCCATGCTATGGCAGAAGCCATACGTCAGCAGTCGCCAGATTTGAAAATCGCGCAGATTGTTGACCGACAACGACAGCATGTCGGTGACTTGAGGAGAAGCATTCTGCAAGACGAAGACGGCCACATTGATGATGACCAGCGTTGTGATCACCGTCTGATTGGCCAAATGAGTCCTACGTGGAGACGTTGGTTCGTCGCGCACGTAATCCCGGTTGTAAATTCCCATAGCAGACCATTATCCGGAACGAACGGCGTTCGTCAAAACATTGTGTCGTCAATCGCCGCAGGATATCGCATCGGCAGGTGATATCCTATAGCAAATCAACGTCGAGAATGTGTGACAAAGAGCGATTTGCGCGCATATCCGCCGCATCGGTCAGGGCACCGTCGCATATTAACAAGCGATCGAAATAAACGTTCGCGGTCGCGGATTCTGTCTGACCGGTCGCCGTATCCGTCCGTGACGCGTAACCGCTATTTCGCTGCCGTTTCGGGAACTTCGACTTCGCCAGACGTTTCGGCGGCGGGAGTAGCGGGAAGTTTCCCGGCGAGTTCACGATTGGCTTTGATCAACTCGACCATATTCGAATGAGCGTGGAACAACCGCCGTCGGAGTTCATCAACCACTTCCCATGCCTGGTTTCGCTGCTCTTCCACATCGGTAATCGTCGCCACGTAGCCTTTGACATCTTCGGGAGGAAGTTTTCCCTCGGCGTTCTGAAAGTCAGGATTACCATTCAATTCGTTCAGTCGGTTTTTCAGATGTTGTTCGGCGACCAGCTTGAGTTGTGTTTGAGCTTCGAGGTTGGCGGTCTTCGCTTCTTTCAGTTGATCGTAAGTATTCAGTCGCCCCGCAAGATTGAGGAACCTTTCGGTATACCCGGCGGGGATCAGTGAACGAAATCTCCAGTTGCCGTTCTGCCAGGTACTCACTTCCGAGAGACGCGGTACGAATGTCGGCACCAGCAACGATTGATTTTCGCGAACATCCGATGCGGCAAACATGCCGACGTACACATATTCGCCGTTGGAACCCGGTTGAAAGGCATGGAGCACCGGCACCGGCAGGTTCTGATCGGCGGGAATCGTCAGTCCCACATTCGTTCCCATCGAGATCACGATGCTGGCATCGTTCTGAATCTGGGTTCCAACGCCATCCCAGACGCGATCCCAGCCCAGATTGAGTCGGGCCAGATCGGAACGAAGATTCTGTTCCTTGGTCTGCAATTCTTCGAGTTGTGCGGCGTTCTTAACGAGGCGTTCGTTCTGTTCGTCGATCTTTTTCATGTATCCGGAGCGAATGACAACAGTTCGCGATGCGATGGCCGCACCGATCCCCGCTCCCACGACAACCAGGAACGCCAACACTTTTCCGAGAGTGTGCATTTTTTTTCCTTACAGGTCGATTTTCGACCGTCACCTGCACGTGTTTCATGTCATTCCGGACGGAAAACCGGATGCGGCCGCATCTGACCCTTCGTCGGTTTACGTTAGAGTGATGAAACTCGTTCTATTGATCTCCGCACCGATTCGATGTCGTTTTTGGTCCATAACGACATGCTGTTTGCCGACGCCTGTGATGCCGGTATCTGTTATCGACACAACTACCGCTCGTTTCATACCTTCCCGCGTCCGATTCGGATTCTAACGCTTCGGGGGGAACTTCGAATCCCGATCGATCAGACCAATAATCCCCCCTCCTGCCATAACCGATACGACCGAAAGGGAAAGAGGGGATACGTTCTCCAAAATCAACGGGAAAAATAGCACAAAAACATTATTCCATCATAAGAACGATAAAGCACGTCGGTCAAGAAGATTCTAATGATCGATGACTAAACGTGTGCCACCGATGACTTATCTACCGCTGTTTTCTCGATACCTGACAATCGCAATGGTGGGTATGCCGGCAGTGCCACCATTTTTCGAAGAGCTGTTAATCCGCATATCCGATAAATTGTACCCGGATTTCCCGACGAGACCATGCAAAATGAAGCGATTTGACAGCATGTCGCCAAAAGGCAACATAGAGTTGTGACGTCGTCGTTGATGGCTGGTGGCTCACCGCCATTTTCCGGCCTAGAACTCGAACTCCTCTCCACGAATATACGTCACGCGAGGTTCTGCCATGACCGTACTCGTCCGCGACTTGATGACGCACGAAGCTGTTTGCATTTCGCTCGATTCGACAATTCAAGCTGCTGCCGAACTATTGACCCATGAATGCGTCGGTGAATTGTATGCAACCGATGATGTCGGCCGGCTGGTTGGTGTTATCCCCGACTACGAAATTCTGAAGGCCCTGTATATGGAGGCGGCCCCGGATCGCACCGTCGCCGATTATGTGAGCTGTCAGATTCCCTGTTGCACGGCAGATGAAGATCTCGACGCCGTGTTGCCGCTGTTTCGCGAGCAGCGCTGCCGAGTAATTGCTGTGGTTCGCGACCGTAAGGTCATCGGACAAATTCATCGCCGGGATCTGTTGCGCTGGATTCTTGTGAAGTGCGCGATGGAACAGAAAACGGCACCGATGCAGGTGAAGACGACTGCGGGCGAGCACTCAACCGAACCGACTCCGATTCGATCTCCCCGCTTTCTGCAAAAACGACCGTCGGTGTTTTCGTCAGATGCACTGTCGCGTTAGAGGGTGACTCCCAGTTCGTTGAAAAAGAACTTCATGTCGTCCCAGACATCTTTTTTGGCGGGGGGATTGCGTAACAGATACGACGGATGATACGTGCAGAGCACTCTGGCTGTGCCGTGCGTAAAGAACCGCTTTCGGAGTTTCCCGATTGATTCGGTCGTCCCTAGAAGGTTCTGTGCCGCCGTCGTCCCCCAGCAGATGATGTATTCGGGCTGAATGATCTCGATCTGTGCATCGAGAAATTCGCGGCAATTCCCGGCTTCTTCGGGAAGCGGTGCGCGATTGCCCGGCGGGCGACACTTCAGGATATTGGCGATATAAATCTCTTCCCGTTTCAGTTGGCACGCCTCGATGATCTTGTCGAGCAGCTGCCCTGCCCTGCCGACGAACGGTTCACCTTGCTTGTCTTCGTCGGCACCAGGAGCTTCGCCGATAAACATAATCCTGGCGTGTGGATTTCCCACGCCGAACACCGTTTGCGTTCTCATCTCGGCCAGTTCGCCGCAGCGACGGCAACCACTGACACTCTCGGCCAGAATCTGCAGTTGCTGCTGACGCTCGGGGAGAATCGAAGATGTCTCTGACGTCGGCATGTTTGCCGGTACGATCGGTTCCGGAGTTGATTTTGTCGCGGTGCGTTTGGCCATATCGGTTTCGACTTTCCGCGTGGCATTCGTTTGAAGAATTTTGGTCTCGACGTCGGTCGTTGAACACGCCGATGCTTGCTCGGCAACATACAAATGGACGCGCGGCAGATGACGCACTCCAGCGGCGTGAAGCGACTGCAGTTTCTGCAACACGATTCGCTTGATGCGAGCGTCGAACTGATCTGATGAAAAGACCACGCGTTCTCTCTTGATGTTCGTCGCCAGGATTTTGGGTAACGAGGAGCTTAATCCTTACCCTCAGCATAGAGAGATTCTAAGAAAGTGTTGCCGCGAACGAAAGGGGCTCGACTGGCTTGAAAGACGCGGACATCGACATCTCTCATGAAAAGGAGGGACATCGGCGAAATAATAAAACCGGCGAGGACACGCAGGCGCTCATCTGATGTCTGTTAAACAGACACCAGCTACGCGCCTCGCCGGCATGAAAACTCGAACTTTCCCAAACTTATTTATCAATTGGAGACAAATTATCAGTAAAACGCCACTTCTGTTCCGTGAAATGGATTACAGATGGTGAAATGAAGGGACAAAGAAATTTCGTGCTGGGACGAAACAGTCGCCGACATCTCTTCCCTACCGGGCAATGGGGGGAGTACAGTGGAATGAAATAATTACCACGCGAAAGAGGAACATTTCGGTTTAATGACTTCGGTACATCCGTCTGAACGGTCCATCATTTTGTTGGGTACGGGAACCAGCGTCGGCGTGCCGGTCATCGGATGCGACTGCGCTGTTTGTCAGTCGAAAAATCCCCGAAATCACCGGATGAGAACCAGTGTGGCCATTCAAACTTCCGGCGGCACGTTTCTGATCGATACGTCTCCCGAGCTCCGTTTGCAGCTTGTACGCGAACGGATACGTCTGGTTGAGGCCGTCCTTTATACGCACAGTCATGCCGACCACATCTTCGGTCTCGACGACCTGAGGATTTGCGGTCAGTATTTGAAACGGGCGATTCCACTGTATTGCGAAGCCAATGTCGAAAAGCATATTCGCGCAACATTTGCTTACGCATTTGCCCAGCCTTATCCGAACGATCATCCCGGTGCGATCCCTCAGCTCATCTTCGAGCCGATTGGAACCGAACCGTTTGATGTACTTGGCCAGAGGGTGCAGCCGATTCGTCTGATGCATGGTAAACTGCCGATTCTTGGTTTTCGAATAAATGACGTTGCTTTCTGCACCGACGTCAGTGACATCCCCGACGAAAGTTGGCCGTTGCTCGATGGTTTAGATGTCCTGGTGATCGATGCTCTCCGTGAGAAGCCGCATCCTACGCATCTGAGTCTTTCACAAGCGATTGAAGTCGCCGAACGGGTGAAACCTCGTCAAACCTATTTCACGCACGTTTCGCATTCACTCGATTACGAAGAGACCAACGCTCGTCTGCCGGCCGGAGTTGAACTTTCATACGACGGCCTGCGCATTCCCTTCTAACGGCCACGAATTCAGGACAGTCACGATGGCGAACGATGCACGCGAAATGCTGATGTATCTTCGCTTGGCCCTTATCAGCCGGCATAAATCGCAATTGCTGCCGTGCGACAAGTTTCTTGTATTGACCGGAGTCTCGGCATTGAAGGCGGGATATCCCGACATCGCCGAGAACTGCCATCAGTACGTGACCCGACACCAGCCAAGCCATCTGTTATCCGAATATTCGAATTTGAGCGAAGCGATGATCGACGACGACTTCCAACCGTATTTGCGGGTGTTACAAAAGTTTTGCTCGTTCGAGCAGGCCGAACATTTACTGCAGAATTCCGACGATGCCCCGTCGAATGTGAGTTTCGATGCCGAACGGGATGAATACGAATGTGCTGACATCGCGCGTGACCTGCTGGCTGACCCGGTGTGGAATTCTCCTGATGGTTGATCGAGGCGATGTGAACGATCAATCGAACCGTGAATTTGTGACGGACTCCCTTTTCTCCGCCTGAATTCTCGGTAGACTGGTAGGTACAGATTCGGTCACGATTGGGCATTCGGAAAACGAAATGTCGGAAACGCATTGGTATATCAAAAACTGCCGGCTGTTCGAGCGGCTCTCGAGAGAACAGATCTTGAGACTCGAGCGCTGTTCTCGTCTGCGCACGTTTCCCAAGCAGACGTCGGTTTACCTGCCGACCGATCCCGCCGACGGTGCCCTGCTACTGACTCAAGGCCGGGTCAAACTCAGCCATCTCACCGAAAAGGGAAAAGAAGCGATTCTTGCTTATATTGAACCGGGGGAATTGTTCGGAGAATTGGCGCTTATCGGCGATACGACGCGGGAAGAATCGGCCGTGACTCTACTTCCCAGTACGATTATTTTCATTCCCGCCGACGAACTTGAACGCATGATGGCTCAATCGGCTGACCTGGCGCTCGGCGTGTCGAAGCTGTTTGGACTCCGCCGAAGGCGCATCGAACGTCGGTTGAAATTGCTATTGTTCCGTTCGAACAGACATCGGTTGGTTCATCTGTTGCTCGAGTTGACCGAGCAATATGGCAAGAAATGCCCTGAAGGAATCGTCATCGGTATCAAATTGTCTCATCAGGATCTGGCAAATATCATCGGCTCGACGCGCGAAACAGTGACGACATTGCTGGGAACATTACAATCCGAAGGCACGTTGCAGATCAGCCGGCAATGCATCGTCATTCGTAATCCGCAAATACTGTCTGAAGAAATTCACGCACCGGTCCGTCTCCCCTCAGCAGACGGACCGCATATCGAGATGTCGCCTAAACGTATTTCCCCTGCTTTGAGTTTGAAACCCGACTGAGGAGAGAAGCATATAGTTTTTCAGAACTGTAATGAATCGCACAGATCCCCCGCAGACGGGATATGACAATAAATACGAAAACGGCTCACGAACCTACATGTTGAAGTACGTGTGAAACAGCGAGTGAAACAGATTCGCGCCGCGAAATTATGACGCCACCTTTCAATAGCAACGATCAATGGAGCCCCTGCCCGATAGGGTACCTGCAGCGTTATGCGCTGATGGAAAAACGCCAGCTGACATTGCGCTTGGCAGGGCGAGTCGCATCCATTGTCGCTTTGCTGGCGGTGACTACATCGGCAGCCGTCTATAGCTATCGAACTATGTCACCCGAACGCCAATCCACGTGGACCTCGCGTCATTGCGGCGAGATTTCAGAATTGCTTGACGAATTCAAAGCCGGAACGCTCTCCGCCGAAGAAACGCTAAAAGTGCAACAGCATCTGGACCATTGCTTCCCCTGCCGACGGTTGGTAAACCCTCACGCAGCGATGGGACCAATGCCATTTTCACCCGATGCCTGTCCGAAACATGCTTTTCTTCCCGGCTCACCGGCAAAACCTCTATAGAAGTGACTCAAGAACCCGATTGATTGCGGTTCAATCGTCGCCCATTGTTCGCGATATAAAAAGGGGAGCGACCACAGTAGTGATCGCTCCCCTCTCGATATTATGTGCCGACGTAATCGGCTGTTTTCCGAAATTACCGCTTCTGCACGACGATCTTTTTCGGAAGCAGAGGTTTTGTTTTTGGCAATTGCACTTTGAGCACGCCGTCTTTCAGCGACGCTTCGATTCGTTCGATCTCGATCAGTTCGTGTATCTTGAAGCGTCGTTCATAATTCGGATACGACGTTTCGATACGGCATGGAGTATAACCTTCGTAGTGCGGTTCTTGCGTCTCGCCTTTGATGGACAGCACGTGGTCTTCGAGAGAAATGTCGACTGATGATTCGTCGACTCCCGGCATCTCGGCATATAGCACAATCTCGGTGGGGGATTCGAAAATATCGACCTTCGGCGGAACAGTCTCTTTGGCGGTCGTCTGGTTCGCAACAGGTGTGGAAATTGTCGTTGTCATGTTGAATTCCTTTCGTATCTGGCTGCTGGATGTCTCTTAATACATTCCGGCTGTCGTTTAATTCGTCTTGAGCTGGATCTTCTTCGGTTGATGATGCACCGGCCGACTGACGGTGACGGTGAGTATCCCGTTTTCATAAACCGCCCCGGCGGATTCGGGATCGACCTCGAAAGGCAACGTTACCGTCCGTTCGAATGGACGCAAATGTCGTTCGCGACGCTGACAGTTCACGTTTTCGTCCGTCGGTTCATTCACAACGGTTCCTTTGAGCGTCAAGGTTTCGCCCAGCACGGTAAGGTCGAGTTCGTCGACATTCACACCGGGGAGTTCAGCCGAAACGATGGCCCCTTTCTCTCCCTGAAACACATTGACGACTGGTACGGAGACCGCGTTGTGGAACGCCTTTACCTGCGGTAAACCGAAGAGGTCTCCCATCTCTTGTTGCATTCTGGAGATCTCCTGCCAAGGATTCCAAACTCGAGCGATGCGTGTCATGTCTTTGCTCCTTATTTTGAAAAGAGGTTTCGATGGATCGACGGGCAACGCCATCACCACTTCAATTTTGTTGACGTCGTAACTCTTAGCAAAGAGAATGCCAGATCAAAAAATAGGTGATTTCGTTTATGCCATATTGGCACTTGTGCGATTTATGTTTTTCATAAATATATATATAATATATGTTTGAGGCGTGATGTGTCGTTGATGCTTGTTGTCGAGTCCTTATTGGGGTTAAAGCGAGGGTGGTGCCATTATGGCATGCTTCTTGATTGAGAACGAATCGTCAATGCCGCCAAAATGGCGCTTTTTTGCCAGGCCAATATGGCAGTTTTTGGGAAACTATGTGATGGTTGCAATCGTCATACATCGCACAAGGGATACCACTTACTGAAGGGATGGAGAAACCAGGAAATCTAAAGGGGGGAGTCGATGGATATGATTTTGAAAACCGGAGGCAGATGAAATGAACCACCTCTCGCCAGCCGATGAATTTCATACGACTATGGAGAGTCGACGGAACCTATTCTCTGTTTCCATGCTTGTACGGATGCTGATAGGCTATGAGTGGCGGCTTCGCTGGAGCGAAAAGTGTTGATGGTCGACGCAGGCGAAGGCTTGCCGGTGGGACCGAACCGCTTCCGTCGGTCAAGGTCGATTACGACCTGCTGACCGAATTCACGTCGAAACCGTCTCCTGCCGAATTCACACCTCCCGCACTCTCAGTCGCTTCATTCGTTCCTCGGCAACATTGGAAGATCGGGCTCGCTGGTTTCTGCGGCGTGTTGCTGATTCTTGGACTGGCTGATCTGGCCGGACGTGTGATCCACGCCGATTTTCCCGGGATTATCGCCGGAAAGCATCTTTTCTCGGCGGATGAAGGAACATTGCCTCGGCTGCTGCAGTCGCTGATTCTCTTCGGCACGACTCAACTGGCTCTCATGATCCGTTGGGCACGCAAGCAGAGCATCTATGACTTCGGTGGCAAGTACCAATGCTGGGGCATCGTCGCGGCGACATGTGGCATTCTCGGCCTGCTCATCGGTTGCAACGCGGCTCATGCGCTGGCCAATACACGTTTTCCGCTGGGACCGTGGACGTTCGATTTCAGTTCCCCCTGGACATGGTATTCGTTGGTCGTCGGAGGTTGGACATTGCTCGCCGTGCTCCTCTGGCACGAACTGAAACGCTGTCGCGAGAGTCTAGCCTTGTTTTTATTTAGCGCAGGACTGATGTGTGTCTCGATTGCCATCGTTCATTTTCGTTATCCACAACTCGACCAATCGCCGTCGCTGCTGGCGAGTTTGATGGTTGGAACCGCACTCGGGGCACCGTGGTCGTTGTTCCTGAGTTTGTGGTTTCATGCCCGCTATGTGATTTATGTCTCAGCCGACCCCCCAGAACAGAAGGAAAAAAGGATGTCGACTTCACGTTCTCCCGGACTCATCTCACGTCTCGCCGGTCTGTTGTGGCCGTTTCGACGAAAGACTTCATCGGCAGAAAACCTGATACTCGAAACGGACAGGACGATTCCGGAAACTCTTCCCGATTCGTCGACGCAAATCGAAAAGAATCAGCGAGTCGGAACGCACGACTCCCGTATCGACGACGGGTTTGATGAAGATGATGCTCCTTCGCGACCTTCACGTGGCCGGAAAAAACGCCGTCATCATCCCGAAGAGGCTCCCATCGATAAGGGGATGCTCAAAGGTCTGAGCAAGAAGGAACGAAACCGCATCCGTCAACAGTGGCGTGAAGAACTCCGCTCGATCAACGAAAACCAGGACGCCGCCTGACCGATTTTTTCTGCTTCCTTTGGGAGAAGGTGGCCTCACCCGTGCCCTCTCCCGGAGGGAGAGGAAGAAATGCACGAGCGCATCGCAACCGATAACCGTCGCATCCCTTCGTCGATTCCGGCTTCATCCTGCACGCCGAAACTCAGCCGCATGTATTGCCGCGGCCGGGAGGCATAGGGGCCGGTAAAGCAGAAATCGCCGGGGACGTACATCATCCCTTCTTCAACCGCGCGAGAAAACAGCGGGCCGGAAAAACTGGTGTCGATCTGCGGCGGAGCAGTCAGCCAGACATACAATCCCCCGTCGGGCTCGATCCAGGCCGTTTGCGGGATGTCCGAAAAGTATTTCTTCGCAGCGGCGAGCATGGCATCGCATTTGACCCGATAGCGTTGACATAATCGGGCGACGTGATCGCGGTAACGGCCGCTTTCAATCACCGTTGCCAGCAACTGCTGCGTAAAATGCGGCGACCCGAAATCTTCGTTTCCCTTACGATCGCAAATCGGACTGACCAGTTCGCGCGGGACCAGACCATGGCCGACTCGTATACCGGGAGAAAAGCTTTTCGAAAACGTTTGAGCGAGAATGACATACTCGCGTGTTTCGTCAAGACTCCAGATGCTCGGCAACTCGGGACCGTCGTATCGGAGTTCGCGATAGGCGGCATCTTCGAGTATCAGAAGTCGATGATCGCGTGACCAACGGCGGGCGACGTCGAGTAATGCCTGACGCCGTTCGAGAGATAGCGTCGTCCCGGCAGGATTGTCGTAATAATCGACGGTATAAATCAGTTTGACGCGAGAGAGCTCACCGGCTTGTTCGATGCGAGACAGTTCTTCTTCGAGTGAGTCGATCTTCATCCCTTGTTCGTCAGAGTCGATCGAAATTGCTCTTGCACCAACGCCGGCAAGTGTGCCGAGAAACACGAAATAGGTCGGCGCGGCGACGAGGCAGATATCACCCGGGTCGAACAGCACTTCGCAGACGAGCGACAGCAGTTGCTGCGATCCGGTCGTCAGAATCAAATTGTCGAGTACATCATCACATGCGAGATCCGGACGTTGTTCCATCTGTGCGATCAGTTGAACGATCTGCCGACGAAGGCGTTCGCTCCCCTGTGTCGTACCGTATTGCAAGCATTCTCGCGCGGCGGATTCGGTTCTCAGCAGTTCGGCAACGGCCGATTGTACGGTATCCACAGGAAGTGTCACCGGATCGACCAGACCGGCAGCGAGCGAAATACATTGGGGATTCTCGACCCCCTGCTGCATCAGAAAACTGATCGGCTGATCCGAAGCCCAGGTCCGCCGTTGACTGAATTTTGAGAGAACCGGAGGGGGAGTGAAATGACAGGGGACATCCGATGTTTGTGACATGGCATACTCGATCGCGTTATGTATCTGTACCGCTTGATATTATGAGAGAAACGTCTCTGATGGCAGGTATAAACAGAATCGGAGCTTCTCTCGATTGATTATAGACAATAATGAACGCTTCTGGTTCCTTGCAGCAGTGGTAAAAAATGGGAATTTCGACGACTTGTGGTGACGCGAAGGCTTGATTTGGGTGCGACCGGCGTGAATCGTATTTTCTTCACATGCGACGTCACGACAGCCGCATCACCTTGCGTGCATGACGGATGGCGTCGGCAAGAATGTCGACTTCTTCGAGGGTGTTGTAAACGGCGAAGCTCGCACGGGCGGTGGCGATCATCTGCAGAACGTCGTGCAACGGCATCGTACAATGATGTCCGGCGCGGATGGCAACCCCCTTCTGATCGACCAGCGTCGCCAGATCGTGCGGGTGAAGTCGATCGACGGTAAAGCTGATGATACTCCCCCGTTCGTCAGCCGGTGGGCCGACGATGTGAAGGCCAGGAATCTCGGTCAACACATCCCACGCTCGTCGAGTGAGGGTCGTTTCTACGTCATGAATTTCCTGCCAGCCGAGTTGTTGCACGTAATCGATGGCCGTCCCCAGGCCGATCGCAGGAGCAATCGGTAATGTTCCTGCTTCGAATTTCGCAGGGAGTTCGCCCCATGTCGATTCGTCGCGATGGACTTCAGAAATCATATTCCCGCCGCATAAGAACGGGTCCATCGCTTCCAGCAGTTCCCGCCGGCCGTAGAGCACGCCAATGCCCGAAGGACCATAAATTTTATGTCCCGAGAACGCCAGAAAATCCACGCGTGGGGAAAGAACATTCGTAGGCATATGAGCGACGCTCTGTGCGGCATCGACAAGCAAGCGGGCTCCGCACGACGACGCAGCCTCGGAGAGTGCATGAATGTCGTTGATGGTACCCAATACGTTTGACATCGTTGTCACCGCGATCATTTTCGTTCGCGGTCCGATAAGCGATTCGAGTTGTTCCTTGTCGAGACGGCCTTCGGCCGTGATCGGGATGTAGCGCAGTCGGGCATTTTTTTCGCGTACAATTTGCTGCCAGGGGACGAGATTCGCATGATGCTCCATCTCGGTGACGAGAACCTCGTCTCCTTCACTTAGAAACCGGCGTCCCCAGCCATTGGCAACAAGATTGATAGACATCGTGGTGCCGGACGTAAAGATGATTTCTTCCGGCTCGTTGGCACCGACGAACTTCTGGATTTTCGCGCGCGATCCTTCGAGTTCTTCGGTCACGCGGTCGCCGAGTTGATGGACGCCGCGATGCACGTTGGAGTAGTAGGTCTCGTAGCAGTCGCGAACGGCATTAATAACGACCTGCGGTTTTTGCGACGTCGCAGCGTTGTCGAGATAGACCAAGGGCTGACCGTTAGGAAGCCTCTTCTCCAATATCGGAAAATCGCGGCGGATGGTTTCCGCGGTCCAGGTAGGTCGAAGTGTCGCGGTCATCGAAGTAATTCTTGGGATACGCTGCGTAGGGCGAATCGGCAACGCTTATTCGTTGTCGGTGTTGCTAACGGGTGTGTTAAGCGTGTCCGAGGGAGAAACGGAATGTTCGTTCTCTTCGGGGTGCTGTTCGTAGATCAATGTCTTCAACAGTCGGAAACCGAGAAGTCCACATTTCTGCCGGCTGGCCGTGAGCGGAACCTTCAGCAGATCGAGCATGTCGCGCGCCTGGAACTTTTCGAGCTCGTCGACCGATTTTCCTTCGACATGTTCACAAAGGATCGACGCCGCGGCCTGGCTGATGGCACATCCCTTGCCGTCGAAGTATGCGTTTTCGACTTTACCTTCAGGATTGATCTGAAGCTGCAACGTGACGACATCGCCGCACAGCGGATTTTTTTCGGTCCGCGAGCAACTGGGATGATCGATCGCCCCTTTATGGTAAGGGCATTCGAAATGATCCAAGATATGATCGTTGTACAGATCATCAAGTTGAGTAGACACCGTCGCAAACTCCGTAATCCACAAGGGATGCTCTTCGCCGCCATCGTACGTGAATGAGGTTTTACTTCTGGTTGCAGGGATAAATAACCTGATCGATGAGGCGTTTCAATTATTGTATCACTCTTTATGACATTTTACGCTGTGACTTATATTTTAATAGCGGGAATTCAATAGGTACTTGCCATTGGCCTCGATAATCGCCGTTTGTCGTTACAATTTCTGCCATTCGACTCAGCGAAATAGAACCGTTTCTCTATTTTACGGAGAAGTGAATGAGATTCCAAGCGATCTACGTTCGATGCGTCCGGTTCTTAAGCTGTTATGTATAAATGTCTTACAAGATCTCCAGCGTCGGCATGCGCGGTGTCTGTAAGAGCTGGCGGGCAATCTGCATCGCGGTTTGTTCGCACATCGCCTGCAAAAAGGGGCGGGCTGGGTTGTCGTGCTTGAAGAGTTCCGAAATCTTCCCGGCATCTCCCTGAATACGAATCTGCGCCTCCATCGGAATTTCGCCGAGAAACGGAACACCCATCTCCTCGGCTTTGTTTCGTGTTCCGCCACGGCCGAATATCTCGCCCGACATATTCTCCACCATCCCCAGCACCGGAATTTTTACCTGTCGATACATACTGATTGCCTTAACGGCATCCAACAGTGCGACCTGTTGCGGCGAACAGACGACAACCGCACCGGCGAGGCCGAGAAGCTGTGACAGCGTCAGCGATACATCGCCTGTTCCTGGAGGGAGATCGATTATCAGGTAATCGAGTTCGCCCCAATCGGTATCTTTTAAGAATTGAGTAATCGCCCGGTGCAATAAGGGACCACGCCAGACGACGGCTTTTTCGGGTTCCATAAAGAAGCCCATAGAAATGCATTTGACGCCGTCGGAGACCATCGGCACGATGCGATTGATGGTTTCGCCCCCCGGGCCGGTTTCCTCCATGATACTCGGTTTGCCCGTGATACCGAGCAGGTGAGGAATGCTCGGGCCATAGACGTCGGCATCCATCAGCCCGACGCGGGCGCCGCAATTTTGCAGGCCGAATGCCAGGCAGGCAGCGACCGTGCTTTTTCCGACTCCTCCCTTGCCACTGCCGACGGCGATGACGTTTTTGGCTTTCAAACCGATGGCACCGCCGGTATCCAGTCCTTTAACGACATGCGAGTACGTGACCGAAACATGACCAATTTGAGGATAGCGATTCTGCAATGCCTCTGTGATGGCCGTTGTGATTCGTTCGCGCCTCGGATAAGCCGGTGTCGGCAATTCGATCTCAACGAGGGACGATCCATCGGCGGTCAGTTTCGCCGATTTGACCATTTTTAGTTCTCCGAGAGTTCGGTGAATCTCGGGATCGGTGATCTGACCAACCAGTTGTATAATCTCAGTCTCTGATACGGGGCCGGAATTCATGGACGATGCTCTTGCTCTCTTTTTTTCGCGGATTTCTCTGTTTCATACCGTTCCATTACCCAGAAAACGGCGTATTTAACGGCAATCGGGACGATTGAACCAGATTTGTAGGGGCAGTCAAACCTGATTCAGGATGTTCTTTTCGATGCGGACATGAGTCGCCGGCAGATGTTCATCAATTGTTCGCCGTGATGGCATTCGGCGAGATAGACCGTAACTCCCATCTCGTAGAATGTCCATTCTAAGGAATGCGTCGACGGCGAACCGATGATGACCACCCTGCAATCTTCGAGATGCGGAAACATTCTCCCCAGAAAATGCAGGCACTCTGCCACACCAAAATTCAAGTCCACAACGATAACCGTGCCGGCAGCGATCTGGTCGGGACGCAACCCCGCCCATGTTCTGCATGGGTTCACCGAAAATGCCTCCCCGGCACCGAACACTTTCGCGTTTGGTAACGCCTGAACCTGCCTCTGCAGCTCAGGCGTCCATCGAGATTGCCGCTCGATGATCATGATTTCCGGCATCGCGCTCCGGCTCCTTAGAAGCGAGTCGTTTACGCTCCTATTGTAGTCCTCCGCACGCGCAATCACAACCGGTTCGACTTCACCCTGCAGGGAAGTCGTCATTACGTCGTCCGACGGAGGATCAAGAGCGTGATGTCATCATCGGCGGGAAGTTCGCCGCTAAAGTCGGCATGCGACTGCTTGATCGCTTCGACGATTTTCGAAGCCGAACGAGTATGAGCGTGATGCAGAACGTCGGTCAATCGATCGGCTCCGTAATATTCACCGGCGCTGTTTCTTCGTTCGACCAGTCCATCGGTCGCCAGCAGCACCATATCGCCGGGGGCTAAATCGTAAACGGAGCCCGGTTCACACGGTTTTTCGCCGGGGAAGCCGAGCGGAAGTCCCGTCGACACCAGCCTCACACATTTTCGTTCTGCTGCCTGGAAAATCAAGGCAGGACCGTGGCCGGCGTTAGCGTATGTCAGACGATGGCGTCGAACATCGAGTTCCGCCATCAACATCGTGATGAACCGCCCATCTTGGAGATCGTCCGCTATGGCATCGGCAAGCCAATTGAGCGTTTGATCGGGAGAGACATCGGTTTTGGCCAGCACACGCCACATGGCCCGGGCGGAGGCCATGATCAAACTCGCCCCGACGCCATGTCCGCTGACATCGGCGATTGCGCCGCGCAGCCTTCCTTCGTTCAGCCACATCAGGTCGAAGTAATCTCCTCCGACCGCCTCGGCCGGCTCCCACCACGAGGCAATTTCATAGTCGGTAATGTGCGGTAATTCATGCGGCAAGAAGCCGTGCTGAATTCTGCGACCCATCTCCAGCGATAATTGTAATTCCTGTGTCTTGTGTGCCTGTTTCCACAAGGCGGCTCGTTCGAGCGCATTCGCGGCATGCAGTGCATAGGCCTGTATGATCTGTTCGTCGAAGACATCAAACGGTCCGCCCGGCTTATTCAGCAGTTGCAGCACGCCGCAGAGCCGGCCATCGTGTGCCGAGATGACCGGCGCGGTGAGGATGTTGCGTGTACGAAAACCTGTTTTTTGATCGACATCGGGATTCCAGCGGGTATCGTCGTGCGGAGTGGCGATATTGGCAATTTTCCGCTCGCGCGCCACCCATCCCGAAACCCCTTGACTTAACGGCAAGCGGATTTCACGGAGTTCGAGTTGTGTCACAACCCGGGTGTACAATTCTTGAGATGCGGCATCGTACAAAAAAAGCGTCGCCCGTTCACAATTGAGTGCCGCACAGACATCGTTGGTCACACGCTTGAGGATTTCGTCCTCATCCCACAATGCCGCGAGCTGACAGGTCGTTTCGAGCAGCCCCATCAGACTGACGATTCGATCGGGGAGTAGTGATGGATCGATCGAGGATGCCACTGAGACTTGAGTATCGAGAGCGGCGGGAAAACGATTCATGATATCATCCTGATATTCATTTCATGCTGTCGCGAAGCCGGTTTCTTACGACAGCTGCCGATCGATCCACTCTGGCTGAACGAATCGCGTGAGCAGCCAGCGCTGTTGTTGTTCCATCTCGGTGATTGTGTTTGGAGTGATAACCTCGGGTCGTTCCGTCAGACGTTGCGTCGATGCAGAAGCGTGATCCCGAACGGAGACCCAACCAAACCATTCGAGACGCATCGGCCATTTCTCCCGATCGGCAATATGATTGATCCGCTCCTGATATCGCCGAGCCCAGACCAAACCATACAAATCGCGAAAGGTAAACCAGAGTCGATTGAAGCCTTCAATGCGTTGGTCCAAGGCCGTCGGATTGTAGACGTCCGATCGATTCGTGGCGAGATGACTCTGCGACTTGCCGTTCATACTCCCCCTTTCCATGGTATGAAGTCGGACGAGAACAAAAGCCGCCGCAAGCGAATTCGCCAGCGTCGCCGCGACGCGAAACGCCTGGGAGTGCGATTGTAAGGCGTTTCCCCAAATGGAGATCGGCAGCATCACGCCAACGATCGATGCAAGTGCCAACAGGACGGCAAGTGTCCAACGCGTGCCGACGTAATTACCGAAGCCCATCACCGCGACCAGTCCGACCCCTAACACCGTTGGCTCTTCAAGCGAAAGTCGGCTCCCTTTCGATGTCCGTGGAAGATCTAACCATGCTGGCCAGCAAAGGACGAGTATCAAAGGAATTAACACGAACATGACCCAGACGACATGACCCGGCCGTCTGGCTCCTAGTACGGCGATCGGGACGGCCAGAGTGATTACGGTCGTCGCATACCACAGCTGGTCGCCGGTTCCTGTTGAAAGCGTCGTCAGCGGAGATGTGCACAACCATGAAACGCCCCAGCACGTCCAGGCGAAAAGCCAGATCCACCACGTCCCGGTCAAACTGGTCTGTTTTAGACGAGGTTTCATCTTCCAGCCGGCCACGAGCTGGAGGAGAATTCCTGCTATTACCAGAAGAGAACCCAGATACGGCACCGCCGTGATCCTTTATTCATGTGATCGGTCGACTTGGGGTTGGCTACTTTCCTTTGATAGCCGGTTCCGCAGTATAACCCGACGGTAAACTCCTGCCAGCGTCGAAATCCATATCGGTTTGAGGTGAGTGGGGATGCCTTGGGGTGACCACACCGATGGTTGTTCGGGACTCAGTCGATGACACGTTTCGGGCACACGTTCTATATCACGAATTAGCATTATGTTACGCATGAACGATTCTTTAGAACGGACCGCTAAATTAGGAAAAATCGGCATGGAAACTAAACGAACGAACCGTATAAAGTGCCGTCACAATCGTTTTCCTCGGTGTATTGTACCGACTTAAATCAGCAATAGATAACTTTCGCAGTTTATCTAGACTGTCCTGTCTTCGAATGACGAAAAAACGACCAGTGTTACTCACTTTGTCACCGTGAGAAACGGACTCCTGCGCGTCGGCTACGGGTATTCGACACGCACCACACCTGGAGTTCCTCACGTGCTTCACGAATCACAAGTAATTTAGGAGATGCCCAGAATGAGGTTCTTGACTGTATCAGCAGCTCTCCTGGTCTGTTGTATCAGCGCTAACTCCGCTGACGCCGGCCTGTTGAGCATGTTAAAATCCAATAACGACTGCGGTGCACCAGCCGACTGTTGTCAGCCGGTCACTTGTTGTCAACCGAAACCAACCTGTTGCAAACCGGCTCGCACCTGCTGCGAACCGAAGCCGACCTGCTGCCGTGAACGAGGCAACCGCCGGTCACGTCGCAACTGCTGCGAACCGAAGGCCACTTGCTGTGCGCCGAAAGCCAGCTGCTGTGAGCCCAATGCGACTTGCTGTCGTGAACGAGGCAACCGCCGGTCACGTCGCAATTGCTGCGAACCGAAAGCCAGCTGCTGTGCGCCCAAAGCGAACTGCTGCAAGCCTGCTCGCAAGTGCTGCGACAAAAAGCCGTGTTGCGAACCTAAGGCCAAATGCTGTGAGCCCAAGGCGAACTGCTGCAAGCCGGCTCGCAAGTGCTGCGACAAGAAGCCGTGCTGCGAACCCAAGGCCAAGTGCTGTGCGCCCAAAGCGAACTGCTGCAAGCCTGCTCGCAAGTGCTGCCACAAACCGGCCTGCTGTGCGCCCAAGGCCAGCTGCTGTGCTCCTAAAGCTCACTGCTGCAAACCGGCTCGCAAGTGCTGCGACAAGAAGCCCTGCTGCCAGCCTAAGGCCAGCTGCTGTGCTCCTAAAGCTCACTGCTGCAAACCGGCCCGCAAGTGCTGCGACAAGAAGCCCTGCTGTGCGCCCAAGGCCAGCTGCTGTGCTCCCAAAGCTCACTGCTGCAAACCGGCCCGCAAGTGCTGCGACAAGAAGCCCTGCTGCCAGCCCAAGGCCAAGTGCTGTGCTCCCAAGGCCAATTGCTGCAAGTCCAAGAAGTGCTGTGATCCGGCTCCCAGCAACGATTGCTGCAAGCCGAAGTGCTGCAAAGAACGATGCCGTAAGGTTCGTTGCTGCCGTGAACGTCGCGTTCGCTGCTGCCGACAGAACCGCCGCAACTGCTGCGATACCAGCAACAGCTGTGCCGGCTAATCACAGACGAGTAGACGATGTTAACACAAAGGGTTATGACTGTTTGAACTTGTATCCCGTATCATTCTTGGCAACTTGACACTGTGAGTTCCCCATCGGGGAGAGCCTCCCGGGCTCTCCCCGACGAACTCCCTCGAAAAAACTGCCAATTCGCATACAGCAGTCATAACCCTTTTTTGATCTTCCCGACTGCGAACGAATTCAAATCGTTCCTCTATAAAATGGTGACGCGTTCCCTCTGGAACCCGTCACCATTTTTTCGTTGACCCCTTCCCGTTTCTACCAGAAAATGCTGGAAAACACGGCGTTTTTACAGCGCACATTTCTCCCCCCTCCGATTTTTTGTTCTATACTTTCGTATCAAATTCGTACAAATGACAGACCAAAACCCGCCTGCCTCCGCTTCATTCAACCCACCGATTTATCACGAGATCAACAATGAGCCTGAATACCGATTCCTCTTCGTGCGTTATCAACGAAGAGGCTCCGCTCGAGACCGTCACTGCGACCAGCTGCCCTCGATGTGGCACCGATGTCGACTGGAGTGAATCCGACTGGTGTCTGCAATGCGGCTATCACCCGAAATACGAAGGCGAAATCTCACCCACTGCATCCTCCATCGGACAACCGGCCTTACACTGTGAACAGAACGCACAATTCCGCATCGCACCGTGGGCCATCGTATTAATCGCCGGTATCGTCGGTCTGATCGGGCTGAGTGCCTATGTCGGATTTTATTATTCCGGTGACGTTCACTTTCGAGCGGTGTGGTCGCTATCTCAAATCGGCACCGGATTGGTCGCCGTCACGATCGCACAGATCGCCGCGTTTCTATTCGCGTCGTTTGTCAACGGCGAAAAGATCGGCGTGATGGACTGGATGATGAAACCGATTTATATCTGGTTTTCGACGTTTAATGTGTTACCAAAAAAAGCATGGTCCGTCTGGCTGATGAGCTGGGGGGTAGCCGCCATCATTGCCGCTATGACGCTTATCGGTGGTATCCGTTATTCCGCCATCTTCGACGACTGGGGTTTCGTTCCACACGCCCAGGTCAATCTGGTTCAGGAAATTGTCGAACAAGCCAGGGAGGCCGAGGGGGGGCCGACAATCTCGAAGATGCCATCAATGATTTCACGGGAGAGGGTGAAGGGGACGGAGAAAATGAATCGGCCGAAGATCTCCGAAACTGGGTCGAAGTCGAATGTCTGATCGTCGGTTACACCCCGATGAGCGACAACGACTTCAACACGCTGCTGCTGGCGACTCATGTCAAGGGACGACTGACTTTCATAGGCACGATTCCCGCCGAGAAAATTCCGGTCGACATCCGCCAGAAACTTCTCGTCCGCATGCGACAACTCGATACATTTCGACCGATTATCAAGGTGCCGCAGGCCGCGAAATGGGTCAAACCTCAATTGATGTGCCGAGTGAAAGATGTCGACTGGTCGGAAGCCAAACCCGATCTGATGGAACCGAAATTCGACATCCTGCTGCAGGAACTCCCGTCACGACGTTGAGTCGAGCGGCCACCCTATGCGTTATTTTCCCGCGAAGTTGATTTCTTTCGGGACGGCTTTTTTTATCGGGTATAAGGCTTTACAAGGGATGCTCATCGCATCGGTAAATCCGGGTGGGATCCAGTGGAGCAAAAACTGTCCATTGGCCGTGGCGTCGAGGTATTCCATCCGTAGCGAATGGGCCGTCTTCCCTTCGAGTTCAACATAGGCGCTGGCGAATCCTTTGTTGGTTGCGAGTGTCGCGAACAGTACGGGATTCTCGTTGATCCAGACCCGCATCTCGTCGTCGGCGAACGCTTCGAATTTGTAACGGCCGGTCGTCGGAGCCACGAGATAACCCGAGTAGCGAACTCCGGCATCGATGGGAGCAAACGATTCCGCCGCCCATTCTCCCCAGAGCGTTTCGGTGCGGTGAATGAAACTTCGACCGATCGGCTTTTTGAAATCGACGTCGAAGTAATCGGCGACAAGTCCGTGGTCGGGGAGCGGCTTTCGCTTTCCCTTCGCAGCCGCGTGTTTTTCGGTGGGGAACAGAACGGCTGAGGGGACAATCGACGGATGAGGGAAGCCGAGAGGTTGCCAGAAAAACGTCAGTCGTGCTCCGCGTACTTTTTCGAAGTATTCGATCACGATCTCTTGCGGTTCCCCCGTCAGATCGGCGATGGCCTGATACGTTCGGCCTCCTTCCCGCCATTCATCGATGAAGGGCTTGCCGTCGATGAACAGTCGCGAGCCGTCGTCTCCTTCGAGAATCAGGTTTTACTTTCCCGCTTTGGGGGCTTTGATCCAACCGGTCCAGCGGACAGAAAACCCGTCTTTCGGGATATCGGGAAGCGGCGGCCCGTAATCCCAGACCCAGTCGATGTTCGGGTCGAGCTGTCGTGTGACCAGTTTCCCGATAGAGGCGTCGCTGTAGTATTCCGCGATCAGTCCATTGATGGCATCGGCGCACGTCGCGGGAGACGCAACCGTGATGACGAGCAGAAAAGGGATGATACCAGAGAACCGCATGACGTGTCTGATTTCGATTTTGCTGATGAGTACAAGTCGAAAACTGGTTACATAACCCGGTTGGTGACGTCAGAGCGTGATGAAACTGCCTGTAGAGTCTTGCAGATCAACAGGCGGTATTCAAGGCAAATTCGGGTTGAGAATAAGAGGCGACATCTCTGCATTTTTGCCTTTGTAGCCGGCGATTCATGAGGCGGTAACACCGCGATTGACTTTCGCTGGCATTTAATTATGGATTACTGGTAAATTATTCTGGTCTGGTTTTTCGTCGCCAAGTTGCTAACAACCGGCCACTTTCCTCAGCGCGGTTTCGGTTGCGAGCAACAAAAAAATATCCGACCCTGACAATGATTTCACAAGAAAAGATGACCGATTCCGAACCTGTCCCATCGCGGCCGCGCGTTTTGCTGTTGACGACCCCCAGTCTTTATGGCGTCATCATCATGAATTCGCTCGAACGGCATCCCGATCTCGATGTCGTCGGAGTGCTCTTGTCGAATCGAATCTACAAGGGCAAATCGAAGATGCAAGCGGTCTGCACTTTCTTCAAACGGACCGGTTTACATTATACGTGGTTCAGTTTTCTGACGAATCATCTGGCATGGACAATACTGCGCATGCTCGGCCAGCCGAAGAATATGGCGGAAAACCGCAAACTCATACGGATTATCGACGATGTCAACTCGCCCGAGATCGTAAACCTGATTCGCGAAAAACGTCCCGACTATGTGGTCTCGTTTTACTTCAATCAATGGATCGGCCCAGACGTACGCAGCATCCCTCGATGGGCGTGTGTGAACGTGCATCCGAGTTGTCTTCCGGAATTACGCGGTCCCGATCCTATTTTCAGGACGATCGAACGGGATCTCACGCAGTCGGGACTTACCATTCATGCGGTGGAAGACAAGTTTGATGAAGGATCGATCGTGCATCAGGAAACCCGAACCGTTCCCCCGGGAATTTCGGTGTTGGGATTTTATCTCCAACAGGTGCGAGAGGGCTCGAAAGTTCTCGCTAACTGGATTGCAAGAAAGCGAACCGCGATCGAAGCGATGCCGAACGGTTTTGCGAATTCGCCCGGCGATTACAGCACCTTTCCCACGCCTGCCGAAGTCGATGAGTTCCTGGATTCGGGCAAACGCTTATACACACTTCGTGAATATATGAACGTCTTGCGGGACATTAACGGTTTGAATCTCGGTTGACGTTCACGAAAGTGGCAAGGGTGCCGCCTTGAAAACTCCCGCTTACATGACCGTGTCGCGATGCACGTATGCCCATGCGTCAACGATTCCCTCGGCGGTTTCGACGGGGAGACAAATTCGGCGGTAATCGGGGCCGACGGTCTGGCCGGGGTGGAGTTCTTCTAGTAAATCGCACGCTTCCATCACCTTGCGGTACAATTCGGGTTTAATGAAATACAACTCCCCCTCCACGCTTGCTGTCGGGTGTTTCATCACCATGATCGGATGGACACGATGAAAGCCGGGGAGTTTTGCGATCAGTCGGCGTGAATATTTTCCATGCAGATAATGATGATTGCATTGCCCCTGCCGTAAGGTGCCGTAAACAAACAGTGGCAATGGTGCGTGAGAAAACGAGGAAGACAACGTAATTTCCTTTGCAGCGATCGTTGAGCGGCCATCGATGAAATCGGGCCTGTCAGTCATCGTTTCGGCAAAGAATTATAACGTGGCCGCCTTACCCCAATGCAATCGTACCGGGTGGGATGTACTCGCGTAGAGGCAAACACGTCAAAGTTTCCGCAGATGGTATGGCCACAAAAACATGAAGTGTCGTGATGGTTGCTGCGCGTTAGAACTGGTTTCATAACCCCGGTTGGTGACCGAATAGACCTCCAAATGGTCCTGAAATATTCCGCGTTCAGAGGGTTATGATTCTGCTTGTAGGGAAATCAGAACGGATGATCGCCAGTCAGCCTCGGCTGGACCAATTGGCAGAAGGCGTTCATCAGTTCGTGCGAAATCGGTTGATGAAAAGCGCACGCGGCGTGCCAGAGTGTGCCGATCTGCTCGCTGCGCAAAACGCGAGCCGAGATCGTACATGATTGTCTAAATGTCGGATGTGTCATCTGCAAGACGACGTCGGAATTCTGAGAGACCGGTGCATTGAGCGAAAACGAAGCACCGTTGACGTTCAGGAAAAGGACCGACCCGCGAATGGGAGTCGAAATAAAATTCCAGTGTTGCTCCGATTCCAACCGTTCCTGATGTTGAGAAACGATGGCGACAGTCACCCGTGCGTCTCCGGGAGAACGCGGGATACGTCTTTTATCTGCGACGCTGTTATCGTCGAACGCCACTTGCGAATCGATGTTTGGGGAGGCCGTTTCGCGATCGACGATCAGGTGATCGGGAGACGAGAAGTGAAGTCTCTTCAGTGCGTTTGCCAGTGTACGACGAGGGGCGACGTGGGATGCCGGTTCAGGAAGAAATCCGATGCCCGATGGTTGCTCAAGACAGCTGCGATTCGAAGCGACGGTCGGTTTGGTCTGACGGCGTGATGCCCCAAGAGCGGGGTCGCTGGTCGCGACTCCCCAGTCACCAGTGGCATCCCAGCCGACGAGATGATGAGAGTCGGTGTCGGCGGGGGTGGAAACCATCATTTCGAAACTCTCGTCGATAGAATTCGTCATTTGTTCTGTGGACATGGGACGCAGGAACTCCAGAATTAACGGCAGTCTTCATATGATAAAATAGGATTTTTACTTAAACAATTTGGATTATTTAGATTGCACCGGCTATCACACCGATCTTGGGTATGACGAATCGTTACTGTCGATCATGACGTTAACGACGCCTGTCTCTGGTATTTACGGAGAGTTTACGTGTGTGGGTTCGGGGGCAAATGTCGCGGGAACTGTTTAGCGTCAAACTCTCTATGTGTTATTCGAAGAAAGACTTACGTTCGTATTACTCGTTGATGAATGAATCTCGACAAGTTTAGCTCACGGATTGGCCTTGCGCCGTGAGACGAGTGAATTCAACGTCCCGTCGAAATATTGATGTTGTGTCTAATTGTTCACATTGTTGTCGGGGGCGATCCTTTCAAGAATCTCAAATCATCGCGAGAATCGAAGTCGTTGGTAGTGTTGAGGTCACGAAAGTTCTTCACTATACTGTTTCGATTACGCAAATTGGATTGCGAAGAGATTTTGAATTTCCGTCCGTGTTTTATGGCGATTTGACTTCAATGCGTTTCTCTCTCATCGATCGAATATTGGCACTGGAAAATGGTCAGTCGATTACTGCCATCAAGCAGTTGTCGTCGGCTGAGGAATATCTTGCTGATCATTTTCCCGGTTTTCCGATCATGCCGGGTGTGTTGATGTTGGAAGCGATGACGCAAGCGTCGGCGTGGCTGATGCGTTCGACGACCGATTTTCGATTCAGCACGGTGATGCTGAAACAATCGCGGGCCGTGAAGTTCAACAGTTTTGTTACTCCTGGCAATACGCTGAAAATCGTGGCACAGGTGATGGAGTGGGGCGATCGCTATTGCACATTCAAATGCAACGGAACGGTGAATGGCGTTTCGACGGTGAGCGCCCGTTTGAAGCTGGAACAATTCAATCTGGCCGACACGAACTCCGAACTGGCAACCTGCGACGAGCGAACCATTCAGATGCTGCGAGACCAGTTTACCTCACTGAAATCACAAATGAATGATACGGTGGCATCGACAACCTGAATCAAGTCAGTGAAATAACACGACATATATCAAGACCAGAGCATGTGCTGGACAAGTTCGTGCAGCCGTTCGATACGACAGTGAAACTGAGACGATTTTTTTATCGAGGGATTTGGAAACGACTATGAAATTGGCGGGACGAGTGGCAATTGTGACTGGGGGAACGAGAGGCATCGGCAAGGCCATCGTCTGGGCTTTGGCCAGAGAAGGGGCTAAGGTCGCTTTTGTCTATCGCTCTCAGGAAGAATTGGCCCAGCGTCAGGTACACGATCTGTCGTTGGATCAGCGAGAAAGCCTGGCGATCAAGGCCGATGTCGCTTCGAAAGCCGAGTGCGATGCCGTGGTCGAACAGGTGCTCGAAAAGTGGGAGAAAGTCGATATTCTGGTGAATAACGCCGGAGTGATCCGCGACGGACTGCTCGCCACGATGACCGCCGAACAATGGCAGGAAGTCATCAACACCAATTTGAACAGCGTATTCAACTTCTGTCAGGCGGTGACCCGTCCGATGATGTCGGCCCGTTACGGCCGCATCATCAATATGTCGAGCGTCGCCGCTCATTTCAGTAATCCCGGACAGGCCAATTACGCGGCAAGTAAAGGGGGAGTGGAAAGCTTTACCCGATGCATGGCGGCGGAACTTGCCCGGCGCGGCGTCACGGTGAACGCCGTCGCCCCCGGATTTATCGAAACCGACATGACCGAAGCGGTGCGAAATGCGGCAGGCGATCAGATCAAAAAAGCGATACCGGTTAGGCGACTCGGGAAACCCGACGACATTGCCCACGCCGTCTCATTTCTTGCCGGCGAAGAGGCTTCGTATATCACCGGACAAGTCCTTACTGTCGACGGTGGGTTGACATTGGGAGGCATGGTTGGCTAAACGAGTCGATTTAGTTCCCGTCATTTCGGGGTGTCCGACGTCAATGCAAGAATTCCTGTTGAATCCCATTTCAACCCTTCCGCCAACGATTGTCCCTGATAAAAGCAGTAATTCCGAAACGAGATACGACAAAATTCCAAAATCGAGTCAGCGGTGAACTCGCCAAGCCAATGACAAGAATTAAACCAGAAGTCCGGCGAGAAACTTTCGCAGCACGATAACGCTGCATGCAGGCGAGTCTGCCTAGGAGAATCAGTTCGATGACGCACGATGAGATCTACGATAAGGTAAAAGACATTCTGGTGGACGCCCTGAGCGTGGACGACGAAGATGTTTCGCCGAATGCCAAATTGATGGCCGATCTGGGAGCCGAGTCGATCGATTTCCTCGATATCGTGTTCCGGCTGGAAAAAAACTTCAACATCAAGATTGAACGAGGCGAGCTCTTTCCCGATCCCGAGACGTTTGCTTCTCCGGACACCGGTTTCGTGAAGGAGGGAACCGTAACCCCGGCGGGACTGGACGAAATCCGCAAGAAGTTGCCTCATGCCTCCGCCGAAATCGATGTTTTTGCGAAGGATCCCCAGGTCAGCAACGTTCAGGATTTGATCACCGTCGATATGATCGTGAAGTTTATCGTCAATAAAACCGCCGGCTAATATGTCGAACGGTCGACGTAACGACAGCCAGAGGGTAAACGACGATGTTCGTATCCAGGATGATTTCTGGGATGATGCGGCATTGAGGTCGCTGATCGTCGTCGTTTGATGCCGGTCGATTATTCCGGCATTCATCCCGTTACTCTCGACCGATATTTAATCCCGCGAACGGAGAGCGAACGAACATGCGTTGGTTTTGGATCGACCGATTTGCGGAATTCAAAAGCGGTTCGCACGCTGTTGCCGTCAAGAATGTCTCGCTCGCCGAGGAGCATCTCCATGATCATTTTCCCGGATATCCCATCATGCCGGGAAGCCTGATGATCGAGGGGATGGCCCAGACCGGCGGAATTTTGCTCGGGGAAGCGCTCGGCTTCGAAAAACCGGTGGTTCTGGCCAAAGTTCCCAAAATGGAATTCCACGGCTGGGTGACGCCGGGAGACACCATCCATTATCACGTCCATTTGACGGACGTGCGACCGGAGGGGGGAGCGGTTCAGACAAAGGCGATGGTCGGAGAAAATGTCGTCGCCGAGGGGGAAATTGTCTTTTTCTGCCTCGAACCGAATAATTTTGCTGCGAACGGATTCGACCAGAGTAAGTTTTCGTTTTCCCTGAATCTGCTCGACGTCATGAAGATCGGTAAGGCGGGCTATCCTTCCGAGCCGTCGTGACGCATCGTGATCGGATGGACGGCGGCACAACAGCGAGGGAATGCCCTAAAGGCTCGATATCCTTGGACGAAAAGGATGCTAATCCTTCGACCGTGTTGTCTCATTTGTACACAAAAATCGCGAATGGGTTGTTGGGGCAGAAGAGTCGACCTTGACAGACAACGAGTTTCCAGAGCAAGATGCTCCGTGAGAAGGCTGGGAACCTTTCTCATTTGACCTATAATCGACAGGCCAAGGTATTACCGAGGGATCTCAGGTGATGCCGACAGCCGAAAGTACGTCAATGCAGGCGGACAGGGGGAAGCAACGAATGGCTCCGTCGCCTGTGAAAAGTTTGAATTCACGTTAGAACTGGTTTCTTGACCCGGACGGCGACGGAAAACGCGATCGAAATCTCGCGTACGATCTATCGTCCTCAGGGTTTGGAAAAAGCTGGCAGTATCTAAAGAGGTCTTATCGATGAGACGCCGGGTCGTAGTTACGGGAATGGGATGCATCACACCGGTTGGACGCACAGTCCACGAGATGTGGGAATCGCTCAAAGAGTCCAAGAGCGGCATCGGTCGTATCAGTCATTTTGATGCCTCGAATTTCCCGACGAAAATCGCCGGGGAGGTCAAGGACTTCGAATTTTCTGACTATATTTCCGAACCCGAGCGATTCGAAAAATCGGGCCGCAACATCAGGTTTGCGATTGCGGCAGCCGTTCAGGCTGTGAAAAATTCGGGAATACTCGAGAGCAAGGTTGACCCGACTCAATTCGGTGTCTATCTGGGAGCGGGAGAAGGTCAGCAGGATTTCCCCGTCTTTATGGGGTTAATTGCGAAGGCTCAACAGGGGACCGATCTCGATCTGGAAGTCTTTACTCGACGCGGGCTGGTCGAACTCGATCCCCAGTCGGAGCTCGAACAGGAACCAAACATGACCGCCGGTCACCTGGCGTCGCTGTTCAATGCCCAGGGGCCGAATTTGAACTGTCTCACGGCGTGTGCCGCTTCGAGTCAAGCGATTGGCGAAGCGACCGAACTGATTCGTCGCGGGGATGCCACGGTGATGCTCACCGGAGGGGCTCACAGCATGATTCATCCGTTCGGAGTGACCGGCTTCAACTTGTTGACTGCGCTGTCGACGAATAACGACAACCCCGAGGAAGCCTCGCGACCGTTCGATCGTGACCGCGACGGGTTCGTGCTCGGCGAAGGTGCCGGGATGTTGATTCTGGAAGACCTGGAATCGGCCAAGAAGCGAGGGGCACATATTTACGGCGAAGTTCTCGGTTACGGCTCTACCGCCGATGCCTATCGTATTACCGATATTCACCCTGAAGGCCGCGGCGGAATGGCGTGTATCAATATGGCACTGCGAGATGCCCGAATCAATCCGCAAGATGTGAATTACATCAACGCGCACGGGACGAGCACGATGGTGAACGACAAAGTCGAGACGACGGCGATCAAGGGAGCGCTGGGAGCCGACGCGTATAAGGTTCCCGTTTCGAGCATCAAAAGCATGATGGGACACCTGATCGCCGCAGCGGGAAGCGTGGAGGCGATCGCCTGTCTGCTCGCGATTGGCGACGACGTGATGCCCCCGACAATCAATTACGAGAATCCCGATCCGAATTGCGATCTCGATTACGTGCCGAATACGGCCCGCGAGAGCAAAGTGCGCTACGCCCTGTCGAACAGTTTCGGATTCGGCGGACAGAATATCTCGATTCTTTTTTCCGAATTCAACGGCTAAGTGTCTCGTCCAAGGGGACCGATGTATCTCGCGTCGTCTTTTCCGGGTGGGGGTTGGGACGCAGAGGAATTCGAGGAAACGGAATGAAATATGCAGTCAAAACGAGGTCTTGGTGCGTTTGACGCACACCTTTTGATGTGATAATGGCAGCAACTCGATTCGAGCGGTCGACCGACCTTCGGATTATTTCCCCAGGCGATCGCGTAATCGCCGGTTTGTTAGCGGAAATCCGCTGTTTAACCGGGGCTTGACGGATCCCCGAAAACATGGCAACCTTGAATCGCGGAAAGCGAAGGATTTCAAGTGGTATGGATCATTCTATCCATTTCGATCCTGATTCTCGTCGATCTGTTTATTTATATTTACGGACTTCGAGTCGGCCTGCCAATTTTTGATCGTACGCTTCCGTTCGCGGCACGAATCGGAGAAGAAGATCCCGCTGTGGAAAGTTTTTTCTTTCCTTCGGCTGACGGTCGGGTGCTGCTGAAAGGGAGCCTTTTCAATTCTCATCACAAACATCCTTGCGGGCTCGTGCTCTTCTGTCACGAATTCGGCGGCAATCGCTGGACCGCCCGTCATTACTGCGAAGGCTTGTTGTCGGCCGGGTTTTCCGTCGTCGCGTTCGATTTTTCGCAACATGGCGACAGCGAACAGCGCGACGGTTACGACGCCTCGAAATGGCTCACCGAATACGATGTCGACGACGTCAATGGAGCGATCGATTTCATTCGCACGCAACCCGAATGGAACGAACTGCCGTTTTTTCTCTTCGGCATCAGTAAAGGAGCCGGAGCGGTTCTGAGTGCTGCGGCACGAACGGAAAACGTCTCGGGGGTGATCGTTGAGAGCGCCTACTCCACCCGTCGGTTGATGACGCTGCACGCCTCGCGCTGGCTCGAATATGCTCTTGGCCGCCGGGTGAAAGCCTGGTTTCCCTTCTGGCGTGTCGAGATGACGCTGGCGGTAATGCGCTGGATAAGTCAGCGGCAACATCATTGCCGTTATACGAATCTCGAACGTCAACTCCCGGCGCTGCGGTCGAAACCCGTCTTCTGGCTGTCGGGCGAACTCGACACGTATGTCAAGCCGTCGGTGATCCAGGAACTCTGTCAGGCTGCGGGAGGCGAACCGGCGGTCGATGTCTGGATCGTCCCCGGTGCCCGGCACAATACCGCCCGCGTACAGTATCCCGTGGAATACGATCGCCGTATTGTCGAATTCCTCGAACGAACGGGTCGGCTGGTTCAAGCGGACGAAGGGGATGCCGTTCCGGCATCCACCGTCAGAGTGCAGAAGACATCGGCGCGGCAGGTGTCGTCTCCGCATGTCTGAATAACGGTAGATTAGGTTTGACATCATTTCGGTCATAACTACAATATCCGCGACATGATTTTCCGCCGTGCGTCAGAAATAGGTCTATAATTGGTAAGCACACCGAGTCGTCTGGTCGAATGATGATTCGCGTGATTAAAGGCCATGCAGAACGAGTCCTTCGTCGGGAAGGCGAATTGTTGCACTGAGGCAGATGACGTGGTTGCAAGCACTAACCGTTCTTATCGATTTATGATCGTCGACGACGACGCGCAGTTTCGCGGCGTTCTTTCGGAATTGTTTCGTCCCTACTTTGATCTGGTCGAAGCCGAGTGCGGAGAACAGGCGGTCGAGTTGCTGCAGAATATCGAGGTGCACCTGTGCATTCTCGACATGAATATGCATGTGATGACCGGGCTGGATACGGCCAAAATCGTCAAAGCCCGCAATCAGCAAACCCCCTGCATTCTGATTACGGCCAATGTAACCGAAGGCTTGCGCCGCGAGGCGGGCGATGCCGAGGTTTACTCGGTTTTAGCCAAACCTGTCGGACGGCGAGAACTGATTCAAACCGTGTCGTCGGCCATTGAAGACACCTACTGCGACCGGGACATTCAGTCTCGTTTATGTCCTTCGTAATTTATAGCGTTCGACGATCGAGACCAGATTCCGGTCTCTGACTGAGACCACTGCTGAGTGTTAAATCCCGACGAGGATTCGCGTCTCTTTTCGGTTTTGCTTGACGATAGCGATGGCAGACTGTTACAAGGGAGGGTCTTCAATTGGCATTCTGGTGTAACCGGCAGCGGTAATTGTTGACCCCACGCTCGACGGTTCGGTTTCGGTCCCTTCAGTACAAGTTGCAACAATTCGTTATCCCGAGGGGCATGAGAACGCATGTAATGTTTTAAACTGCAACATGACCGCCGCGCGGGCAGGCGACTTGCTGCGGATGAATAGCGCAAAACATGGCTACAATTAGCTTACAGGTTCTGGAGGGAATGGAGCGGGGACGCGTTTTCTCCGATCTCGAAACTCCCGTGACAATCGGCCGCGAAGATGAAAATTCGATTCGCCTGAACGACGAACGGATCAGCCGATTTCATGCCAAAATTCAGGAAGACGGCGAACGCATCATTCTCACCGATCTGGAAAGCACGAACGGAACCCGAGTCAACGGTCATCCTGTGCAGATGCGCGTGCTGCAAATCGGAGACTTACTCTCGATCGGGCGTTGTCTGCTGGTCTACGGCAGTCCGGAAGAGATCGCCCATCTGCACGAGAATGTGTCGACTGCCGAACTCGACGACGCCGGTGAAGAGGTCGCCCAATCGGCGGGGACGGAATTCGGACATCTGGATCGTCCGAAGGCGACACGTGCGGAGAATTCGTACGACGACGAAGACCTTCCGCTCTTTCCACAGGGACCACCAATTCTTCCTCAGACGCTCTTCCCGGTGCAACGGGCACTCGTCTCAGATGTGTTGGCTTATCTGCACGATGAGTTGCGTTCGGTTCTGGAGGGAGTCGAAGAAAATTCCCCGGACGAAGGGGCTCCCGCCGATACGTTGCGAACACTGTCGTTCGATCAGGCCAACTGGCATCGCTTGCTCAAACTCGAAATGGATCTCGCCGTGTATCTCCGCCAGATCGTGGAACCGGAAAAATAACGGTCGTTTGCGGTATGGTACGCGATCATTCGGCCTCTAATCAGGCAGCAGGATTCTACGGCTCGTCGTCCTCCTATGACCATCGGCATCCGTTCGAGGGGATGCTTCGCCGATGCCGTCGTGAGCCGGAATAAACCGAACGATTCACACATTCGGTATCTTCATCCTGCTTTCGCCTGTTGCATTTCGGCATCGGCCCCATTTCTCGTTCGATCGTGACCTATGTTCCATGTGAGGTGGGCGTACGTTTCGAGCCAGGAAAATAAGAGAAAGTCTCGAATCGATCGCCGCCGGTAACGTTGATGACAAAAAGGAACCCCATGTCATCAGCGGTGTCAATCACACAATTTTTACCCTCGAATATGCAACTCCTCTGCATTCTGTTTGACTCCAAATCGGACCATTTGCCATCGCGTGTGCATTCACCGAATGGAACGGTTTCGACGACTCACAGGAGAATTAACGATGAAAGTCTTACTCGCCGATGACTCGGCAACGATGAGAACGCTACATAGGCGCTGTTTGAACAAACTCGGTATCGACGACGTTACCGAAGCCGAAGATGGTCGTCAGGCGCTCGACCGTTTCAACGCAGGAACATTCGACATCGTGCTCAGCGACTGGAACATGCCGGTCATGGACGGGTTGTCGCTGCTGAAGGAAATCCGGCAGGTCAACAATGACATTCCGGTCATCATGATCACAGCCGAAGCCGAGCGCGTCCGCATCGTCACCGCGCTTCAGAGCGGTATTTCAGATTATCTGGTCAAGCCGTTTACTCCCGACGGATTGCGGGAAAAACTCGAAAAATGGATCGGTGTTTCGGTGTGAGATTCCGTCATCGAACGTTCTGCGTCGAAGGCAACGAAATAACAACTCACGACTCATTAACATGCGATAAAACCAGCCTCGATGACACCCCCTCGCCGCTGCCCGACGATTTGCCAACCTTAATCGTCGAATCGGTTCTGAGAATGGACGACAACGCGACTTCTCATCCCAATTTGAGTGAATGTGAAACCCCTAACTAACGATTTCATCATGATCGATCCTAAGAAAATATGGTCGTCGACTCAATTGCCGACTCTCCCTGTTGTTGCCGTAAAATTGCTGGACCTCATCAAAGATCCGGAAACGGAAATCCGCGAAATCGTCGCCGTTATCAAGACCGATCCGGCCATCGCCGCAAAAATTCTAAAGGCGACGAATTCGTCGTTCTTCGGCTTCAAGTCGGAAGTCACGTCGATCGAGCGGGCGGTTCCGATGTTGGGGACAACGATGATCACGTCGCTGGCGATGAGTTTCGCACTCTCCGACGCATCTATGTCGCAGGGGCCGCTGGCTGTTCATTATCAGGAATACTGGAAACAATCGGTCGTGCATGGCGCCGTCGCCGAGCTGTTAGGCAAACAAAGTCGCAAAGGGCTCGAAGCTGAATTCTTTCTCGTCGGTCTGTTGATGGATCTTGGCCGGCTGGCGATGCTCAAAACGATTCCGAAAGAGTATCTTCCCGTGCTTGATCTCGCGCGGAACGACTTGCGCCCTCTCCACGAAATCGAACAGGAACACCTGGGCGTCAGTCATGTCGACATCGGCGTGCAGCTGATGAAAAACTGGCAGATGCCCGATGCTCTCGTCGCCGCTGTGACGTCGCATCACTGGACGCTCGAAAACATTCAGGCCCAGCAGAACGATTCGCATTTCGAACTGGTCGGGGGTTCGGCTCTGGCCGCTGCCATCGGCGACTATTTCTGTACGAACCGCAAAGGGACCGCTCTTTGCCAGATTCGCGAACACTCGAACGCACTGTACGGCATGACGGAAGACGCGTTGCAGGATTTTCTCGAACAGGCAAGCAGTCGCATCAACACGACTGGCGAGCTGTTTTCGGTCGATATGAGCGAATTCGGCGACCCGACCGAACTGATGGCTCAAGCGAACGAACAACTGTCGATGCTCGCCATGCGCGAACATGTCGCCGGCACGCAAGCTGTCGCCAAGAACGAAGCCTTCGAACGCGAAAAGCAGGAATTGACCTCGCGTAACGAGGAACTGCAGAAACAGGTAATGCACGACCCTTTAACGAAGGTTTACAACCGCAATTACTTCGACCAGGCGATTGCCCGTGAAATCAATCTCTCGGGACGAACGTCGATGCCCGTCGGTTTGATCTTCATCGATGTCGATCGCTTCAAGAAGCTGAACGATACCTACGGCCATCAATTCGGCGACGAAGTGTTGCAGCGCGTTGCCAAACTGTTGGGAGACGATCTGCGTACGACCGATATTCTTGCTCGTTTCGGCGGAGAAGAATTCGTTATTCTGGTCAGTCAGCCGACGGAAAAAGGACTCGAAAAACTGGCCGAACGAATTCGTGCGAAAATCGAGGCCGAAAAAATCTTATACGGTGAAGAGGTCGTCCCGGTGACGGCCAGCTTCGGTGTCGCATTCACGATTTCGAATCGTGATCCGAGTGGATTATGCGAACGACTGATCGCTGCTGCCGACGAAGCGATGTACGAAGCAAAACAGACGGGCCGCAACCGTGTCTGCTTACGCTGTCTGCTGGATGAACAGGAACGCCGTCTGTACCGGGGAATCAATCAGTCGCGATTCAGCCGCTGGCTGGTATCACGCGGCGTCTTTGATATTCCGACGGTCTCGAAAGCACTGCTCGGCTGTAAGATGGAAAGCATTCACATCGGGCAACTTGCCATACGAGAGGGATACCTTACCCCTCCCGACGTCGAACAGGTGTTGTCCGATCAGGAGGTTCACGGCGATCGATTCGGCATCACGTCGATTCGTCTCGAACTTCTCACCGAAGAACAAGTGGTTTATCTGCTGGCCTTACAGCAGGAAACACCCCAAGTCGTCGCATCGGCACTGATCAAGCAGAATCTTCTCGACCAACCGACCGCACAACAATTAATTCAGGACTACCTGTCGGAAGCACCGCACAGCAATCGCTCCTCTGACCGAACCCCCGAATTGCAACTGCAATAGACTTCAAACTTCGAACTTACAGAGCACCTTCAACTCAACGTTAAAGTATAATTATGGAACACACTCTTCACTCACAAACCGCATCGACCGACTCGCGTCGGTTCGTTATCGCTTCGATTGTCTGTCTGATCGTCTCTTACTCCGGCTGGCAGTTGTTGCAGTCGGGGGCGCCCGCACTTGCGACGGCTCACGTTGCTATCGAACAGGCGTTGCACGGGCATAACCACGCCGCCGCACACGAATCAGAATCGCATACGATCATTCCCCCCGCTCTTTACAGCGTCATTCCGTTCGCACTGCTGCTGGGATGTATCGCTGTACTGCCTTTGATTCATTCGACAGCCCACTGGTGGGAACACAACCGCAATCGGTTTCTCGTCTCCGCCAGTCTGGGAGGGGCCACGTTGTTGTACTACGGCTTGGCGTACGGACACGGGATCGTCGATCATAGTACGCACGAACTGTCGGCAACTGGTTGGCCGGCGGCGATGGCCGTGCTCAAGAATGCGATTCTTGTCGAATACATTCCGTTTATCGTGCTGTTGTTCAGCCTGTATGTCATCAGCGGCGGCGTTGCCGTCGAGGGGTCGTTCGTCGGTCATTCCCGCTTTAACGCTTCGGTCATCGGTATTGGTGCGGTGCTCGCAAGTTTTATCGGGACGACCGGAGCTGCCATGCTGCTGATTCGCCCGCTGCTTCGTGCTAACGCACGCCGCACGCACGTCGCACATACCGTTGTCTTTTTCATCTTCGTTGTCTGTAACACAGGCGGATGTCTGCTGCCGATCGGCGATCCCCCGTTGTTTCTCGGATATCTTCGGGGCGTCGAATTTCTGTGGACGTTGAATCTGTGGCCGATGTGGCTCTTCACCAACATTACGCTAGTGGCTTTGTACTTCGTCTACGATTCGATCGTCTCCCGAAAAGAGGAAGCTGATGCCTTCACGATGACCGCCGCCGAACGGCAGCCGTTCGCGATTCGCGGTTCGATGAACTTCGCCTGGCTGGTTGGGGTGATCTTCTGCGTGGCCTTGCTCGACCCGTCGAAACCCTTCCCGGGGACGCACTGGCATGCTCCGCTCTATCTTCGCGAAGTCTTGATGCTCGGCCTCACCGCGCTGTCGCTGTGGTGTACGTCGAATAAAATCCGTACGCAGAACTCGTTCAGTTACGGTGCGATCATCGAAGTCGCTGCACTGTTCACCGGCATCTTCATCTGCATGCAGGCACCGGTGCAGATTCTGAACGTGCACGGCCCGGCGCTCGGGTTCGATCAACCGTGGAAGTTTTTCTGGGGAACCGGTTCGTTGTCGAGTTTTCTCGATAACGCTCCCACGTACGTCGTCTTCTTCGAAACCGCAAAAACGATTCCCGCCGAAGGACTCAAAATGGCGGGCGTGCTCACGAGCTATCTTATGGCGATCAGCCTGGGGGCTGTTTTCATGGGAGCCATGACGTACATCGGCAACGGTCCGAACTTTATGGTCAAGGCGATTGCCGAAACCAATAATGTCCGCATGCCGAGCTTCTTCGGTTACATGCTCTACAGCGGCATCTTTCTGTTGCCGATCTTCGCGCTGACGACGGTTATTTTTCTGCTGTAAATAAGAAACCGACGCCACAGATCGCTAAAACGAACATGCCTCCGATCGACAACTCGTTGATCGGAGGCATGTGTTATTTCAGGGATTGCTACCGATCTTTTACGCGTAACAACTGAAGCTGTTCGATGTCGAAATGCTGAAGCAGACCAAAACAGTACACTTCGGGTGTTTTGTCATATGATGCGTCGGGCTGCAGAAACGCTTTTAACGACGACGGGAGTCCTGTGGGCTTCAGTGCACCGAACAACGACGTTTCATCGATTGCGGCGGCACACAACGCCGCGAGGCTCGTGCGTGGTCCGACCGAGACGACATCGACCGTTTTGGTACCGTACCGTTTTCCGACCGCCGCCGCCACACATTGAATCTGCTGGGCTTGAACACCAAGCGGACGTTCTCCGACAGTCGCAAGTAACATCGCTCCCTGATATGGAATTCTCAGTGGCTGCATCTCACCGATGTTGACCGGGTCGAAACAGATGATCCGCGTTCCCATCTCGACCTGAGCGGCGATCGCCTCGGCCTGCGACTTGAACCCGGCATCGGCGAGTAACAGTGCCGTCCGCTCGATCGACTCTCCGCCGATGACGGCGACCGAGATCGACCAATCGTCCCCGATCTGAACTTTGAATCGTTCGACGGTGTGCGTATCGAAAGTTTCGACCTCGCCAAGCGGTTCTAGCGTTGCATCCCGGTCGTTGAATCGCAGGAGTTTTCTCAGAAATTCGCGCTGTTCGTCTCGTGTGGCGTCGAGCAAATGGGGCAGATCGGCTGAAAAGTGAGCGGCGAGAGAATAAAACGTCGCGTTGTCGTCAGGAACAGGAACGTACAATTCCTCGGCCGTTTTGAGTTCCTTCTCGGAAGGGATTTCCTGCCGGTTGCGATCGGTGTCGTCGGCAAAAAAGTGCTTGTTCAAGAATCGGTACAACTGCTGCCTGTTATCCAGATCGTAGTTGTGCGTACCCGGGTCGCTGTTCTCGTAGTATTCGAAACATTCCCCCGCCCCCGCCTGCTCAAAGAAGGGGACGATCGGCACATAGGTGTTCGGTTTGACGTGTGACGAGACAAAGCAACAGTTGTCTTTGTCGTTGTAGATTTGAAGCGTTGGTCGAGGGACCATCATCGCTGTCAGATGCGTGTAATCGGCGATCGAAATCAGGTCGCTGGGATTCTGTTCAAGATCGCCGACGCTGCCGTGATGGTCGACCCGTTCGGCGAGGGCGCTATAACCGGCGACGGGGACACTGAGCGTCACACGTTCGTCGAGCGAACTCAGAATGATCGTCTGCCAGCCACCGCCGGACAATCCGGTGACTGCGATTCGCTCTTCGTCAGCATTTTCGAGCGACAGCAACACATCGATGCCGCGAGACATCGCCAGATAGAAAACGCTCAACCCGCTTGTGCCGCATAAATCGAGAAACGCAATATTGTTGTGAGCGTATCCCGGTTGGCGTAATTGCCCCATGAAAAGCCACTCGGGATTGAGAGCGATCATCCCCTGCTTCGCCAGATTGATGCAACGGAGTTGTTTGTAGTCGGTCGACTTGCCGTCGGCGGTGTGTCCGTTCACGTTGAGAACGACCGGCACCTGGCCTTCGATGTTGTCGGGAACATACAACACGGCGGGAATCCAGAATCCGGGAAGAGCCTCGTACCGGAGTTTTTTGATCGAGTAACCATATGGCGTGGCGATCTCATCCATCCAGACGATTTCGGGTTCCGCCGTGTACCACTCTTCGGGCACGCCACGAAAAACGACGTCGTGTAACACCTGAGTGCGCAGTTCGGCCGCGCGCTGCGCCCAGTCGTCAGCGGTTGCGGGGAGTTTCAGTTCCGGAATCCGTTTGAGAACGAAGTTCGCGTGTTGCCGTCTCGCTTCGTCGGGTTGCAGCAGAGGTTTGGAGAGGGCATCTACAAATTCGTCGGCCGATGCCGGGAACTCGACAAAGAAACAGGACGACAACACGATCGGTACAAGATAACCGTAGAATAACCGCCATCGATCGAACATGGATTTCTCCTCGAATTCGTTGTGGATGCAAACAGACGACGTCCCATCACCGCTCAGCCAAACTGATATGTCGCATAGTGTTCTTCGCAAGGATTTCCCGCGCTCACGTGTATTCGTCCCGCTGACGGCTCTGCGATCAGCGACGCCACGGTATAACCGGTGGGGCCGAGCATCGCATGCACTTCCCCTGAGTGACGATGACGGCAGATTCCGAGCGGGTGATGATCGTGATCGCTTAAAAACGTTTTCACGTCCTCGACAGTAATGCTTCCCCATTTGTCGCGGATGAGTTGTTCCAAGCGCGACTGCCGGGAAAACGAATCGGGGAGACTGTGCCGGAAATTTTCGTCACACGCGAATTCAGTACAAAGGTAATGATTGGCGTGCACGAGAAAACCTTCGGCGGGTGAAGGGAGCCGCCGCGGACCGTCGCTCGTCAATTCGACGTCGGCAAATTCTCCTCCGTGTCCGCAGAGCATGTAATTGCCATTCGAACAAACGGGAACCGAATTCATGACGCGCATAACGTCGTCGAGCGTTGTCTGTTCGAGAAATAACCGTTTGAGAGGATAGTGAGCCAGCGCGAACTTCCACTTCGGGCCTCCGCCGAGAGAATTCGCAAAATGCGCCACCCCCTGTGCATTGAGCCCGTGATAGCCGATCATTCCTCCAAACGTCCACATCAGGATTTCCGGGCAATCGGCGGGTTGGAGTTTGAGCATGTAGCTACACTCTTGCATTTCAGGGGGGTTATCGCTGTTCTGACCGATAATCAGTTCTCGATTCGCCGTCCCTGTCGGTCCGATGGCGAACGACGTGCAGCCTCCCTCGGGGAGTTGACCGAGTTCCCCGCGTAATTGCAGGGCAAGCGCTTCGGCGAACGAAATGCCAGCTCCTTCGCTCAACCCCTGGATTTCGTCGAGCAGATGCGGACAATCCCGCTGAAACAGCAATTCGAACTTCAACGCGGTTTCCGCGACTTGACTCGACGATCGCTTGAGAGAAGACGCCAGAAAATCGAGAAACCGACAAATTTTTTCGGCGGCCTGCTCGCCGTGTTGACGACCGAGTTCCCGCGCAGAACCGGCGACGGTGTAGAGTGGATACATACGAATCGACCTGTCAGAATAAGAAAGCCGTTACGTCATCGAGAACGTCACCATCATACACGTCGGACTGCCATGGCGAAAGAATCTCGGTGGATCGAGGAAAATGCCGACGAATACGCTATAATCGGGAACGGTCGTCGACTGAGATTGCGCGCGGCAATACGAATCATCTTATAGGGGTTTCATGTCGGACTCGAACGTTTCTGCTCAGCTTATTCGCCTGCAGAACGCCCTGCTGGAAGGGCGGATCGATCGCAGTACGTACGAACAATTGAAATCTGATCTGCTCAATTCGGTTGAATCGGCCGTTGAACCCTCCGCTTCTCGTGAAAGCGCCCCGCCGCATCCTCCGGTTGAGCCCCCGTCCGAGAATCCCTTCAAAAAGAAAGCCGAGTTTCCGCGCGTCGTTAAGACCGTCAAGTTTCGCGATCTGACACAACCTCCAACGGCGGTCGCGGCACCGGTAAAGACGGCACCGGCGGCGATCGAAAAACCGGTGACGCGCGAATCGACTCCGGAACAGCGGTCCTCCACATCGACGGGGATCGGTGGGACGCGACCGGTGATGACGCCACTGCCAGTCAAAGAACGTCCCCCCCGTGCGACGGCGGGTTCCGCCGCGCCGACGGTCGACGGCTTAGACCGTACAGAACCGATCCCATTGCCCGACATCCAACCGAACAGTTCTTATGAAACGGTCAAGCGTTCGTTGCGCGAGCCGCAGACCTGGAAACAGGCCGGCGAGATCGCCGCCCATTGTGGCATCGTTCTGGGTCTGCGGGCATGGGCGATGAATCGATCAACAGTTCTCGCGGCGTTATTCTGGGGAGTGGAATCGGCGATTCACGGCGGGGCCGGGGCACTCGTCTGGATACTGGTGCACGACGCCTGCCTCGACTTTTGAAGTCGCAAACACGATGCCATCAAGATGGGGCTGGTTCAATTTGCATGGACATTGCTCTTACTGATTGCAGCGAGTTTTTGGGTCTATGTCGGAATTCTCTACGGGGGATTGGTGGGCAGCGTTCTCGGCGGACGCTTCGGTTTTCTCACCGCCGCGGGAGGAGAAATGGTCGGCGGAATGATCGGTCTCGTCAAAGCCATTCAGGGTTACCGGAATTCACGCGAACAGTTGGAAGATTACGAAGAGATGTCAGATGACGATGATGAAGACGAGGAGGACGACGATGAACGCTAACGTCGGCATTGTCGCCGCTCGGCAACGCGTGATCATTTTTTCGGTTTTGAGCGAGGCAACATGAAAGTCGGTTTGTTTGTTCCCTGTTACGTCGATCAGATGTATCCCGAAGTCGCCTGGGCCGCATGGCGGGTGCTCACGCACTGTGGCATCGACGTCGACTTCCCCGCCGCGCAAACCTGTTGCGGACAGCCGATGGCAAACACTGGATGCGTCGACCAGACCGCTCCACTGGCGAAACAGTTCGTCAAGATATTTCGTCCTTACGATTATGTCGTTTCGCCGTCAGGAAGCTGCATCGCGATGGTCCGGCATCACTATGCCGAGTTCTTCGAGAATTCTGCCGATTATCGGTACGTCAGCGAACGGTCTTACGAGTTGTGCGAATTTTTGCACGACGTGCTCGATCTCAAAGAACTGCCGGGACAATTTCCGCATCGCGTCGGGATCCATCAAAGTTGTCACGGCCTGCGCGAGTTACGATTGGGAAGTTCGAGCGAACTCGTGAAGCCGGCCTTCAGTAAAGTTGAAAAACTGTTGAGTCTGATCGACGGCATCGAATTCACCGCGCTGCAGCGTCCCGATGAATGCTGCGGGTTCGGCGGTACGTTTGCCGTGGCCGAGGAGGCCGTCTCGGTCATGATGGGAGACGACCGCATCGCCGATCACGAGCAAGCGGGGACCGAGGTACTTACGGGAGCCGACATGTCGTGTCTGATGCATCTCGATGGCTTGTTGCGTCGCAGAAAAAGTCCGATGCGCGTGTTGCATGTTGCCCAGATCCTCGCCGGCGACGACGGGAAAGCGTTATTCAGTTAGTGTATGATCCTTGTTCCCAGGCTCCGCCTGGGGACACCAGCCTTCGAAGCTCCGATTCGCCGAACCGTTTGAAAACTAATAACCACAGTTGAGTCATAATGACCGATCACGCCGTACTGGCACAAAAATTTGTCGCCAACAGTCCCCGGGCGCACTGGCACGACAGGGCGCTCTGGTTTGTGCGGGCGAAACGCGATCTGGCTGCGAAGTCGCTACCGGAGTGGGAAGAGTTGCGCGAACATGCCTCCGACATCAAAGCGCACTGCGTCGCGCACCTGGCCGATTATCTCGAAGAATTCACCCGCAACGCCGAAAAACTCGGCGTGCAGGTCCACTGGGCGAAAGATGCTGCCGAGCACAATCAGATCGTGCTCGGCATACTGCAGAAGCATCGCGTCACGAAAATCGTCAAAAGCAAATCGATGCTGACCGAAGAATGCCACCTCAATCCGTTTCTCGAACGTCACGGAATGGAAGTCATCGATACCGACCTCGGCGAGCGAATCGTGCAGATGAGGCACGAACCGCCGAGTCATATCGTGCTGCCGGCGATTCATATTCAAAAAGAAGAAGTCGGCGCACTGTTTCATGAACAGTTGGGAACCGACGAGGGAGCGACCGATCCGCAGTATCTTGTCGAAGCGGCACGAAAGCATCTTCGCGAGAAATTCATGGCTGCCGAAGCGGGTATTACCGGTGTGAACTTCGCAATTGCCGAAACCGGTGGGTTCGTCGTCTGCACAAACGAAGGAAACTGCGATCTCGGCGTCTCGTTGCCTCCAGTTCATATCGCCTGTATGGGGATCGAAAAACTCATTCCTCGTGCACAAGACCTCGGTGTCTTTCTGCGATTGTTGGCGCGCTCGGCGACCGGGCAACCGATCACCACGTATTCGTCGCACTTTCACGGACCGAGGCCCGGTTGCGAGCTGCACGTCGTTCTGGTCGATAACGGAAGAACTGAAATTCTCGGAAGCGACGATTTTCGCCGCTCGCTCAACTGCATCCGCTGCGGAGCGTGCATGAATACCTGCCCCGTTTATCGCCGCAGCGGCGGACACAGTTATCAATCAACGGTTCCAGGGCCGATCGGATCGATTCTCGCACCAGCGAGAGATGCCGCGAAACACGAAAGTCTTCCGTTCGCGTGCAGCTTGTGTGGATCGTGCACCGATGTTTGTCCCGTGAAGATCGATCTGCATCATCAACTCCTCACATGGCGCGGCGAAATTGCCCGGCGGGGATTGCTCCCCAAAAGCAAAAGTATGGGGATGAAGTTCGTCAGCTTCGTGTTCCAGCACCGCTGGCTCTACGAATGGAGCGGTAAACTCGCGAGGTTCTCGCTGCGGGTGTTGCCTCGCTGGATGATCTACAATCGTTTTAACGCGTGGGGTCGACAGCGAGAATTGCCCGCCGCACCCCGATCAAGTTTTCGCGACTGGTATCGTCACCGGTCGAAAAACGATGGCGGAAAACAGGAGTCATAACCGATGTCGAGCCGCGAGGATATCCTCGAAAAAATTCGACGAAAGAAATTTCCCGACCAGCCTCTCCCCAACCTGAGCGAATTCGGCATCGTCTACGCCAATCGTGTCGAGCAATTCGTCGCTGCACTCAAATCGGTCGGAGGATCGAGTCTTAGGGTTAACACGCTTGCCGAGGCCGATCAGGCGATCCGAGACCTCGATGTCCATCGACACGCGACAAAAACCTGTTCGTTGATCCCCGACATCGGTGAGGCGAACGTCGATCTTGATGCGGTCGATGATCCGCACGAACTGGAAGACGTCGATGTAGCGATCTTTCCGGGAGAATTCGGCGTTGCAGAAAATGGGGCGATCTGGATCGACGCGAAGAACGTTAAGCACCGCGTCGTGTACGTTATTGCACAGCATATTGTTGTGGTGCTCGACCGTTGCGCTCTGGTCGACAACATGCATCGGGCCTACGATCGACTGTCGTTCGCCACTCCCGGCTTCGGCATGTTCTTATCGGGTCCGTCGAAAACGGCGGATATCGAACAATCGCTGGTAATTGGTGCACACGGCCCGCGGTCGTTAACCGTCGTACTGGTCGAAAATGGATTCAGCGATTAACATTCAGACCGTGGGCAAACCTCTCTAAAACCGGATTTGTCGAAACCGACGACGGCGTCATCGAGTATTAAGAGAAGTTCGTCCCAATGCAGCAACTCGATTGTGGCGGCCTCGCATTCATTTTCAGTCACCGTTAAGGGGAGAAACACGTGAGTCGTTTCCGCTTGATTCGAAATCTGTTGGCAGTCGGTCTCTTCACCGTTGCGGGGCTATCCGGGCTGGGGCACGACAATGTCACTCTTGCCCAGGACGAACCTCAGGGAATCGACCGGCCGTTGGTGACGTTTGCCGTCGCCGGCTATTCGCGCATCAGCGGTGCGGTCGAGACGATTTTTGGGTCGGCCGATCGCCCCGAACTTGCTAACTTGCTGAACGGATTCGTCACCAATATCGGCGATCTCAAAGGATGGGATCGCGAACGGCCGATCGGGGCGATGGTGCTGCTCAATCCCGGTATTGCCCCCGAACCGGTCGTCGTCGGTTTTGCCCCCGTCGCCGACTGGGAGACCGTCCTCGCCAGTTACGAATCGGGACTCATCCGCATTCAGACCTCCACCGAACATGCCGACCGTTACGAACTGATTCTCCCCGAGGGACAACAATTGCTGCTCCGCGTCGTCGGCGACTACGCCTATTTCAGCACGAAGCCCGATTCGCTCGATCGAAATTTCGTCAGTCCCAGCCGCTGGCTTAAAGCCTCGGCGGAGACTTACGACGCCTGGAGCACCGTTCATTTCAGTCACGTTCCTGAAGGGTTGCGTACCGTCGTCATCGATTACCTTCGTGCCTCGTCGCTCGAAAAAATGAAAAAACAGCCCGGCGAAAGCGACGTCGAATTCGAAATGCGAAAATTCGGAGCCGACGCAGTCCTCGACTGGTTCGAACTGACGGCGACCGACGGAGAAAACCTGACCGCCGGCCTGAAGATTGATCCCGAAACGCGCAGCTTCATGTCTGAAGTCGTTCTGACGGCACGGCCTGAAACCGGACTCGCCACCGCGCTGAACACGATGGGTTCGCAGCGCGACCGCTTCGACTCCCTCTCATCGAAGGGAACTCCCTTTCAGCTTTCGACGTCGTGGGTCATGGGAGATCACGTGACCAAAATGATACAAAGCGCTCTCGACGTCGGACATATCAAAGGACGCGACGCCGCGAACAAGAATCCGGTCGAGTGGTCCGTCATCGATTCGGTTCATACGCTGTTAACGTCGACCGTCGCTGATCGGCACGTCAATTCGGTCGTGCGAATCGTCGGTCATCCTCCCGCTCAATTCATTCTGGTCGGCGCGATGCATTTCTCCAAAGCAACCGATCTCGATACGTGCATGCAACGAGCCTACGCGGCGATCGTCGCCGGCAGCGAAGTCGCCTCTGTCGAGGTCAACGTCGATACGCATCAGGGGATCGAAATTCATCGTCTGATACCGAAGAAGTACGACACCGTGACAACCTTATTGTACGGCACCGGAGCCGTATTGTATGTGGCACAAGTCGGCGGCGATCTCTGGTATTCGTTCGGCGGTTCGAAGGCGATCGACGAATTGAAATTATCGATCGATCGCGTGACCGCCGCGGGACAGTCGGCGCCGAACGCCGAGGGGCGAATTCTCGAATTGTCGATCGACCTGGCCAACTGGTTGTCGGTTATTCCGCAAGCCGATCCCAAACTCGCTCAGACCACGCGTCAGGCCTTTACCAACGGCGGAGACGGGTTGGCGATTCGGGTTCAGCGCATCGACAACGGTGTTCAGTCGCGGCTGACGTTAGGAAAAGGCTACGTCCGGCTGATCGGCCTGCTTATCGCCGGTGCGATCGACGAACGGCGGAATTGAGTGGAGAATTTGAACTACGTTTTTGCGAATGTCAAGGAGTTAGCCCCTCGAAATTTCCCAGGTTTTGACCCCGCTGCGCCACGACGATCAGACCTGGATTAACGCCCCCGAGCGGCAACTGTGACACGGTTCCCGCAATCGTCAGCCGATTCGCCGGACTTAAGCGAAATCGGTCCCAAGTCCATTTTTTTTATCGTTTTTACAAAGTCCCTGCCGATCCTGAATGCAGGCAGACCGCAACGACACCTTGCAACGCGGTCGCCAGGAAAGGGACTATCATGCCAAACGATCAAAAAGTCGGCTTTGCACTCGGTTTATTGCTACTGGGAATCGTCGCTGCGTTCTTCTTCCGGCATCCGCCGATGGACAAGTCCGACGTTCCAACGCTGGAATCCTCCGCCGAAGTCGATGCACAGATTTCCGAAAAGGAGGTAACACCTTACCTTTCCGGCATCGAAACCGATCGGGACGATGTCTCCGGTCCGACCCCCGTCGACGGACGGCATCTGGCGTCGGGCGAGGCCCGTTCGCGCCGCGAGGCCCCGCAATGGGAAGTCCCCGACTTTCTCAAGCGAAACACGTCAGGCGAGAACGGAAACCGGATTTCGAACCCCGAGAAGATCGCCCCTGATCCGATTCCTCTCGTCTCTGATACGACGAATAGTAAGCTCTCGAGTCCCTCGAATTCGCGTACATTGAAGTACGTTCCTGAGCACAATAATGCCTGGGAAACCGTCCCCCCAATTCCCCTGCCCAATGACAGTGGAACCGCTTCGAAAAATCCCGCTCCGTCTGATGCTCCCCGTGCGGCGGCTCCCGAAAACCACAAAACCTACGTCGTGCAATCGGGCGACACACTGTCGGGAATCGCTCAAAAGCAACTCGGCAGCAGCGGCCGCTTCGAAGATATCTACGAAGCCAACCGCGACCTGCTGAAAAATCCCAATGATCTGCGCGTCGGTATGAAATTGAAAATCCCGCCACGCGAACGTTCCACCGAGATCAATTCGTTACCGATCGACGGTCCCTCGGCGTCGGCCGCTGCTTCGTCACGCAAGCCGTTTACCCGCGCCGCGATTCGCACCCCCGAAGGAAATCCGTTAAAGAGTTCTCCCTCGACCTCGACCGAGGCATCGAGTGCAGCCGATGAGAACACGAACAACGACAACGCGACGCCGTCGGCGACACCCGGTCCCGCTGCCCCGCGCGGCCGATTCGCTCCCGCACGCCGGTCTCCGTATCGACCGATTTCCGACCCGGAGCAATCGTCGATCGATCGGGTCAAGCCACTCGATCTTGTTCGGCAAAGTGCCGCACAGCACAAACCGGGGAAGAAGGTGTTGACACAAATTCCGCCGAAGGATCTTCCCCTCGATGTCGAGATTCAGTCCGAAGCCGAAACGGCCACCCGTGACGGCGAATTTACTCGACCGGTCGACACCGTCAAATGACGCCCTCTCCGATTGTCATCGAGCGGACCTCGATGACGACGGACCTTCGCCTATAAGAGGCTGAACGCATTGGGCGGTACACGGACTACGACAGTCTGATGACCTGTCGCTCGACTCTCTTCGGCAGGCTTGATACGATGAATCGGGTTGCTGAGACGATTCCATTCGTCGTCGGCCGCTCCTTTCGTCGGTTTCGAGATTCAAGGAAATCCCCCATGAAACGCTGGGCCGTTGTTCTTATTCTTTGTGCGCTCGTCGGTTGTGGTTCGTCATTTTCGGAACCTTCTCCTACTGACGGCGGTTCTTCCGCGTCGAAGGCCTCCGCGGTGAAAGACGATATCAACAAAACATATCGCATTGCGGTGATTCCCAAAGGAACATCGCACGAATTCTGGAAATCGGTTCATGCCGGTGCCGAAAAGGCCGCCAAAGAATTCGGAAATGTCGAAATTCTCTGGAGCGGTCCTCAGCTCGAAAGTGATACCAACGGGCAGATCACCGTTGTTGAAAATTTCATCACCAGCAAAGTTGACGGTATCTGTCTCGCGCCGCTCGATTCTCAAGCACTGGTCGAATCGGTTGTCGACGCCACCGAACAGGGAATTCCTGTCGTGATCTTTGACAGCGGACTCGACGACGAGACGCATATCATCAGTTACGTCGCCACCGACAACTACAAAGGAGGCGAACTCGCCGGACGCGAAATGGGACGCCTGCTCGAAGAGGGCGGGAATGTGATTATGCTTCGTTACAAAGCGGGGAGCGAAAGCACCGAGCAGCGCGAACAGGGATTTCTCGACACGCTCGCCAACGAGTTCCCGCAGGTGAATCTTCTGACTGCCGACGAATATGCCGGTACCACTCCCGAAGAATCGCTCACCAAGGCCACGCAAGTGCTGGGAAAATATAAAGACGAAGTGAACGGTATTTTCGCCGTCTGCGAACCGAACGCCACCGGAGTGCTCGGGGCACTCGATCTGCTCGAACTGAAGGGGAAAGTCAACTTCGTGGCGTTCGATCCGAACAATCCGTTAATCGACGGCATGACGTCGGGCGACGTCAACGCCATCGTCCTGCAAGACCCAGTCAAAATGGGATATCTTTCGGTCAAGACAATGATACAGAAACTCCATGGCGAGACCGTCGAGAAGCGAATCGACACCGGCGAATACGTGGCGACTCCTGAGAATATGAATACTCCCGAAATGCAAATGCTGCTCAAACCCGAACAATACGAAGAGTAGATTTCGGGAGTATACCCGCGGCGTGTTTCGGTCTCAGCTTTTTATACAAACGCTGAGATCGCAGAGGTAAAGTCACTCAGTAATTTTTCGACTTTGGCTTTTCCTCAGTGCACTCTGCTGTAATAACACGGCACTCATCATTATGCCTTAGCGTGGATAATGCTTCGTGTGATCAATCCGTTCACTGACACCGCTAAATCTGGTTTTACTCTTGTTCTCTGTCTCCTCTGCGATCTCTGTGTTTCAAATCTACGACATGGATTGCGGATAAATGCTTGCGTCGCGAGAATCTGTGGAGACATTTGAAATACTTGCCTCCTGCGAAAATTTTAACGGTTCATCACACTGCGGGGTAAATCTCTTCTTTCAAGACCACTGCACCTCGTCATGACCTCCACTCCCCTGCTCTGCATGTCCGGTATTCAGAAGCGATTCGGCTCGACGCAGGCTCTTGCCGGGGTTTCGCTGGAGGTCGCCGCTGGACGAGCACTCGCGCTACTCGGCGAGAACGGTGCCGGTAAAAGCACGCTGATGAAGGTGCTCAGCGGGGCACACGCTCCTGACGTCGGCACGATGCAGATGGCTGGAGTCTCGTATTCTCCTTCGGGACCGCACGAAGCCCGGCAGGCGGGTGTCGCGATGATTTATCAGGAACTCAACCTGGCTCCCGACCTGTCGGTCGAAGACAACATCATGCTCGGACAGGAAACGCACCGGTGGGGAGTGTTGCAGCGCAACCAACAGCGGCCTCGCGTGTTGCAGGCGCTCGAATTGCTCGGACACCCTGAACTCCAGCCGCACCTTCCCGTCCATCGATTGTCGATCGCCGCTCAGCAGCTCGTTGAAATCGCGCGAGCCCTTGTGATGCAGGCCCGGTTGATCGTCTTCGACGAACCGACAAGTTCCCTCACGCAGCGTGACGTCGAGCATTTGTTCGACGTCATCAAACGGCTGAAGTCGCAAGGGATCGGCATCATTTACATCAGTCATTTTCTCGAAGAGATTAAAAACGTCTGCGATGATTTCGTCGTTCTGCGCGACGGGGCGTCGGTCGGTCACGGCGAGTTGAAAGAAACGACTTCCGGGCAGCTCATTTCGATGATGGTCGGACGGAGCGTCAATGAACTGTTCCCGCGCGTGCCACACACCATTGGCCCGCTGTTGCTCACGACGAAAGGTCTGACGGGGTATAAATCGCCGATCGATGTCTCGTTCGACCTGCATCGGGGTGAGATTCTCGGCATTGCCGGCCTGGTCGGCGCCGGGCGAACGGAACTGCTGCGCAGCCTGTTCGCTCTCGATACGGTCCGCAGCGGCATCGTCAAGGTCGCCGAATTGACGCCGCTGGCGACCCCCCAATCGCGTATTCAATCGGGAATGGGTTTCGTCTCGGAAGACCGCAAGGGGGAAGGGCTCGCTCAATCTCGTTCGATCGCCGACAATCTCACGTACAGTCGATTGCACCCGTATTCGCAGTGGGGCTGGTTGAAGCTCCATTCCCGTCGGCGGGCCGTTGCCGATTGGATCGACACGCTGCGCATCAAAACCGCGACGCAAGAACAGGCGGTTCAGAATCTATCAGGGGGCAATCAACAAAAAGTGGCGATCGCCCGCGTGTTGCATCAGCAGGCCGATATTTTGTTGCTCGATGAGCCGACACGCGGCATTGATGTCGGTACGAAAGTCGAAATCTATCGACTGATCGGCGAACAGGCAGCGGCGGGCAAAAGCGTGCTGTTCGTCAGTTCGTACATGCCCGAGCTGCTGGCGATTTGCGATCGTGTCGCCGTGATGTCGCGAGGCAGGCTTCGCGATGTTCGACCGACGGCCGATTGGACGGAAGAAGAAATTCTAAAAGCGGCAATTGCGTCGGAGTCCGACGAAACGAGAAAAACCCCATGAATACACAGGAAAAAACGCCGACGATCGCAGCGTCGCCGACATCACGCGGTCTTAAAGGTTGGCTGAGCGGCGTGCTTGGCCCGTTTCTCGCGCTGGGAGCCGTTTATCTCTTTTTCGCGATGGCCGATCGTATGGTCAACGAGACGCCAACCTTTACCGATGCCCGTAATCAGACGACCATTGCGACGCACACGGCGAGCGTTGCCGTGGCCGCGCTCGGCATGACACTGATCATTATCTCCGGCGGTATCGATCTCTCGGCAGGAACGGCACTCGCTCTCAGCGCGACGGTGCTCGCGTGGTGCCTGCTCAACGATGTGGCTGTGTTGATCACACAAGGTGATAATGTAATCGGCGTGCAACAACGCCTTAACGAGGCGAACAACGAACTTTCGCGTGCCCGGCGTAAACCCGAAGAGAACAACGTCGAGGCCATCGAACAGCGCATCGCCGATTTGCAAGCCGAACAGGACCGGTTGAAATCGCTGGCACCCCGGTACAAGATCTGGAACGCCACGCTCTCGATTTTTGCCGCTCTGCTGACGGGGTGTGCGACCGGCTTTCTCAACGGTCTGCTCATCAGTACGTTGCGAGTGATCCCGTTTATCGTCACTTTGGGAACGATGACCTTGTATCTGGGTCTCGCAAAAATCGTGGCGAACGAAACGACGGTTCGCCCGAATGTCGGCGAGCAAGTTCCCGGGTGGATTCAAGAAATGCTCACCCTGCGCAGCGAATCGTTGTACTGGGGATTTCCTACAGGTGTCTGGTTCGTGATCGCTCTCTCGATCGTCCTCTCGCTGGTGCTTCGTTATACGGTCTTCGGCCGGTATGTGTTCGCTCTCGGGTCAAACGAATCGACGGCACGATTATGCGGCGTGAATGTGACCCGCAATAAAATCGCCGTCTATACGCTCGCCGGTTTGTTCGTCGGCATCGCGGGGATTTACCAGTTCAGCCGGCTCAAAAGCGGCAATCCAACGTCGGGCACAGGGATGGAACTCCAGATCATCGCCGCTGTCGTTATCGGCGGAGGAAGCCTGAGCGGCGGCCGTGGTTCGGTGCTCGGGACTCTGACCGGAGCGACGATTATGGCCGTCATCGGCAGCGGTTGCGTCATTCTCGGCCTCAAAAATCCGCTGCAAGACATTATCCTCGGCGTGATCATCGTGATGGCGGTGGTCGTCGACCAGCTGAGACAACGGCGGTTGCAATCCTAATTGATAATGGACAATGTTGTTAAAGAAAAGTCGTTCGCGTTTGCCGTACGCATGGTGAAGCTCTATAAGCATTTGAATGCTGAAAAGAATGAATACGTTATCGCCAAGCAATTACTTCGTTCCGGAACCGCGATTGGTGCGCTGGTCCGCGAAGCCGAACAGGCTGAAAGCCGTGCGGACTTCGTCCACAAAAATGGCATCGCGCTGTAAGAGGCCAACGAAACCGAATACTGGCTGCAAATGCTGAAAGCGACCGAATATTTGGACACCAAGTCCTTCGCCTCGATCCACGCCGATGCCGTCGAACTTCTGAAACTCCTCACCAGCATCATCAAATCGGCCAAGCTCAATCTGAAGCAATAGCAGCCTCTTCCATTGTCTATTATCAACTGTCAATTATCCATTACCGGCCTTGACTCAGCGAAAGGTTTCGCTATTTCTGCTCGGGGAGACATCCATGCGCGAACTCGGCTCTGCTCAACCGACGGCCGTCGAACTCGAAATCCTACGGATTTTGTGGGATCTCGGCCCCTCCCCCGTCCGAGACGTTCATACCCGGCTCAACGAAGCCAAAGGGACCAACTACTCGACCACCGTCAAGATGCTCTCGGTGATGCTCACCAAAAAACTTGTCAAACGCGACGAACAGGCGACGCCGCATATCTACAGCGCGGCGATCACCCGCGACAGGGCCTCGAAAACGATTCTCAACGAACTCATCGAAAAGGTCTACGACAGCTCAGCAATGAGCCTCGTGCTCCAAGCCCTCTCGAAAAGCAAAGCGACGAAATCCGAGATCGACGAAGCCCGAAAACTGCTCGACGAATTGGAAGGGAAGAATGAGGGATGAGTCAGAATCTGGCCCGAATCGCAAGCAAGGGGGAACTTTCCTCATACACCTCTCCCCGTGGAAGAGGTCGGATGCGCAACATCCGGGTGAGGGGCGCAGGGAGCATTGAGATGCGATTGCACACATTCGAACGCCGAGATCTCCCCCCCCCCCCCCCCCCCGCCACTTCGCGGCGACCCTCTCCCGCCGGGAGAGGGTTTACAACTGACCACGAACAACGGACGACGACATATGAACCCTCTCTTCGCTCCGCTCTCCGAAACTGCCGTCGAACGCCTCGGCTGGATTCTTATCCACTCGCTCTGGCAGTTCACACTCGTGGCGCTCGTCGCCGTCGTCGTGATGCGTCTCATGCGGCGTCGCAACGCTTCGATTCGTTATGTTGTGTTGATGTTCGTGATGTCCGCCGCGGTAATTCTGCCGATCGTCACGTGGACGATGCAACCGACAGCGTCGAACGTCGAACGAGCCGAGATGATCGCTCCCACCGTCGTGGAAGAGATTCCGCTTGCGGCCGAACCAATCATGCCTCACGACCCAATCATTCCCTCAACGCAACCGATTCCCGTCGCCATCGATGAACCGCCGGCGATGCGAAACGAACCGTTCCCCTCCCCGCGCGACGTCAAACCGTACGATCTCACATGGACCGAACGGATTCATCACTTCTTCGAGCCGTATCTCGAATGGATCGTCGCCGGCTGGACGCTGGGCGTCATCATCTGCTCGTTCCGCCCGCTGTTCGGTTGGTACACGCTCCTCCGGCTGAAACGTATCGGCACATCGCCGGTGACGGAACATATTCTCGTCGTGGTGAATCACCTTTCGCAACAACTCGGTCTCAACTGGACCGTGCGCGTGATGCAATCGACGCTCGCCCGCGTGCCGGTGGTCGTCGGTTACTTTCGCCCGGTAATTCTGCTCACAATAACGTCGACCTGACGATGAACACCTACACGCATCTGGATCTGGCCGATCGAGCAATGGCCTGCCGGCTCCACCGCAACTGAAGTCGATCGAGTCAGCCAGTTCTGAGGAGATGGAAAAGTTTGCACACATGTTTGCCAAACTTCTGGCGTCGGATGACGCAAACAGTCACCCAGTGTCACAGGGAGAGTCGGCGGAGATAGATGAAGAAGCGGACGTCGAAAAGAATAAACCCTTGCCGGAACAAGGGTTTGGCGTTGAGAGTCAGCCAGCGTCGCTGGCTGAAGAAAGTAGCGGAGGAGGGATTCGAACCCCCGACACGCGGATTATGATTCCGCTGCTCTAACCAGCTGAGCTACTCCGCCACGTTTTTTCTGGTCCCCATCTCGAACGACAATTCGACACGTTTGACATCGCCGAGGTTCTCCCCGTGACAGCAAAACAGCCTGCGTTCGATTTCGAGAATCACAGTCTAGCAAAAAAAAACGAACCGGCAAGCGACCGACCGGCTCTATCTGTCTGAAGCTGGGCAAAACGCTCGTCGCCCTCTGTTTCCAGCGGTTAAATCTCAGCAATATGATCGCGTTATGCCGGTTTTAACGGGGGTTGCCCGAAGTTCCTGACGCTTCCCTTGTTGAGTTTATGATCGTGAGCTAAACTTCTTGTATGTCTCGTCGGCAATCATCTGCGACGTGGCATGAGGAAGCGGGTGTTCAGGCAGTTATGGCGTGAAATCCCGATGTTCCCACGCACTGGAGAGGTGACAGAGTGGCCGATTGTGCTGGTCTCGAAAACCAGTGTCGGTGCAAGCCGACCCAGGGTTCGAATCCCTGCCTCTCCGCTTGATGAGCCCTTGGATTGATTGCTAATCCGAGGGCTCATTTTGCGCGCTCTTCGCAGGATGTGCTCCCTTTATTCTTCCTGCCGGCTGGTTGCTTGAATGCATGTGTCGAAGGTGATCTAATCGACGGCGTCGTATCTCGTTGTCAGCCTTGATTCATCTTCGCAGCGGAAAGGAACAGCCTCGATGACCGCTCTCCGTTTGATCTCACTTCTATTTGTTCTGTTCGGTGGCGTTGGCGCGATGGAAGGTTTCGCCGACGAGCCGATCTCTATCGGTTCACGGCTTGAACTTTTCACCGATGAATTTCTCATCGAATCGCTCACCGGCGAGGCCCGGCAGCAGTTGCATCATCCGACATTGCAGGAGATTTCCTTTTCTACCGATCTGCCCTGGGAAGGAAATGGCGTCAACTACATTACGGTATTCGAGGACGAAGGCATTTACCGCATGTATTATCGGGGTGTGCATGTCGATTACACTCTGGAGGGATACACCGAACCGCACCGCGAGGTCTATTGCTATGCCGAAAGCGAAAACGGGATCTACTGGTCGAAGCCGAATCTCGAACTTTATGAATTCGACGGTTCAATGGATAACAACATCGTCTGGGACGGCCTCGGCCGGCATAACTTCACGCCGTTCAAAGATCCCAACCCCGACGCAGCCGAGGATGCCCGATACAAAGCGATCGGCTATGGGCAAGGGAATAACGGAAAGGGAATGTACACCCTCAAATCGGCCGACGCGATTCACTGGGAGCTGATGTCCGACAAGCCGGTGATTACGCTCGGTGCTTTCGATTCGCAGAATCTCGCTTTCTGGGACGCCGTGCGCGGTGAGTATCGCGAATACCATCGCGACTTCAAAGATGGCCGCGATATCCGTACCTGCACATCGAAAGATTTTATCACCTGGACCGAGCCGACATTTCTCGAATACACACCAGGCCGGGTGAGCGAACTTTACACGAACGGCATCATTCCGTATTACCGGGCTCCCCATATTTTTCTCGGCTTTCCCACGCGATATATCGACCGGGGGTGGACCGCTGCGGCGAAGGGACTTCCCCGCTCCGAGTATCGTGAACTTCGTGGTGCGAAATCGCCGCGCGAGGGGACGGCGATCACCGATGGGATGTTCATGAGCAGCCGCGATGCGCACACGTTTCGCGTCTGGCCCGAATCGTTCATCCGTCCCGGGCTGCGTCAGACCGACAGCTGGTTTTACGGTGACTGTTATCAAAACTGGGGACTCGTCGAAACCGCCTCTGCCATCGACGACGCTCCCCCCGAAATTTCGATCTATGTCACCGAAAGTACCTTGCAAGACCGTACGGCGTACATTCGTCGGCAGACGATTCGCGTCGATGGTTTCGTCTCGGTTACTGCCCCCCTCTCGGGAGGTGAGTTGATCACGAAACCGATCACATTCACCGGCAACAAGCTGATGCTCAACTATTCAACCTCCGCCGCCGGGAGCATTCGCATCGAAGTGCAGAATGAAGCCGGTGAACCGATCGAAGGTTTTGCACTGGCCGACAGTCCCGAGTTGTACGGCGATTCGCTGTCGCAGGCGATGTTGTGGAAAGCAGGCTCGGACTTAGGGGATTTATCCGGCCAAACGGTGAGGCTCAGAATAGAATTGGTAACCGTTCACACCCCATGTAAGCCAAAAAATCGCGGGCAGGCCAAACGGCTGATTTTCGACGTTTTCGAGCTTTCCCGGTCACAAACTGGTCTTGCCCTGATTGCCGGTTTTCGTTCCGCTGTGGGGCATGAGTACGGACGCCGCCCCACTGCCTGACGACTTGGCCCTCTGCCATCAGATCATCCGGGACCTCCAGCGCGAGGTTGCCGAACTCAAGGCGCGGCTGAACCAGAATTCCTCTAACTCGTCGAAGCCGCCCTCGTCCGATCCACCGTCAGTCAAGCGTGCGCCGCCGAAACGTCCCACCGGAAAGAAACGTGGTGGGCAGCCGGGTCACAAGCCGCACCGCCGCGACTTGGTGCCGCCAGAGAAGGTCAACGAGTCGTTCGACATCAAGCCGGAAACGTGCCGCAGTTGCGGCACTGAGTTGCTCGGCGACGATCCTGAACCGCTGCGGCATCAAGTCGCCGAGTTGCCGCCCATCGAGCCGGTTGTTACCGAGTATTGCCTGCACCGGCTGATTTGCGACGAATGTGGAGCAAAGACCTGCGGCCAACTTCCACCGGGTGTGCCGCGTGGCGCGTTCGGACCACGTTTGCAGGCCGTCCTGAGTCTGCTGGCGGGGGCCTATCGACTCGGTAAACGGCCGATCCAATCCTTGGCCGCCGATCTGTTCGGACTGACCATCTCCACGGGCATGGTCTGCAAGCTCGAACGGGCTACCAGCGAGAGCCTCGAAGCGCCGGTCGAAGAGTTACGCGAGTATGTTCGCAGCCAAGACGCGGGGGCGGATGAAACCTCTTGGCGAGAGAATCGCAGCAAGGCTTGGCTCTGGGTCGCAGTGACGCAAGTCGCCACGGTATTTACTATTGCCGGAACACGCGGCGCGAAAGTCATCCGCGAAATGCTCGGCGAGAACTACAACCGTGTACTGACCTCGGATCGTTGGACGGCGTACACCTGGATCAAGCGTCGGCAGTTATGCTGGGCGCACCTGCGGCGCGACTTTCAAGCCATGATCGACCGGGAAAATGACGGCGCCGAGATCGGCAAGTCACTCTTGGAACTCTCTGACCAACTCTTTCACTGGTGGCATCGAGTCCGCGATGGCACCCTTGCGCGATCATCGTTCCAGAAGTACGTCGGTCCCTTACGGTACG
>JAQCEJ010000062.1 GCA_027618475.1 Planctomycetota bacterium | reverse complement strand
AAAACAGGCAAGAATTTGCCGTGCGCTCGACATGGGGGGGGCGCGATGTTAAAATGCGATCCATTGCGATCCATTGCGAGCCTGGAGTGTCTCCCGGCTCAACCCATATGGGAAATGTCGGCTGCAACAGCTCTTCGAGCGCGATGGAAACGTCGGAACGTAATTCGCCGAGAGACGGAAACGGTTTCTGCTGATGTGCCATTAGTCGCTCGACGATGGTTCCCTTTTCGAAGGGAGGCCGCCCGCTGAGCAGAAAGAAAAGCGTGCATCCCAGACTATAGATATCGGCCCGCGCATCGACATTTCGGCAATCGACGGCCTGTTCGGGGGCCATATAATCGACGGTTCCGATAATGTCGCCTACTCCCGTCAACTCCGAAACGGTCGAGATGATGTCGTCCGATCCGAATAACGATGCGAATTGTGCCAGGCCGAGATCGAGGACTTTTACGTCTCCCGCCTGAGTCAGCATCAGATTCGAGGGTTTTACATCGCGATGGACGATCCCCGTTCGATGCGAATGATCGAGTCCCCGGGCCGCCTGAAGCACATAATCGACGGCCATTCGTATGTCGAGTGGACCATTTTTTTTGACCCACGACGACAGATCGGAACCGTCGATGTACTCGCAGACGAGATATCGCGTTTCACTATCGATGCGAGCATCGTACGCCGTGACGATATTGGGATGGGACAGTTTCGCTGCCGCCTTGATTTCACGCTTGAATCGACTGACGGCATCGACATCGGCAACGTCTTCGGCCGGCAGCATCTTGAGGGCGACAATTCTCTCCATCTGGCGGTGTTCTGCTCGAAATACCTTGCCCATCCCCCCCTGGCCGACCAGTTCGAGAATCACGTAATCGCCCAGCACGAGCGGCTCATAGGAAGCTTGCAGTAACACGTGGGACTGATATATCGTCAGCCGTCCCTGTTCTACCAATGCACGGGCTAATGCGGCTGCATCGACGTGGTGTCCGAGTTTCGTGCGAACTGCGGCGACCTCGTCGGCGCACAGCAGATTGCTTTCCGTTGCCCTCGTTATGAATTCATCCAAAGATGCTGCCACGGTGACGTGCCTCCGGTTGGCGATGAAACTCTATCGTAACGGAGAGTGAGTCGGCACAGCAACCATGACACACGTCCGCCGAACCAACTCCCAGAGCCCCATTCCACATCCGTTTTCACGGCATTCGCAGAAGTCGGACCGGTCGTTGCAACGAATATCCGTTCGCAATACTATGGCCATTTCCCATGGCGACAGTGTCTTGAATCCATTCGACGGCCTGTGTCCGACGCCTGCAAGGGAAGAACCTCATTGAGGGAGACTTGCGACGGTGAGCAGATCGGCTAGAATTCGACTTGAATCCCCTCTCTCCCGCGCCAAGATGCATTCTTCGCGCCGTCGAATCGCGTGTGCCAGCTTCCAAGGATGAAGTCGCAAAAATTGGGGCCGTAGCTCAATCGGTTAGAGCAGCAGACTCATAATCGCCGACGCCACCGACAAAGAAAAAGCATAATACGCCTTGTTTTATAGGCTAAAATGCCTGTCGAAACTTATCTCCGAGTGGTACCAAAACCGGCCTAAACGGGGGTAAAACGGTCCTTGCGGGTGTCAGTGACACCCGGTCGGCGACTCCGGGATGACCCATTTCTTATTCGAGGTGATTCCCTCGTTACTGCACCCGACCGACGTGAGTTTACGTCGTCAGACTTTTCAATCCGGTATCCGCAACGGCAGGACTACGATCGATCACCGACCTTCGGGTTCTTGATTGATTCTTCAATTGTGTAAACACCGGTCAGAAACGTAGCCCCCGCCGGAGAGTGGTTTGTCGGAATAAACACGATTTGACGAACAACGTCGAACGCCTCACGGATGGGAAAGGTGAATACGTGCAAGTTGAATTGGAAGCATTGAAGAGATAACTTAAATGGCCGTTTTTCCAATTGAGAACTTTCTACCGCGACTGGGTGATCGCGGTCGTTATGCTCTAATCCGAATCACAAATTATGCGACAGTTACAGAACGTGCTTTTTGTGATTGGCGCGACGTCAGCCGGATCGATTTCGGTGAAAAACTTTTCATGAGGTGCGCTGAGAAAAATGCTTGCCCCAAAAGGTGCATCGACAGGCGTATCTTTTTCGTCTGCACTACAATGACATCCTTTCCTTCGATGGACACCTCTCTTTGTTTTGCGATTCGAAATTCGTCTTTGGGAATGATGATGGCATCAACGGTCCGTCGTCCTGAGTTTTTACCTTCCTTGACAGCAATAAATTCTTCGACAAGAGTCTCACCCACTTGTTGCCAGTACCAGCGGGTCATTGGTGTTTCGAGTTTGCTCATTTATTTCCGTGCTCCGGTTGCCCGCATCATCAACCATGGGCTTCGAGATTAATTACGTTCGTGCCTCTTCCTCATCTTCTCGACAACATGGCGAACGTCCTATAATCACAATTCCGACTTAGTCGTCAGCCCCAACACTTTCTCTGGATTCGCTATTGCCTCCTCAATCTCATCGACCTCGATTTCAATCTTGATCGGCCTGGTGAATCGATCCCAATCGATATTGAATTCCTGTTTCGCTTTTTGTTTGTTTTGTCTCAGCAATCCCCGATGCTGCATCGCCAGTTTAGCTGCCTTCACGCGGTCCACGAACTTCATCTCGATTTGTTGATAGACTATTCCGTTTTCATCGATCGCCTGTTTAATTTTCAGCCCGTTGATACATTTGCGGACGCTCGCTGGTATTTTTGAGAGATCGTCCGTGATCATCATTCCGTGCTCATCACACAGATCCGCTGGATCGTACGTTGCCCAGGTCTCAATCAGCGTAAGAAGTTCTTCGTTGGTTAGTCTCATCTTTTCATTCCGCTGTGTCTGTTCGCGTCCAATCGCGGCCTGAATTTTGGGACTCCGCATCAGCATGTAGCCGGAATTACGAGGATCGGAGTAACCGGCTCGTCGAGCGGCCTCGGTTATGTTGAAATTCTCACTGCCCAAAAGATGCATGACAAACGACCGTTGCTGCATATTCAGCCCGTCGGGGTCTGTAATGACGTATCGGTTTTCAAGTTTTCCAGACATGGTTTCAATGCCTTATTTTTCATTATGTACATGTGATGTAAAAGCAATTTTATTGTAACAATGAAAAGGGGTAAGTGAAGTCGAAATGCCCTGCCGCTTGTATTTCTCGTTTCGCGGTGGCCATAATCATTTGTGCAAAACAAGGTCACGCCGATGATCACTTTGCCTCAGAGTGAGATGATCGGTGAACGGCACACGTAGGTCTCATCGGCTACGGCTGGCGACGGAAGAAGAAACTCGCCGTGTAAACACGATGCGATGACAACACGATTCTCACAACGGGTAGCCATTGGATCGCCCGTTTTTTTGTTGGTGCACTGCGTTTCGCTGGGAGCAACTCAAACCGCAACTTCGGTCAGAACTGCTGGAAGGTCGCTACCGCTTTTCGCCGCTACGATGAATTCATGTGACCGGCAGTACGTTGAAAATCTGATCAGCATGCGATTCGTTAGTGCTGAAAGCGGTGGCGATTGTTCTCACCCGGCATTTGGCACCGAGGTTATCGAAGCAATGCACGCTTCTCGCGGGAAACGGAGGTGGGCGTCCCTTTGCGGATGTTCTTGCCGGTCTTGTCGCGCGTGAGGAACCAGAGACAGACGGGGATGCCGGTGTTGAAGAAGAGTTGGGCGGGCAAAGGCGTCGTCACTCGCTGGGAACGGGTCCGCAAACAGAACCATTGGCTCGATGCGCTGTACAATGCCTGTGCGGCATGATCGTTAGCGGACGTGCGGTTGATTGAAGACGGGGGGTTTGTGGTGATTTGAGGGTGAGATCAAAGGAATTGCAGGTGAATCGGCTCGATAATCCGGACTGGTGAGTCGCATTTTTTGATGAGCGAGGATTGTGCATTCCCCCAACGTGATAGTTAAGATAGTCAGCAATGGCATTTGAACATTAACCAGCGGGAACAACTCTAGGAGCAGCGACATGGACGAAGCCGAATTGACGAGTCGTCAGCGGGACATCTATGAATTCATCGCGGATAAGATCACCAATCGCGGATACGGTCCTACGGTTCGCGAGATCGGATTGGAGTTCGGCATTCTTTCTCCTAACGGCGTGGTGTGCCATTTGAAAGCACTGGAAAAGAAAGGGCTCATTACCCGCGAACCAAATATGTCGCGGGCGATACAGTTGACCAAGCCCCGGATGAAACGCACCAGTCTGGCACTGGCCGGTCAGGTCGCTGCGGGGACTCCCTTGTTGGCCGTTCAACAGGATGAACGAATTGACTTCGGCGATCTGTTCGGGCAGGAAGACCATTTTTGTCTGCGAGTCAACGATGATTCGTTATCCGGCGAATCGATCGCTCAAGGGGATTTCGTCATCGTGCATCGGCGAAGAGACGCACATGATGGAGAAGTCGTCGTCGCCTTGAATGGCGATGCGGCGCTGCTGAGACGATTCCGCAAGCACAAAGGGCGTGCTCGCCTGGACTCACTCGTGGACGGTTCGGAGGCCGTTCACACGAGCGATCTCGACATCATCGGAGTCGTCCAGGGGGTCATTCGTCGCAGCAAGTGAGTGTTGGCATCCGTCGTGCCAAGATTGAATACGGCCTCGCTGTCGTTTCTGGTAGGCTGCATCGGTGGGTCGGATTGCGCCAAGAAGCTTGGGAGAGGAGGAAGAGATGTAAGAATGCAAATCTGAAACCTTTCGTAGGAGTCCTGCGGGTGGAAAGCCCGTCCGGTAGAGCTTGACCAGCGGCCGGAAGCGAGTCTTGCGTCGTACGCGGGTAACCCGTCCGGCGAAGCGTAGACAGCCAGTCTGAAAGCCATGCTATTGAGCTTCGAAAGACCAGTTGCGGGAGCCTCTGTTTTTCCGACCCCTGGGGCCACGCTGCGGCACTTTATTGGTCTGGTGTCAGCAGTCCTGCCGGAGTCGATTGAACATGTGCAGACAGGCAATTGGGATTCTCCAGGAACTTGGGAGGTCCTGTCGTTTCCTCAGTGCGATCCCGGCCGGAGAACCGGGTTACCAACTCCAGGCCTTGGCGGCGCACTCGTCCGCCGGGGAGCGAACTTAACGAGTGAACATTGAGGTACCACCAAACGAAGGCAACGAAGTGCGGTGGGATGGGCGTCAGGAAGTCATAGCGTCTTGATAGTACCGTTGAAGCTGGCGAACAGCCCCCTGCTGGAGCCAGCGGAGGGAAGCGAGACGTCGGATCATGGAACCGTTTTTGAGAACCACGACAGATGCATCGAAATCTGACCATCGTGTCACCGAAACAGGAACGGATAGCAGCGTTGGCGAAACAATCGCCGCAAATGGCGTTCACTTCGCTGGCCTATCTGATGGACCTCGACTGGTTGAAAGAAGCGTACCGACGGACCCGCAAGGACGGTGCCGTGGGCGTTGACGGAGTGAATGCGGACGATTACGAGCGTGACCTGGAGGGCAACCTGCAGCGACTGCTCGACCGCGCGAAGTCCGGCACGTACCAGGCTCCGCCAGTGCGGCGTGTGCATATTCCGAAAGGCGGCTCGAGTACCGAGACTCGCCCGCTCGGAATTCCCACGCTGGAGGATAAGATCCTCCAGCGTGCGGTCGTCATGTTGCTGGAGCCGATTTACGAACACGACTTTCTGGAGTGCTCGTACGGATTCCGCCCCGGGCGATCGGCACATCAGGCGTTGGAGGCTTTCCGAAACCAGTTGATGAACTGTCGGGGCGGCTTTGTACTTGAAGTGGATATCCGAAAGTTTTTCGACAATCTGGATCACGGCCACTTGCGAGAGTTTCTTCGACGTCGGGTGCGTGACGGTGTGTTGCTACGCCTGATCGACAAATGGCTGAGTGCCGGCGTGCTGGAAGACGGGAGCATCAGCTACCCTGACGCCGGAACGCCGCAGGGCGGCGTGGTTTCACCAATCCTCTCGAACGTATTCCTGCACTATGTGCTGGACCTCTGGTTCGAACAGGATGTGAAACCGCGCATGCGTCGTCGTGCCTTCCTCATCCGCTATGCGGATGACTTCGTCATCGGCTTCGAGGACCAACAGGACGCGGAACGCGTTTTTGCGGTCGTGCCGAAACGATTTGGCAGGTTCGGTCTGACAGTCCATCCTACCAAGACGAAGCTTGTGCCTTTCCGGCCCCCGTCCGTCAGAACCAGGGACCAGAGTACCGCGCAAGTCGCTCGCCCTGGTACGTTCGACTTGTTGGGATTCACCCATTATTGGGGACGATCCCAGCGAGGCTACTGGGTGGTCAAACAGCAGACGGCGTCCGACCGTTTCAGCAGAGCAGTGCGGAGCATTGACTCATGGTGTCGGGATCACCGGCACTGGTCGCTTCAGGAACAGCAGCAGACGCTGAATCAGAAACTTCGCGGTCATTATGCGTACTATGGTGTCACGGGTAATTCCGCGGCGTTGACACGTTTCCTTTTCGAGGTCAAAGCTTGTTGGCGGAAGTGGCTTTACCGCCGCAACCGCCTTCGATCGATGACCTGGGAAATGTTCTACCGCCTTCTGGACCGCTACCCACTGGCCCCTGTACGGACTGTGCTGTCTATGTTCAGGCACGCAGCGAAACCATGATTTGAAGAACCGTATGCTCTAATGCGAGCACGTACGGGTCTGTGGGAGCCTCGGGGCGGCAACGCCCCGAGGCCACCCGGTCCGAGGAGGGTTGCGACCACGAATAAGTACTCGTCAAAACTTGGGGTCTTTATCAGCCGAATTAATTTGGCTGAATTGATTCTTCAGTGCGATTTTCCACCGAAGAGGGCGTCTCCTGCAACGACTGCGGCGGTTGTCCAACCGATCTGACGAGCTCGAATTGCGCAAGGTTATGATTCAGCACCGCGTTCAGATACTGCTCGTGCGCCGATGCCAAGGCATCGATTGCCTGCTGGATTTCTATCGGACGAATTACGCCGCCGCGAATGCCTTGCATGTTCAGATCCAGTGCGGTCGTCGCCGAATAAATCTGTGATTTGGTCACATCGATTTGCTGTCTTCGAAATCGAATTCGCTGATAGGCCTGGGTCACTTCCGCCGCGACGAGATCCTCCCATTGATTCGCGGCGATGTGGGCTTGTTGGTGACGACTTTCCTGTTCGCGTCGGCGGGCCTCATTTCCGAAGCCCAAGTTTTCCCATTCCCATACGGCAGCGACGTCGAAATCCGCGCGGCCGCCGAAGTTGTCGACGGAAGACCCCGACGCACCGCCGAATCCACCACCACTGGCTCCCGCGTAAAGATGCGGAATCCAGGGTCGTAACTGCTCCTGGCGAACGCGATGCCGCATTTCGCGTACGGATGCATGCATCGTTTGTATCTCGGGACGATTGGCGCGCGCCTGTTCGATCAAGTCAGGAAGGTCAACCGCTTCGTCGAACAGAACGAGAGGAAGCGGCGCGGTATCCGCAGGAACCAATTCGATTCCCTGTTCCAGTCGCAGCAGGCGAGCCAGCTCCGCCGACGCCACAGACGCTCGTTCGTTCGCCTCCAGTAGGCTTCTGCGTCGACTTTCGAACTCCGCCCGGGCTCGTTCGGCATCCGCTTGCAGCCCCTGACCGGTTCGAGCAAATTCCTCCGTCAGCTTTTTCAATTCGTCGGCATTTTTCACGGCCTCTTCGGCAACGCGCTCAAGCAAATGGGATCGAACCAGTTCGACATACGCCGAGACGGCTTGCAGAAGCGTGTCGTTGAACGTCGCCTCTCGAGTTGCTTCGGCTGCCTCAACAACTTGACGAGCGGCCAGCGGCTCGAACAACACATCGACCAACGACAGATCGACAAACATGCGCGCGGGTCCGCCGGTTGCACCATTCAAAGGCGCGTTACCGAATCCGGCGCCGCCGCCGACGAAAAAGGAGTTTCGATTGACATTGATGACGTCGCCGCGCGTATCCTGAATTTGTCCGGAGTGATTATTGTAGTTCAGCCCGGCTCGAAGCGACGGTATCCACAGGACATCAGCCGCATCCGACTGGGCCAGTGTCTGTTGCACTCGTTCGGCGGCAAAGGCGATCTGAAGATTATTAGCGCCGGCCAGCTTCAGTACCGTGGGGAGATCGATGGGGAGCGAGTCCATCGAGGGAACGGTCGCCGATAATTCCGCCGTTCCTTCTTCGACTTCGCCATTCGCAGAAACCAGGTTCGTCAGCGGTGACGACGAGCCGTCCTGGTCGTCCCGATACGCGACGGTTTCAATTCGCGAGGTTTCGCGTCGCGTCGTGGATACGTCTTCAGAATCACTGGCGACTTTCAGCGAGGCATGAAGCGTCTCGTGCGAGTCGCGCGCGGGAATGTCTTGAGCAGGTCCGGCGAGTTTTCCGGCGACCGCGGTGCAGCCGGTTGCCAACGACATGGCAAGCAGACCGAGCATTGCGCAGGAGCGAAACGGTTGAAAATGGCCCATTATCCCCTCCCTGGGATTACACATTCCATGATTTAGCGACGACGCTTTAGGATGTAATCGGCATCTCGCGTACTGGTCCTTCAGTATACTATTTCAATTAGGGGTCGATTTCTTTAGCGAATTATTTTCTTTCGCGTATTTTTTTAGCGACGCCTGACGGTGATCCGCTAGGTCCATATCGTAATCGCCGGCCTCGCTGACGATTACGTCGCTCGGCTCGGCGCCCTCGACAATTTCAGTTCGAAGGTTATCTGAGTAGCCCACCTTCACGGCACGTTTTTCCGCTCGTCCGTCGTTGGTGCATACGACGTACGGCGAGCCATTCTCGTATTGGATGCACCGGGTTGGCACCGTCAAGACTTGCGGGCGTTCGACGAGCGTCACGATAATCATCCCGTACATGCCGGGGCGGAGGCTCTCGCTCGGTTCATCGAGTTCGGCTTCGACGCGCAGCGTTCGAGTTTGCGGGTCGAGTACGCCGGTTGTGCGTTTGATACGTCCTGCGAACGTTCGATTTTTAAGGGCATCGACGACCAGTGACGTGGGTTGACCGATCTGAATCAGAGCGGACTCGGATTCAGGAATGTCGAAAACCAGACGCAATCTGTCGATCCGATCCACCGTGAATAACGGCTCCATCTTCGAGTTGGCCGCCGACGCCACGAAGTCTCCTGAATCGATCCACCTCCGTGTAATGAGTCCATCATACGGGGCGCGAATCTGGGCATACTTCATGAGAACGCGGGTCTGTTCCAGGTTTGCATCGGCGACTTCCCAGAGCGTTTGTGCGAATGAGAGATCGGCTTTCGCTTCCCGTTGACGCGACTGTTCGACCTGCACGCGAGCCTCGGCGGACTTTACGTGGGCCTGTGCAGCCGCTCGCGCCGCTTCGGCCGTCTGCAGGTGCTTGAGCTTCTCATCCTGGAGCGCCTCGGTAACAGACCGGCTTTTGACGAGTTCTGCGATGCGTTTGTACTCAGCTCGACGAAAAACGAGTTCCGCCTCATGCTGGGCAATCGACGCCTGCGCTTCCGCAAGCTGGGCTTCGGTTGCAGTCACGAGTGCCCCCGCTGTTTCCGACCTGGCGCGCGCTTGCTCCACCGCGGCGCCGGCCTGTTCCACCGCCGCGGCCTTCTGGGCCAGTTCCTGATCCATTTCCGGAATCAACAACTCGGCGAGAATCTGGTCCTTTTCGACGCGGTCGCCGATATCGAATTCCACATTCTTCAAGAAGCCGGACGCCTTGGCATAAACGGCGGTGCTCTCATACGACACAACCTGGACCGGCTGGATGGTGACTCGATAGAGGTCTTCCACCGTCGGGCTGATTGTCGCGGCACCGCCACTTGCGTCTTTTTTGTGATCGACTGGAGATTGACTCGGACGTGAAATCTGCGCCTGGGCAGCAGGTGTGTCGCTCGCCGAGTTGCATCCGAGAAACAGAATCGCTGACACCGTCGCGGCGATCGCTCCGAACCCGGCTGACGCGCTCAAAATCGTATGGTTCATGATGGAACTCCAGTTGTCGCCGGCTGTCCGGCATCGGCTAAACGCCGCCGCGACTTGAAAATGACGTACAGACAGGGGACCACGAAGATGGTCAAGAGTGTTGAAGCGGTGAGTCCGCCGATGACGGCCCGTGCCAGCGGCATGGTGGGATCACCCTCATGCAAAGCCAGCGGCATCAAACCCATCACCATCGCCAGAGCCGTCATCATGATGGGCCGCAGGCGGATGCTGCCGGACTGAATCGCCGCGTCGAGGGGGCTGAGCCCCTCTTCGATACGCAGTCGATTGGCGAACTCGACGAGCAAAATGGAGTTGGTCACGGCGATGCCGATCATGAAGATGACGCCCATGAACGACTGCACGTTGAACGTGGTACCCGTGGTCCACAGGATGAGCAGCACGCCGACGATTCCCAGCGGCACGGCGAACATGATGATGAAGGGGTCGAGAAACGAGCGAAACTGGGCGACCATGATCAGGTAGATGAGAGTACCCGCCAAGATCATGCCGAACCCGAGACTGCTGAACGATTCCCTCATGCTGGAAACTTCGCCTCGCATCCGGACCGAATAGCCTGCCAAACCGGTTTCCGGCCGGCTGGGATCGGGTGGGGCCCATGAGACCACGGCGGACGAACTTCCCCTCGGCGGATCAGTGCGCGTCCCCCACTCGGACAGGACACGCTCGATATCGCGAGCCACCGAGCCGATGTCCCGGCCATCGGCATTGGCGTAAACGTTGACGACCCGTGCCAGAGCGAGATGGTTCACCTCGACCGCCGACGTCTCGACGATCGGTTCGCTGACCAGATTCTGCAACTGCACCGGAGACGACGTCGCCTGACCCGAGACCGGGACCATTCCCAGCGAGGTCAGCGAGTTGATGTCTTGTTCCTTGTAAGTGACTCCCACGAAATAGTGGTTGCCGGACTTATGATCGAGCCAGAACGCCGGGTCGAATGTCGTGGAACTGTTCAGCATGCTCATCAAGTTCTTGGTGGCATCTTCCTGGGAGATGCCTGAGTAGGCCATCTTGGTGCGGTCCGGCTTGATTTTAAGGGTGGGATAATCGATTGCCTCCTGAACGCGGGCATCAACGACACCCGGAACCTCGCGGGCAATCAGGTCGCGGATCTCGGTGGCGATGCGATGCTGCTCCTGCATGTTGCGGCCTTCCACCTGAATGTTGATGGGTGCGGGAAGACCAAAGTTGAGCGCGGCGGCGACCATGCCACCCGTGTTGAACGCAAACGATACGTCCGGGAACTTATCGTTCAGCCGCTCACGCAGTTGTCGGGCGTAGTGCTGGCTCGACGTCTGGCGGTCGCGTGCCTCGGTCAACTGGACCAGCATCGTGGCGTCCATGGGCCCGGAGTTCGCCGTGTAGCCCGCCGGCCAGTCGTAGAGCACGCCGATATCGGTCACGATCATCTGCCGGTCGTCGGCTGGAATGACCGACTGGATCTCTTGTTCGATCTTCTGCGTGAGTTCTTCAGTCAACTCGATCCGCATGCCGGATGTCGCGCGGACGTTGATGACGATCTGTCCGGCGTCGGTCGCCGGGAACAGTTCCTGTCCGATCAGACCGTACAGAGGTAACGAAGCGGCCACGAGCGCAATCGAGGCTGCCACGGTCAGCCATCGCCAGCGGACGGCCAATCGCAACAAGGCCGTATATGCCGAGCGAACTTTCTCGTACATCGCATCCGCAATGCGGAACAGCACAAAGCGTTTCTCGTTCGGGTCGTGCGCCTTGAGGAAGTAGGCGCAGAACGCGGGCGAGAGGGTTCGCGACAGAAAGTAAGAGGCAAACATGGCGATCGTCACGCTGAGCGCCATCGGCGTGAACAGGTATTTGCCCATGCCGAACAGAAAGATCACCGGAAAGAACACGACCGTAGTCGTGATCGTCGCCACGAGGACCGGCATGGCGATTTCCATCGCACTGTCCAGGGCCGCCCGTTTTGGGCTCTTGCCCATATCCAGGTGACGAAAGGTATTTTCGATATCGATCAGCGGATCGTCCACCAATCGCCCCATGACCAGCGCCAAGCCGCCCAGCGTCATGGCATTGAGCGTATTGCCGGTAAAGTAGAGACCGATGATGGCCACGAGGGCCGAGAGGGGAATCGCCAAGGCAATGACGATCGTGGAGCGAAAACTTCCGATAAAGATCAGCACCATCAACGACGCCAGACCCGCGCCGAGAATGCCTTCCCAGGTGAGATTTCGGATCGCCGTTCGGACGAACACCGACTGATCGGCGACGACGTCGAGATTTAAGCCCGATGCAGGCTTGCCGGTATCTGGGTCAGCGTAACCCTCCTTGGGGGGCAACTTGTCGAGAAACTGGGGGATGCGCTCCTTCACACCGCTGACGACTTCAATGGTGTTCGAGCCGGGACGACGGAAAATCGGGATGTAGACTTGCCGCTTGCTCTCCCATCCGGGAGCGCGGCTGATCCGTACGACGTTCGTCTGAATGGCCGCCGCATCCTGAACCGCCCCCACATCACGGACGTAAACGGGCCGGCCATTCACGACCTTGACGACGATGTTATCGAACTCGGCCACGTGTTCGACCATGTTCTCCATATCGACCATATAATCGACGTCGCCGATTTTGGCGTTGCCGGTCGGAATCATCAGATTGTTCTTCTTGATCGCCTGCTGCACGTCCATCAGCGACAGCCCATAGGCTTGCAGCTTGGCGGGATCGAGATAGATGTAGATGCGCCTCAGTTTGCCGCCGAAGACGGCAGGAGCGATCACGCCGGGCGAACCGGAGAGCATGTTGCGGACGTTGAAGTAGGCGAGGTCGTAGCTTTCCTTTTCGTCCAGCACTTCGCTCGACGCCGCCAACAGCGCGGTCGGCATGGGCGCACTGGGATCGAACAACATCACCATCGGCGGGACCGTTCCGGGAGGCAGGTAATATAAGTCGCTCATGGCATAGCTCGTGACCTGCGAGAACGCCGTGTTGGGATCGATGTCGTCGCGAAAGTAATCTTTCACGATCGACACTCCCATCATACTCCGCGATTCCTGCCGGGCGATCCCTTCCGACTGGCCGGTCCAGCGTTCGAGACGGTTGGTGATGTCCCGCTCCATGATCTCCGTCGGCATGCCGGGATAGAGCGTCAACACCTGCACGGCGGGCGTCTTGAACGAGGGGAGAATATCGACCGGAATGCGTGTAATCGTGACGTATCCCAGGACGACGATCATCAGGCAAAGCACGATGACGAGATACGGATTTGAGATCGAAACCCGCACGAGCCAGCTTGCCTGCTTCGGACCGCCATCGAGGGCCTCAATTCGCGGCTCAACGGGATGCTCTTCCACACGATCAACCATGTTCTTCACTCATCACCTCTGTTCACAACATCCAAAAACTTTCAAGCGATCTTTTTGCCTACGATGCTCGCTGGCGCACGGACTTTACACTGTGATCGTGCGGGTAACTTCCATAGGCATCCAGCAGTCGCTGTAATCGCTCGGCGCGAACCTTGCCCACGGCCAAAACAAGATTCTGGTCGAACTCCATCAGCAGGATGTCGTGAGCCCCATGCCGCTGATGCCGCGTGCGTTGCCGCTGCGGTATCGCCTGTAATTCGGGAAAATGCGACAGGCTGTCTCGCGAGAGAATAAACAAGCTGACCGATTCCCCGTCGACTTGTCCGACGACATAGGCCGCCGAATCGTTGGCGAGCCGGCACGTACCACCGCCGCGGGCCTCGAAACCGGCATCTTCGCGGGGAGGACAGCGCACGGGAAAACTGACGTGTTGTTTGAGGTAATCCTCGATGTCCACGTGCGACGAACTCACAAAATTCGGTTCTTCCCGGCCGCTGGTCAGTTTGTCGTGAACGGCCACCGAGAGCGCCGCCAATTCGGGTGCGGGCGACGAACTGTTTTCAATGCTGACGGCGATCAGCAACGACGCCACCAGCAGCGTCAACGCCGCGGAGCCGAACAAAAGCCACTTCTTGATCCGCGCCGGTTGCGGTGGGACCAGTTGCTGTTCGATTCGGCTCCAGATCGCGGCGGTCGGCTCCATTCCGGAAACCAGAGAATGGGTGATCGCTTCTTCCAGCACAATTTGTTGCTGAAACCAGCGCGCACATTCCGGACAATGCTCCAGGTGCTCGTTGACTTGCAGATGAAGCTCCGCATCTCCCTCGGAATCGTGAAACAGATGCCAATGCTGGCGTGCTTGCGTGCAATTCATGATGACCTCGTTTCAAATCGCCGTCGGCGATCTTTCCAAATCGTTCAGGGATTCGTATGACTGCCGTCCCCGGTCTGGCGCGGCAGTCCTCCCTGTCCCCCTCGGGTCTTTGTCAACGCCTGTCTCATCTGCTGCCGTGCTCGCGACAGCGAACTCATCACCGTTCCCAGGGGAACGCCGACAATCTCCGCGATCTCGCGATATTTGAATTCGCCGATGCCCTTGAGCAGCAGCACTGCCCGGTCGACGGGCTGAAGTTGAAGAACGGCGTGAATCAAATCGTCCGCGCAATGCTCGAACAGAATCTCCGGCGATTCGAGTAGCGTGTGCAGCAGCGAATCATCTCCTCCCAGATTCCATTCGTCCTCGACTGCCGGTTCGACCTCCAGCGGTTGATGCCTGCGGGTCAGAAAACCCCGGTTGGATTCCAGAATGCCGAGATGGGCGTATCTGAAGATCCAGGCGCGAAAATTCGTTCCCTCGGCGAACAATCCGAAATCCCGAAACGCCCGGGTCACTGCTTCTTGCAGGACGTCTTCCACCAGAGAAACGTCGTACACGCTGCGACGACAAAACGCTTCCAACGCTCCCTGAAGCGGCCTCAGGTGCAACAGAAATCGTTCGCATTTGTCGCCATCGTCTTTCACTCTCACTCCTTGCCATACGTACTAATGACACGACCGTTTCGATTTATTCATGAAATTCTCGTAAGACAAATAGGAATGCGCTTTAAGGGACTGTTTCACAACAGGTTACCAATAGCCACGCTGCAATTGAATTCGCTCGATCTGTCGTAAGTTCGATCGTCCGATGGCCATAGGCGGCATCATATCCATTGACCTTGCGAACGGACTGGAGAGCTTTGGCGAACACGAGTCTGGGGGTTTTTCGTGATGAATCTTTTTCATCTTGGCGGAATAGCCAACTGTGCCCGGTTTCACAGACGGAATGCGGCAAGACGTCGATAATTCCCGGTACAGTTTTTGACCGGGTAAAGGAAAGCCTGGCCTGTTCCCCCGTCTTTCGAATTCACAAAGGAATGTTCTGATGCATCGTTACGCCAAGATCGCCGTTTTCTCGGGAATCGCTGTTGGAATTATGGTCACGACCTTTTGTTATGCCGGGTCCGCAGTGATGGTAGGGGTCGATGTCTCCGTGTCGAAACAGGTTCCGGTTGAAGAGATCCATCACGAGGCCTGGGATCGGTTACTCAGAAAACATGTCGATAAAGCGGGATACGTCGACTACACCCAATGGAAAGCATCCGCAGCAGATCAAAAGTTGTTGGATGATTATCTGAATCATCTCTCGGCGGCGAAGATCTCCCGGAACTCATCGCGCGAGTCCCAATTGGCCTTCTGGATCAACGCCTATAATGCACTCACCGTCAAGGGGATTCTGCGCGAGTATCCGACATCGAGCATTCGCAATCATACGGCAAAGGTAGTGGGATACAACATTTGGAAAGACTTGCAGTTGCTGGTCGCAGGCAAGCCCTATTCGCTGGAGACGATCGAGCACGAAATTCTGCGGAAAATGAACGAGCCGCGAATTCACTTTGCGATTGTCTGCGCCTCAATTGGATGTCCGCGTTTATTGAATGAAGCCTACGTCGCCGAGCGATTAGATGAGCAACTGACGATGAATACGAAGAATTTTTTTGCCGATCGTTCGAAGTTCTCGGCAGATACGAAGTCGGGCGTCATTCACGTTTCGCCGATTTTGGACTGGTTTGCCGACGATTTTGGAAAGAACTCGGCGGAACAATTGCAGACGATTGCCCCGTATGTTCCGGACTCCGCACAACGCTTAACCGCGAGCGGCAAGGCCCGGGTGAAGTATCTCGATTATGACTGGAGTCTGAATGATCAGTCACGGCGTTAATGCCAATCGCGTCTCCTGTTGACGCAGTGATTTGTTGTGAATGGCCCGTCACCGCTTACACGAAAAAGTCGAAAGGAATCGTCGTGAAGAATAAATGGATGCCCCTATGGGGATGTTTGTGTTTTCTATTGTTGCTGGGAGGCTGTCAATACGGCAGATGTCCGACGGGAAACTGTCGGGCACCTGTGCCATCGACGCCGGCACCTGGTTCGTCCTATCAAGGCTCCGGAACGATGAATCCCGCCAATTCTCCAGACTCAACGCTTGAAGTTCCTTCGGGATCGGGAAGCCGATCGATCCCATACGAACAAGGTTCTGGCTCACGGTAGCAATCATGTCGTAGACGATGGAGGTATCTGGATGATTAGAAAAAATAAGTTCACAATTTTTGGAATAATTCTTTTCTCGGCTTCGATTTTGGGCATTGCCGAAATTCATGAGCGAAACCGACGTCGCCAAACGATACCGCTCCCCGCCAAGATGCCCAACTTCAGAGAATCACGTCAGTCGGTCGGCTGGGTGTTTGGACGGATGATAGGCGTTCCGGGAGCCGATCGTCCCTTATTGCCCCCGCCAAGAATTCCCGTTTCTCATACCGACTCACGATGAGGACGACGGCATCATTTCACACTGCGGAGTTTCGTCATGATTAACACTACGAGAGTCTTATCAACGTTACGCGCCGATGCTTCCGGTCCGACAGCGGCGGTGCCCCCGTACGATCACGTGTGGGTTGTCATCCCCGCGAGGAACGAGCAGTCGTCGTTGCCGTATGTGCTGAACGATCTTCCGCATGTCGGTCGCGTGCTGGTTGTCGATAATGGGTCCACGGATGCGACAGCGAGCGTCGCTCTCAGCGGTCACGCCGACGTCATATTTCAATCTCGTCGCGGATATGGATCGGCGTGTCTAGCCGGACTCGCACACATTGATCAATTGGTTCGATATGGCGAAACGCGGCCGGATATCATTGTTTTTCTGGACGGCGATTACAGCGATCACCCCGACGAACTCGCGCTGTTGGTCGACCCTATCCTGAAAAACGAGGCGGATTTCGTGCTGGGGTCGCGATTATTGGGAAACCGCGATGCCGGAGCCATGCCGCCGCAGAGTATCTATGGCAATAAACTGGCTTGTTTTCTGATGCGTTGGTTCTGGAAGGCAAACTACACCGATCTTGGTCCATTCCGAGCGATCCGTTACGACGCTCTCAAACAATTGGAAATGTCCGACACCAATTTTGGCTGGACGGTCGAAATGCAAATCAAAGCCACGACGGCGGGCTTGAGGATTAAAGAGGTTCCCGTCAGTTATCGCCGCAGAATCGGACAGAGCAAAATCAGCGGGACGATTCGCGGCACGATTATGGCCGGCTACAAGATTCTCTACACCATCGCTCGATATCGGTTGCAAACGTGGCGAACCAGATAATGGGTCATGGAGATTGGCAACTTCCTGTTCGTCATAAAATCTTGCACCCTTCCCATTTGACGATTCTCATTCTGTCCTCTGTCGCCCAAGGCATGTTATATGCCTTATTGGCCTTCATCAGCCCACGTTTTGATTACCACGAGCCGTTCGGCCAACGGCCGATTCTCTGGATGCTCAGTTTGCTGACCGTGGCCTTCATGCTTCATCTGCTGAGTTTTAAGACGGCTCTGAGAATCGATAACCATCGTCAGGTTATCATTACACTTGTGATCGGCGCAGCGACATTTCGTGGCATTCTGTTGTTTTCGACACCGATCCAGGAAATCGATATTTATCGATACCTGTGGGACGGGGCCGTCGTCGCGGAAGGCGTCAATCCTTTTCGATTTAGTCCGGAGCAAGTTCTAAAGGCGAATGCAGATGTATCCCTGCCCGCTGCATTGCAGCGGCTTGTCGATTTGCGGGACAGCTCGCCTCCGTTGTCGGAAATTTTGAAACGGATTCATTTCGGCGAATTGACGACCGTGTATCCTCCCGCCAGTCAGGCTGTATTTGCAATGGCGGCGTTGCTCACCCCGCAATCGGCGAGCGTGACGAACCACGTGCGTGTCATGAAGGCCGTTCTACTTCTGTTCGATGGAGCCACCATCGGACTGGTGCTGCTGATGCTCAAATGGATGGGGCGTCATCCCGGCTGGGGGTTCCTCTATGCGTGGAATCCTCTGATTTTGAAGGAGTTCGCCAACAGCGGGCATCTCGATACAATCGCCGTCTGTCTCTGCACGGCGTCGATCTGCTGTGTCGTTTGGGGCATACGTTTCGAAAAACCGTGTGCCCGTTACTGGCCGATTTCTGCCGGTGTATTTTTAGGGCTGGGGACCGCGGCGAAACTCTTCCCGATCATTCTATTGCCGCTAATAACGGTTGTCGTGGTGCGGCATCGATCGTGGAAATGCTCCGGGGTTTTCGCGGCGGCGACGGTGATCGTCAGTGCGATCGCGATGGCCCCCATGTTCTCGACAGGGTCGTCGACAACGGCGGACACGACACGACCGCCGGATAACGGATTGGCGGAGTTTCTTCGCAATTGGGAAATCAACGATTTGCTGTTTATGCTCGTGGTCGAAAACATTCGGCCGGATCGGGAGTTCATCGGTCGATCCGATACGGGTACTCAACCGTGGTTCGTCGTTATTCCGGGCGCATGGCGAAATGCATTTATTGGATCACTCACAAGAAGTTGGAGTCTCACACCCGACGATATGACATTTCTCATAGCACGGGTCGTGACCCTTCTGATTTTTCTGCTCGTCGCCGCTGGGCTCATTCGACATGCCACGTTTCGAGATTCTGCAGAGGGATTCCTGGCGTCGGCATTCCTCACCATCGCTTGGTTCTGGGCTTTGTCCCCCACACTCAATCCCTGGTATTGGTGTTGGGCTATGCCGCTACTTCCCTTCGCGACGAGCCGCGCCTGGATGGCCGTTTCAGGCCTATTGTTTCTGTATTACACGCGATTTTATTTTGCGTATCACTTCCCGGAGACGTACTTGTTTCAGACGAACTACCGCGGCGAAGCGTTTTACCACTTCGTGATCGTTCCAATCGAACATTCGATCTGGATGGGTTGGCTGTTGATCGACACCGCGAAATCGAGAACTGTACTCCATCGTACAGATGGGCCGTCACAAAATGCCGTATGATAACGGTTAAGGTTATCGCATACGCGAACGGCTGCTGCTCGGGATGGTGAAGTGCCAGAGGCACTTAATGATCACGCATGTCCGTTAATTGCCGCCTGTCACACAAGCCCGAACATATTCGGAAGATCGCGATGTGCAGTGCTTGGGTTAAAGGCTAAAAGCTGTAACCGGAGCATCTTTGCCGGTAATTGAAGGAGCGGATGGACATGACGGAGCAGACACTATCGGTGAACGAACTTGATACGGCCAACACCTGGCGTAACATTATCGAAAAACAGGGTATGACAACCAACGGCGAAATCGCCAGGGCAGCCCGGGATCTCATCCGAACCAGCCCTTACCAGAGGGGCTTTCGAGCGGTCTCGTGCAGCGAGCACGACGGAATCCTGTTGCTGCATGGCCGCGTTCATTCTTTTTTCGAGAAGCAACAGGTGCAGGAGGCGGTCCGCGGCGTTCCGGCAATCCGTTGCATTGTCAATTCCGTCGAGGTGAGAATCCATTATGACTGACAGTCGATTCATCCTAGTTCGACTTTTTTATTCGCGTCTTGATCATCCCCGCCGTCATTAGCACTCAGGAGGAGTAATATGCTGGTATTAAGTCGAAAGCCCGGCGAAAGCATCGTCGTCGGTAGCCAGATCGAAATTACGATCGTGGAAATTCGCGGCAACCGCATTCGCCTGGCGATCAAGGCACCGCGGGAACTATCCGTTCAACGCGGAGAACTCCGGCAACTCATCCAGGAAGAACTAGAGGACCGACATGAATCAGCAGATGAAATTGAACAATGTCCTGCAGCCTGAGGGCGGCGGGAAACCGGCAGAATGTCTTTATGGACCCGTTTGTGATCCACGAGAATCGATCGATGGCATTGATGCCTGGGACAAATTCTCCGTCGCGGAATTGAACGTCCACCGAATCGATCATATGACGTGCGAGGAGTTGATTCTAGTCATCCATGCCGCGGAATTCTCGGCCCTGTTCCGCAGCGATCTCGATCGGCATATCGAGTTTCTCGACCGGGAAACGCTGCAGCGATTGGCCCATCTGGCTCGGCAATGCTGTCGGAATCAGGGGTATTGAACCGATTTTCCATGTGGTTCCCGCGGCCGTCGTCAAGTCCCATTGCGTTTCGTAATAGAGAATCGAACTGTTAGGTTTCGTGAAGGTGCAAAAAAAGTGACGTTAAACCAAAGCGATGCACCGAATCCGGCTCGTGGCAGGGTCTCGGGGACGAAGTTGTTGGTGATGGTGCTCTCCGCATGTGCGGTGGCTATCGGATACTGGCAACTCGGTGACAACCTGAGTCTGCAAAATCTCGCACGTCAAGAATCGCGATTGCGGGAGTTTCAGCAGCAATATCCCGTGCTGGTTTACGGCGTGGCATTCCTGTTCTATGTCGTCGTCACGGGACTATCGCTTCCTGGCGCTACAGTCTTGACGCTAACTTACGGCTGGTACTTCGGTCTCATTCGCGGTGTCATCGTCGTGAGCTTTTCCTCAACTGCCGGGGCAACGCTGGCGTTCCTGTTGAGCCGCTTTCTGTTTCGTGACGTGATTCAGCATCGATTCGGCGACCGCCTCGACAATTTCAATCGAGCGTTGCAACGAGAGGGGCCATTCTACCTGTTCAGTTTGCGGCTGATACCCGCGGTTCCCTTTTTCGTCATCAACGCGGTGATGGGATTGACGCCAATTCCGGCAAGAACCTTTTGGTGGGTGAGCCAAGTAGGAATGCTGCCTGGCACGGCCGTTTATGTTTATGCCGGTTCCAGCGTTCCCGGTCTTCAAAGACTCGCGGAGAAAGGAGTAGACGCTGTTTTCACGCCGGGGCAGTTGACGCAGATTCTGGTCGCCTTCGTTCTCTTGGGTCTCTTTCCTTACGCGGTGCGCGGGGCGATGAAACTGATATCTCGCACGAATCCGGACCAACCCGTTCCGGGAACGGGCGACGACAACGCCAAATCACATAACGCAGCCACGAAATCGCTGTGATTACGATCGAATTACCGTCTCTCAAGTAGGAAAACCATGTCGGAACTTCTTCAGCTATTACCGAAAGATGAATTCAACGAGCAACTTGAAGCGAACGTCCATCCACCCAACTGGAGCAACCCGACGCCGCAAGGACGATACAACCTGGTCGTCATCGGAGCAGGCACTGCCGGCCTGGTGACCGCCGCTGGAGCGGCGGGACTCGGAGCCAAAGTGGCACTCATCGAACGCAGCCTGATGGGGGGCGATTGCCTGAATGTCGGCTGCGTGCCTTCGAAGGGCATCATCAGCGCGGCCCGTGTGGCGGCAACCTTGCGACATGCACGTGAGTTTGGCGTGGAAGTGACCGACGATGTGAACGTGAACTTCACCGCGGCCATGCAGCGGATGCGACGACTGCGTGCCCGTATCAGCCCGAATGATTCGGCACAGCGGTTTCGCGACCTCGGGGTTGATGTCTATTTCGGGCAGGCGAGTTTTGTCGATTCCAGCACCATCGACGTGGATGGCACGCGGCTCCAGTTCAAACGTGCCGTGATCGCAACTGGTGCGCGAGCCACCGCTCCGCCGATTCCCGGTTTAGATTCTGTCGACTATCTGACCAACGAGACGCTGTTTTCGCTGACCGAGTTGCCTCGACGTCTCGGCGTCATCGGTGCCGGGCCGATCGGCTGCGAGATGGCTCAAACGTTCGCCCAATTCGGCTCCGAGGTGTTTGTGGTCGAAGCGGAACACGGCATCCTGCCGCGCGAAGACCGCGATGCGGCTGAGATCGTGCAGCAGGCGATGGATCGCGATGGCGTCAAGCTGCTGTGCTGCGGCAAGAATCTGGCGATCAAAAACGATGACGGAATCCGGCTTACCGTCGAATCGCACGGCACCGGGTATAACGAACCGATCGACCAGCTCTTGGTGTCGGTCGGCCGAGCGCCGAATGTCGAGGATCTGAATCTAAATGCCGTGGGCGTGGAATACCACAAGAAGGGAGTCACTGTGAACGAACGCATGCAGACGACGAATCCTCGAATCTACGCCGCGGGAGACATTTGTTCGCCATTTCAGTTCACGCACGCGGCCGATTTCATGGCGAGGATCGTGATACAGAACGCGCTGTTCAAAGGTCGTAAAAAGTCATCGTCGCTGGTGATTCCCTGGTGTACCTACACGTCGCCGGAAATTGCCCATGTGGGGCTGTACGAAAACCAAGCCAAGGAAAAGGGAATCGAAGTCGATACGTACATGCAAGAGTTCAAAGACGTAGATCGTGCGATTTTGGATGGCGATGACAGCGGCTTTGTCAAAGTTCACGTGAAGAAAGGAACCGACGACATCGTCGGAGCGACGATCGTCGCCCGCCACGCGGGCGACCTGATCTCCGAAATCACACTGGCGATGACGCACGGTCTGGGTTTGAGCAAGATCGGCAGCACCATCCACCCTTATCCCACTCAAGCCGAGGCGATTCGCAAACTGGGCGATCAATTCAATCGAACGAAGCTGACTCCATTCGTCAAATCGCTGTTTCACAAATGGCTGGCATGGACGCGGTGAAGACCGTGCTCGCAGCCACGGAGGTTCTTCGCCGCAAAATTCGGACATGCCAGTGCAGTCGGCCGATCGAGAGCCCGATCGGCCGAGATTACAAAGTGCACCCGCAGAAAAATCTTGGCGGTTTCGACGCTGATTTTAAGCAGAAAAACTCACGAATGGACCCAAGTTTTTTTGCGGGTTAACAAAGAAACCAAGAAACGGTTCATCGTCGAAGGATATTTATGTACGAAGCGAATACGGTTTCCGCGAGCATCTCCTTAAACGCCACGGTCGCGCACCGAGTCGAGGTTTCGCCGGGGCTTATCATCCTCAATGTGATTCCGGACAAGTGGGAAATCGGCGAGTTCTCGCCGGGCCAATTCGCGGTGTTGGGCCTACCGGGCAGCGCGTCGCGTTACGCCCTCTGCGACGGCGAAGACTCTGCGCCGAGCCCGAACCGGCTCATCAAGCGCGCCTACTCGATCGCCTCGTCGTCCGTAGACAGAGAGTACCTCGAGTTTTATATCTCTCTGGTGTCGTCGGGAGCACTGACTCCCCGACTATTCGCGCTTTCGCGCGGCGATCGTTTGTGGGTGGACACGGTGATGCACGGACTCTTCACGCTCGACGAGGTGCCCGACGACAAGCACGTGGTGCTGATCTCGACCGGCACCGGGCTCGCGCCATACATGAGCATGCTGCGGACGCAATTGGTGTGCGGCGGAAAACGGCACTTCGCCGTGCTGCACGGAGCGAGGCACTCGTGGGATCTCGGTTACCGCAGCGAATTGATGACGCTCGATGGAATGTGCCCGAACTTCAGTTACATCCCCACGGTCAGCCGGCTAGAGGATGAAGCAGGCCTGTGGAAAGGAAGAATTGGGTATGTGCAAGACCTTTGGATGAGCCAGCCGTTGAAATCGGCGTGGGGCTTTCACCCAGGGCCGGAGGACACGGACATCTTCGTTTGCGGTAATCCCAGCATGGTCGAAAGCATTGTGCCCGCGCTCGAAGCTGAAGGCTTTGTCGAGCACAAGAAGAATCGACGCGGACAAATCCACGTCGAACGGTATTGGTAGCGAACGCTTGACGGCGAAATATGGTTCGCGGGCGCGGAATGCGAGCGGATGCTTATCGGACCGTCTCATATTCTTCTGTGGAGAAGCATCGTGACACACCTTCGGGAGCAAACCCAGGCCTTCGGGAAACCGGGCATTGAGCCACGGTGGACCCGCAGTGATAAAGATGGCGTGGGGACCGCGTATTCAACGTCGAGCCGCGTGTGGTTCACCATCTCGGCAGGCGTCTTAAACGAAGTATACTATCCGACCATCGATCGTCCGCAGATTCGCGATCTGCAATACCTGATCACCGACGGCGAATCGTTTTTTCACGACGAGCGGCGCGATACGGATACGACGGTGGAAGAGCTGTCGCACCACGCGCTGGGCTTTTGCATCACCAACACCGACCGCGAGGGGCGCTACCGCATTATCAAGGAAGTCATCACGGACCCCCACCATGCCTGCGTCCTGATTCACACACGAATGGAAGCCGAAAAGAGCATTTCAGGCAAGCTGCGGCTGTTCGCGCTACTGGCACCGCACCTGGAGGTTGGAGGCCGGGGAAATACCGGGAATGTCGCCGAGGTGGCGGGCCGCGAAATTTTGACCGCCCACAAGGGCGCGACGTGGCTAGCGCTCGGCGCATCCATTCCGTTTTCGCGGTGCTCGTGCGGCTATGTGGGCACGACCGACGGCTGGACAGACCTGCACGACAACTTCCAAATGGACTGGCAATTCGATGCGGCCGACGACGGAAACATCGCCTTGACGGGCGAATTGGACTTGAGTCGCGGCCATGAATTCACGCTGGGGCTCGCCTTCGGCGACGGTCTGCAAAACGCGGTGACCACGCTCTTCGACAGCCTCAGGTTGCCGTTCGCAGAGCATCGCCAGCGTTTCATCCAACAGTGGGAGCGAGTCTGCAAACGGGCTCGCCCGCTGGAGAGCGCAGCCGGCGACGGCGGCAAGCTCTATCATCGCAGTCACAGCCTGCTGCTCGCGCACGAGGATAAGACCTATCCTGGTGCGATGATCGCCTCCATGAGCATCCCGTGGGGAGAGGGAAAAAGCGACGAGGATTTGGGCGGTTACCATTTGGTCTGGACCCGCGACATGGTCAACAGCGCCACCGGTTTGCTGGCCTCGGGAAACGTCGATACTCCGCTCCGCGCCCTGATCTATCTGGCCTGTGCGCAGCGGCCCGACGGCGGCTTCTATCAGAATTTCTGGCTCAACGGCGATCCGTACTGGCAGGGAATCCAGCTTGACGAGGTGGCGTTCCCGATCCTCTTGGCTTGGCGGCTGCATGAAGCCGGCGGGCTGAAGGACTTCGACCCGTATCCGATGGTGGTGCGAGCCGCCAGTTACCTCATTCGACAAGGGCCGGCGACCCCGCAAGAACGCTGGGAAGAAAACAGTGGCTACTCCCCCTCGACGCTGGCGTCGAATATCGCGGCTCTGACGTGTGCCGCCTGCTTCGTCCGAGAACGAGGTGATGAAACTTCGGCGCGGTTCATTCAGGAATACGCCGACTTCCTCGAATGTCACATCGAACCCTGGACCGTAACGACCGAGGGGACGCTGGTCCCCGATATCCCGCGGCACTTCATCCGCATTCATCCGGTAGACGTCTATGATCCGCAAGCAGACGAAAATCCAAACCGCGGAGTGTTGCTGGTCCACAACCGGCCGCCGGGTCTGCCGTACGAGTTTCCCGCTAAGGAAGTCATCGACGCCGGGTTCCTGGAGTTGGTGCGGTACGGCATTCGAAAGCCGGGTGATCCGCTCATCGAAGACTCGCTACGGGTGGTCGATGCGGTTCTGAAAGTCGATACGCCCTTCGGTCCTTGCTGGCGACGCTACAACCACGACGGCTATGGCCAGCGCGAGGATGGCGGACCGTATCAGGGTTGGGGAAAGGGGCGTGCCTGGCCGCTATTGACCGGCGAGCGTGGACACTACGAGTTGGACGCCGGTCGCGACGTCGGCCCCTACCTTCGCACGCTCGAAGGCTTAGCCAACGCGGCCGGGCTACTTCCAGAGCAAGTTTGGGACGAGCCGGACCGCCCTGCCGTGCATATGTATCTCGGCGGTCCGACCGGTGCGGCGATGCCCTTGATGTGGGCGCATGCTGAGTACATCAAGTTGCTGCGTTCCGCCTTGGACGGCCAGGTGTTCGATTCGATTCCAGCGGTTGCGGAGCGGTATCAATCACGGTGCGGCTGCCAGCCCCTGGAAATATGGAAGCCCAATCGCCGCGTTCGATCGGTACGCGCGGGCGTGACCCTGCGCGTGCTATCACCCGCCCCCTTCCAACTGCGCTGGACACGAGACGGGTGGCAGACGACTCAGGAGATGCGTTCCGTGCCGACGGCGCTTGAAATCGAATACGTTGATCTCCCAATCCCCCGCGAACAGAGCGCGCCGATCCACTTTACCTTCTTTTGGACAAGCGAGCGGCGTTGGCAGGGACGGGACTACGAGATTGTCATTGAGGAAGGAAGGAACTCTGAAAATGTCTGATGAGATCGAAACATCGCCGATGTCGCACCACGTTCGACAACTTGAAGCGGAACTCACAAATACAGAGTCTCAACCACACGTGGGCCATCATCTGACGAAGGGGGAGTTGGAGCTGGCAGTTCGAATTCATGAAAGCATGTTGCCGAAGCCCGTCCAACATCCAAACATTGATGTCGCCGTCCGTTATTTGCCGGTCAGTGGTTTGGGAGGGGATTACTGCCAGGTGCTTTTTTTCAATGACGCAACGTGTTGTATTTCCATCTGTGACGTGACCGGACACGGCGTTGGGCCGGCGCTGTTGGCCACGCGGGTCAGCAGCGAAGTGCGGCGGTTGACCTACGAAAATAAGATGCCCCGCGAGATTCTGGAGGGACTCAATGCCTTCCTCGTAAATCATTTCGGCGATACGGGCATGCAAGTAAGCTTCTTTGCCGCACGGGTTGACCTCGACCAGCAGACGATTGCCTACAGCGGCGGCGGTCATCCCGGTCCGCTGCTCCTTCATCAGGAGAACGGCACACAGCGGATTGAACGCTTGACGAGCCAGAACATGCTTCTCGGCGTGAGCGAACAGTGCATGGGTGCCGAGCCGGAACACACTGTCTCGGTCGTTCCTGGCGATCGCCTTTTGTTCTACACTGATGGATTGACGGAAACACGGACAACTGAGGACAAACTACTTGGCGAGACGGGGCTCGGTAACATTGCCCGTAATCTCTGCGTGGAAAATGTCTACGAAGCGGTAGAGTGTATCGTGGATCGCGTGGCGCAGTGTCGCCGTGGTCCACAAACTGATGACATAACCCTTCTCATGTTGGAAATGAAATAAACAGGAACGAGTCATCCGGCGGTGACGCACGGCAATCAGCCGAGAGGGAAGCGACGAGTCGGCTAAAGGGGGTTTCGTGGTTCTTTTGAAAGTGTGCCCGGTTTCACAGAGTGTCATCCCACTTCAGGACTAAAAATGATAAACGCCGTATCTGTGTTTGATCTATGTTGAATGCTGAAAAAGGATTTATAGATGATCGATAATAATGCAAATGCTGCAGCGGAGGATTCGGTTTATCAGCGATACGCCGCCGCCGCACAGGAAAAAGAAGCGGCGCTGTGCTGTCCCGTGGCGTATAATACGGAGTTACTCGCGGCGATCCCACGGGAAATTCTCGAACGCGATTACGGGTGCGGAGATCCCTCTTGCTATGTCCGCAACGGCGAAACAGTCCTCGATCTGGGCTCCGGTGGTGGTAAACTCTGTTACATTCTGGCGCAGGTTGTCGGTCAGCACGGGCGTGTGATCGGTGTGGACTGTAACCGCGAGATGCTGGGACTTGCGCGCAAGTACCAGCAACAGGTTGCCTATCGACTCGGTTTTGAAAACGTCGACTTCCGCTATGGACTGATTCAGGATCTACGGCTCGATCTCGATCTGCTGGGACGCGAACTCTCGCAGCATCCGATCCGCGACCCCTCCGCCTGGCTGAAACTGCGGCATCGCGAAGAGCGGTTGCGGCGCGAGCAGCCGATGATTGCCGACGATTCCGTCGACTGCGTTGTTTCGAATTGCGTACTGAATCTGGTGCGTCCACAGGATCGTCGGCAGTTATTCGGTGAAATCTTTCGCGTGCTCAAAAGAGGGGGACGGGCGGCGATCAGCGACATTGTTTCCGATGAGGACGTGCCGACGTCGCTCCAACACGATCCTGAATTGTGGTCCGGATGCATATCAGGCGCATTTCGGGAGGACCAATTTGTCGAAGCATTCGAGGAAGCGGGATTTCACGGTATTGAAATCGCCAAGCGACAAGCGGTACCGTGGCGGACAGTAGATGGCATCGAATTCCGGTCGATCACGGTTGTGGCCTATAAGGGGAAACAGGGCCCATGTCTGGAACGAAATCAGGCCGTCGTTTATCGCGGACCGTTCAGAAAAGTCGAAGACGACGACGGGCACATTTACATGCGGGGGCAGCGGATGGCCGTTTGCGATAAAACGTTCCACTTGTTGCTGCGTCCCCCCTATGTAGGATGCTTCGATGGCGTCGAGCCGCGCGAAGACATCCCGCTCGCCGACGCCCGGCTGTTTGACTGCCATCGCAGCAAAGTGCGGCTACCCCGGGAGACGAAAGGGAGCGACTACCACGAGACAACAGAAGAAATCGGCCCCTGTTGTGGCACGGATGGTGCCTGCTGCTGAGCGGGTTCGGCGTTCGTCGCCCACTCTACGCCAAGTATTGAACCCAAGGAAGGTGATCATGTTAATTCTCACTCGTAAACTCGGAGAGCAGATCATGATTGGTGAAAACACGACAATTTCCATCGTCGGAATATCTGGGGGTCGGGTGCGGGTGGGGATAAAAGCTCCTCGCGACAAGTCCATTCGGCGATTGGAGATTTCATTGCTCGAAATCGAAGGCGAACCGGAGACCGGCGAAGCACCTGTGACCGGCAGCAAAAAAGGAACTTTTGGATGTCTGAACTGAAAATCTTGCGAGAGCCCTCTGTGGATTCTGTGCTTCCGCTTCGCATTCTCGATGAACGATCGGAAATATCGTTTTTCGAGCAGGTTCTGGCCTCACACGACATCCCCGCACTTGAAACGATGGGAATCGAGGTGTTGCAGGTCAATCTTGGCAAACTTTGCAATCAGAACTGCCATCACTGTCACGTTGACGCCGGCCCCGATCGCCGAGAGATTATGACGAAGGAGATCGCCGCCGCCTGTTTGTTATTGCTCAGAGAAGCTGATATTCCGACACTCGATCTCACGGGGGGCGCTCCGGAAATGAATCCGCACTTCCGCTGGATCGTTGAGCAAGCGCACGGCCTGAAGCGGCGAGTCATCGATCGCTGCAATCTGACCATTCTCGAAGCGCCAGGATACGATGATCTGCCCGAATTTCTCGCGGCGCACGACGTGGAGGTCGTGGCATCTCTGCCGTGCTACCTGGAAGAAAACGTCGACCGGCAACGCGGCAATCGCGTATTTCAACGTTCGATCGCGGCGCTCCGGCGTCTCAATCAGTTGGGGTATGGACAATCGACTTCGCCACTGTCATTGACGCTGGTCTTCAATCCGCAGGGGCCGCGATTGCCTCCGAATCAGGCACAACTGGAACAGGATTATCGCCGCGAGTTGCGGTCGCGATACAGCATCGAGTTCACCCGGCTGTTTACATTGACGAATATGCCGATCAGCCGATTTCTCGATGAACTACATCAATCGGGTCAGTACGAGACGTACATGCAAAAATTGATCGAGGCGTTCAACCCGGCAACGGTCGATGGTCTGATGTGTCGCTCGACGCTCTCTGTCGACTGGCAGGGCCATCTTTACGATTGCGACTTCAATCAGATGCTCGACCTGGCGATTGTCGGCGACATTCCACTGCATGTTCGCGACCTCGAAGCATCGGCCATCGAGCGCCTGAAACGCCGACGAATTGTCACAGGAAATCATTGTTTCGGCTGTACGGCGGGATCTGGTTCGAGTTGTCAGGGGAGCCTTCAATACTGACGCGCCCCAGTTACTGCCAATAGTTGCGTTCCCACGCATCATCAATGCATCCAACGATCGCTACGAGACAGTAGACCGAACTACGGACACTCAGAGAAGGGACATCGCGATGAACGTTTCCAAAAGATCTTTACGACAAGGCGTTTTTGCCCTTACGGCCGTGGCCGCCACAATTGCTTGGGCGAACGCACATGCGTCTGCCGACGAACAAAGCCTGAAAGTCGGCGATACGGCCCCCGACTTCGAACTCGTATCGCATGCCGGCGAAACCGTAACGCTTTCCGATCTGGTAGAAGACGGTCGGGTCGTTCTCGTGGTGCTGCGAGGATATCCGGGATATCAATGCCCGCTGTGCAACAAGCAGGTCAGCGATTTCCTGCAGCAGGCGAAAAAGTTTAAGCAGCACGGCGTGCAGGTCGCATTCGTTTATCCCGGCACCTCGACCGGTCTTTCCGATCGGGCACAAGAGTTCCTGGGGGAGAAAAAATTGCCTGAGGGTTTCCATCTGCTGATCGATGCCGATTACGAGTTCACCAACGAATACGGCTTGAGATGGGACGCCGTTCGCGAAACGGCCTATCCATCGACATTCGTGATCGAGAAAGATCAAACCATTTCGTTCGTGAAAATCAGTAACTCCCATGCAGGAAGAACCAGCACGAAGGAGATACTCAAAGAATTGGCAGACAACAATTGAAGTCCACGGCTCGGACGGCAAGACCCGTTTACGTTCAGCAACAATTGTGACGATTTCCTTTCTCATTGCCGCTAACTTCTTCAGAAAGGTTCCTCATGCAATTCGACGTTCACACGCAGGAAACTGCACCGGCCGAATCGAGAAACATGGTCAAGTCCGTGGAAAAGCGTTTCGGATTCTTGCCGAATTTGATCGGGGTGATGGCAAACGCCCCGCCGTTGTTGAGTGCGTACCTCAATCTCAGCGGCTTGTTTGAAGGTTCGTCGCTCACTCCCCAGGAGCAGCAAATCGTGCTGCTTACGGTCAGCGAATCGAACCACTGCGAATATTGCGTCGCGGCCCACAGCGTGGGAGCGGGGATGTGCTCCGTCCCTCGCGATGAAATCAAAGCCGTTCGAGAGCGTCAGCCGCTGACCGACGGTCGGTTACAGGCGCTTCGTCAACTGACGATGGAAATAGTGGAAACCCAGGGATGGCCCTCGGAGGATACGCTCGACGACTTCGTTGCTGCGGGGTTTCGGCCCGAGCAAGTGTTGGAAGTGATTTTGGGTGTGGGGATGAAAACGCTATCCAATTACACGAATCACGTGGCGCGCACTCCTCTGGATGATGAATTCGCGGTGGAAGCATGGACGAACAGGCACACCATCTAAGCGCCAGACGAGAGTGATCATGATCTTTGTGATATTGACGATTTCCGTCCTGCTCTTGGCGTTTGCCAACGGAACCAACGATAATTTCAAGGGGGTCGCGACTCTTTACGGGAGTGGTACACTTGGTTTTGGTCGCGCCTTGGGTTGGGCCACGGCGACGACGTTCGCCGGTTCTCTGTGTGCGGTGATGCTCGCCGCGCATCTGCTGAAGGCTTTCAGTGGAAAAGGGCTGGTGAGCGAAACGCTGGCAGGCAGTTCCGATTATGCGGCAGCAGTTGGTCTTGGCGCGGCGACAACAGTGCTGCTGGCGACTCGAATCGGCATGCCGATCTCCACGACCCATAGTCTATTCGGTGCCCTGATCGGAGCCGGAATTGCCTCGGGATCGCTGGTTAATCTGCATCAACTGGGAATGGCGTTTGTCTTGCCGCTTCTTGTCAGCCCGCTGTTGGCCATGACGATCTCAGCCGTGATTTATCCAATGTTGCGCGCGATCCGCGTTCGTCTGGGAGTAACCACGGAAACCTGTATTTGTATGGGATCCGAAATCGTCGAAATTGTACCCGCGTCTCAAAGCGTGTTGGCGATGCAACGGGTGGCCGATCTCGGTTTCATCTGGGGGAATTCGGCGACATGCAGAAATCGTTACCAGGGCCGCGTTCTGGGCATTGATGCGGCGACCACTCTCGATTGGCTGCATATTGGCTCTGCGGGGATTGTGAGCTTTGCACGCGGACTGAACGATACACCCAAAATCGCCGCGTTGTTGCTGATCACGCCTTTTATTTCGGACTCCCTCACCGTTGCCGTGACGGGGCTGTTCATCGCGGCGGGGGGAATCGTG
>JAQCEJ010000061.1 GCA_027618475.1 Planctomycetota bacterium | reverse complement strand
CTTGTTTTGAAGGGCTTGGCGCAAATCGCGTGCCAAAGTTCGGGAAGTCAAATGGGAAATGCGGGTTAAGCGTGCCCCGGCTCGGAATGTCCTTTATCTAAAAAAATTCCGTTGCGAAAAAGTTTGACCGCGGGAAGTTGCCTCGTTAGAGTAGATTGTACACGACTGGTCGTCTGAATGCACCGGATGTCCGATGACTTGTCGTCGTGAAAGGATGCGTTCTTTCGACTTTTCAGTTATCTCATCTTCTTTTATGTCAACACGTTCGGGCCGTGGATCGGTATCGGTTGTTCTCGATTCTCCCTGAGTCGAGGGAACCAGCGATTCCAAATCACATGAAGTGAACAGTGTCATCTTTCACGAAAGGTCACCGATCGATGGAAGACCTGAACTCCGATTTCCGCCCGAATTCCGACAGCATTTTTTTAAACTCTGCTGATCTGACATCTCATCCGCTCGAACAATCGAATGGGCTGGCCGAATATTTGCCTCCTTTCGACGAAAAAGGGGGGACCGGATTCAAGGGACCGGGAATTGGGAAGGCATCGGCCTGGATGCTCGCGTTCCTGATGGTTCAGCTTATTGCTTCGCTATTAGTCATGGCTGCGCTGGCGGGACATTATTGGTTGACGACCGACCTGTCGGCGTTGACCGAAGCGGAAATCAATGGACGTCTGGCCGACATGGCTCTTGATCCGCGTAATATGATCCCGTTGATCTGCGGAACCCTCGGCATCAGTGCCATTGTGAATTCGCTGCTGATCTGGTGGAGACTGGGACGTTCGGGACGGGCGACATTAGGTCTGAAACGATTACCAATCAGTCAGGCGGTCTGCATCATGCTGATGGTCCTCCCACTGAGTATGATCGGTTCCAAATTATATCTTGTCGGCGAGTTGTACTGGCAGGATTTGACAGCACAATTGCCGTTTGAGCTCGACTTGAGTTCTCTCAAATCGATGGAAACCATTTCTGTCGTGTCGAACGAACTCTCGCTGCCGTGGATGATCTTTCTGTTTGCTCTGCTACCGGCGGTCAGTGAAGAACTAATGTTTCGCGGGTTTATCGGCCGTGGGCTGACGGAACGCTGGGGGCGTGTGATGGGAGTGCTGCTCACGACGTGGTTTTTTGCCATGATGCATGGATACCCGCCGCATATGCTGGCGCTGATTCCGCTCAGCATCATGATTCATGATGTTTATCTGGTGACGAGAAATTTCTGGGCACCGGTGCTGATGCACTTCACGAATAACGCGTTCGCAGTCATCATGTTATCTCTGCACGTCGACGATCCGGTGGTTAATGCACAAAACACCGTCGCCATTTCACCCGCAATGATGTTCGCCTCGTTCAGTTGCGTGCTGGCGTTGGCGGCACTCATTCGTGCCTTGCAGGGACAATCAGGGTTACAGACCAGTTCGGCAGCCGGTTGGATGGAACAGACCTCCGGACCGATGGGCGGCTCGGGTGAGTTTGTAGCGACTCCTCAAGGACAGATTGCCACGATGCAGAATCACGTCACGTTGCAACTCGACGCCCTGGCCCAAACAGCGATGGAACACATCCGCATCAAACGACTGCTGGCTCTGGCAACGATTTCCGTCATGCTGTTCGGAATTGCCTGCTTTAACATCGCCGCGGTTTGATTCGTCACAATTGGCTTCATATCCCAATCGAGAAGATTATCTTTTTCGGTGCAGGGTGAGTTCTTCGCTTCCCTATGCTACGGTGCGAATGGCCGCTAAAATAAAGTGGTTGTTCGACGTGATTCTGTTTGCTCGCGCGCAAGCGACGAACGGGATTACGCTCCGAAATCGAACGGTATGAACATCCCTCTGCCCAGAATCAAACGGTCCTGTGCCGAATTAAAAGTTGGTATCCAAGCCGATTGCAATCACAAATGAGCGATCTTCCCATCATCGAACCCTCTGCGCCGTCACCAGAGATTTTTCCGAACGACGACAGTAAAGGGACTTACGCTTTCGTCAGTCTGGGATGCCCCAAGAATCTTGTCGACAGCGAAAAAATGCTGGGGACGCTGGCGCTCGACGGTTACAGCCTCGTTTCTGAACCGGCAGGAGCCGACTTCGTCATCGTTAACACCTGCGGATTTATCGAAAGCTCGCGGCAGGAATCGAAGACCGTCATTCATGAAATGCTCGACCTGAAACGTCAGGGAAAAACCAAAGGAGTGATCGTTGCCGGTTGTCTTCCCGAGCGGATCGGCCCGGCACTACTCGACGAGCTCCCGGAGATCGATCATATCGTCGGCGTCTTTGGTCGCGACGAGATTACTCGTGTTGCTGATCGTCTGATTGGCGGCGCACGAGAGCAGCGGTCTCTGTTCCGTCCGGCACCAATTCGTGCTTTGGATGACCGTGCACGCTTGCGAATGACGCCGTCACATTATGCCTACCTCAAGATTTCTGAGGGATGCGACCGGACATGTACGTTCTGCTCGATCCCCAAAATGCGCGGCAAACACATCACCAAACCGATCGAAATGGTGATCGCCGAAGCCCGAGAACTCGTGGCCGACGGTGTGAAAGAACTCATTCTCGTCGCTCAGGATACCACCTATTACGGGCTCGATCTCTATGGGGAAGTCAAACTCGCTGAATTGTTACGTCATCTCGAACAGATCGACGGATTGAAATGGATTCGTCTGATGTATCTGTACCCGATCCATTTTACGCAGGAGTTGATCGACACGATTGCGCAGTCGAACATGATTCTGCCATATCTCGATATGCCCTTGCAGCATATCAACGATACGATGCTTAAACGTATGCAACGACGGGTCAATCGCGATCGAAGTGTCGCGTTGCTTGAAAACCTGCGGGCGGCAATTCCGAATCTGGTCTTGCGTACGACGTTTATTACCGGCTTTCCCGGCGAAACCGACGATCAATTCGAGGAACTCAAGGAATTTGTCACCGAGATGAAATTTCAACGGCTGGGAGTTTTCACGTATTCTGTTGAGCCAGGAACGCCTGCCGTAAAATTTGCCGATCATCTTCCCGAAGAGGTCAAAGAAGCACGCCGCGACGAACTCATGGAAATTCAGCAGGAAATTGCATTCGACTTTGCCGATTCGCTGATCGGGTACGAACTCGATGTGCTCGTGGATGACGAAGTTGAACCGGGCTTATGGTCGGGCCGGACATATGCCGACGCTCCGGAAATTGATTCCACGGTGTTCGTCTCTGGTACGAACGTGTCTGTAGGTGAATATGTGCCGGTTGAGATCATGGCGCGGGACGATTACGATCTGATCGGAAATGTTTCCGACGAGGGTTTAAGCTCTGCATCATGAATGCCGTTCGAACGATGACGAACTGAAATCAGTCGAGAATAATGACGATTCAAACTGATCACCCGCCGGAAGAGTCGACGCTGGATAACCCATTGCTGCGCCGGGCATTCAATGTTCCGAATGCGATCACACTGAGTCGCCTCATTCTCGCCGTCGTGCTGTTCTGGATGATCGATAAGGCGATCTGCAGGGAGGGGGCGGTCTGGCTGTTCTTGATCGCGGCGTCGACCGATTTTCTCGACGGTTACATCGCCAGAAAGTATGGACTGGTAACGGTGCTGGGACGGATCATGGATCCGTTCGTTGATAAGATTATCATCTGCGGTGCCTTCATTTTTCTGATGGACCATCCCGATTCGGGAGTCGGACCCTGGATGGTGATCGCCGTCATCGGCCGCGAAATGTTCGTCACCAGCCTGAGAAGTTTCCTTGAACAACAGGGAAAAGACTTCTCGGCGTCACTGAGCGGCAAGTTGAAGATGCTGTTGCAGTGTGCCGCCGTCACCGCCTGTCTGATCACGTTCGCGGCATCACCCGAATCGCAGCAAACGCTGATACCTGTTCGCAACGTGCTTCTCTGGTCCGCCGTCGCCGTGACGATCTGGAGTGGAGCGATCTATGTTGTGCGGGCGTTTCAGTTGTTAAAGGGAACAAATGTGTGAATATCAGAGCAAGACGCAATGGACCAACACGGTCAAAACAGCCGCTGTCTGAATTGTCTCCAGTTTCTTGTCCTAGCAGCCCGTTGAAAAATGGGTGGCACTACCGGCTTGTCCGGCAGTGTGCTTGTCTGGCAGTGTGGTTGTGAGACATCGGAAAAACACGGGTGGACAAGCCACCCGTGGCACACACACAATTTGATCATCCTTTATTTTCAACGGGCCGCTAGGGCGATTTGTCGAAGATACGTATCGGATCTCCCGTGAGCGGGTTTTTTCGGTCGATACCGATGATCCGCCACTGGTCATTTTCTTTCCGCCAGGTGAGCAGCCAGCGGGTCGGTTGACGACCCACGTTACCGAATCCTTTGACGTTGAGGTCGGCATTGGCGCGGAAGTCGGATGTGGCGTCATTCGTTCCTTCAATCAGTTTGACGTCCATGGCAGTGATGCGAATGTCGCTGGTGACGTCGACAAGTTCGGCGGCCGCGTAAACCACTCCTTTGAGCTTGAGTTCGTGAGGATCGATCCACGCGAGTACACCATCGACGTCACCGTGACGAAAATCGTTAGCCATGTCGACGACGGCGGCTCCGATTATTTCGCTCTCGGTTTCGACCAGTTCATCCCAGAGGACGAACAGTGGGGCAAACGCCACCGAAGCCAGTGCGATGTACAGAACGTTTCGACGTTGGGTCGATCCATAGGCGAGCAGGCAAAACAACGCGACTAGTCCACAAAGTACGATGCCGGGCCAGGGAGTTTCAGAGAGACTCATTATCGTGCTCCTCAATCAGACGTTCGAATTGGTTGTGGCTATGCCGCGGCGCACACCGGCCATCCGGTTCGCCGATGGAAGCGGTAGTACATGATTTCATTTATTCGCGGGTAGGAGCGGGAAAAAATAACGAGAAATGCACCGCAGATTATTCGATATGTCGTCTAGGCCGAAAACGTTGAACGTGCCGAATGAAGCGAGAAATGAAGGTCGTTTGTGTTCGAACTTAAATACGGTCAAAACGGCGATCGTGTTGGAGAATTCACATCGAAATTATCGGAAATGTCATGTTATGCCAATCGTTGTCCATGCACGAATAGCGCTTCGACCGAACCGGGGAAGGTGACTCTTTCGAACGGCGACCAACCGCATTTGGTTTTCAGCTCTTCTCGTCGGACGAGTGTCGGACGTTTTAAATTGAGGACTGTTAATGACGCGGTGTACCCCGCTTCGATCTTTCCAAACTTGCGGGGTTTCGAATACGGATTCACAAAGTGCCCCGGGTTCTCGCAGCAAAACCTTGCCACCTGCTGCGGCGTGAAATGTTGTTCGAGCAGCAGCCACGTCACGAACGGTCCATAGGTGTCGAGATGCGGTTGACCCGAAACACCTTTTGCCTTTTCTGCGAGCGTATGAGGCGCATGGTCGGTGGCAAGATAATCGAGCGTACCGTCGCGTAGCGCGTCGATCATTGCCAGCCTGTCGTTTAAGGTTCGTAACGGTGGATTCATTTGCATCAACGGCCGGTTGTCATCGGTCACTTGAGAAAGATCGTAATACAAATGATGGGGCGTGACTTCGCACGTAACAGGCAGCCCTTGTCGTTTCGCTTCGCGGATGAGGGGTAACCCTTCACCAACCGAATAATGGCACAATTTGCCACGAAGATCGTATTTTTCGATCATCGCAAGAGCAAACTTCGTCGCAGAGAGTTCGCACTCCGGGGGCCGGCGGTCTTCGTGTCTGGCTGCTTGACGGTTTCTTTCGAGGAGCTCGGGATCTTCGCAATGAAAGCTGACATCGCAGCCGCGATAACGGGAGAGGGTTTCGTCCAGTTCGGCGAGCGTCGAGAAAAAGAGTTTGCCGATGCTGGGGCCCATGTAGGCCTTATACGGCACGGGTTTCGACAGGGGATGTGTTCCCGGTCCGATGCCGGCATAGAGTGTGACATCGATCGGCACGTTTCGCTTGGCGAGCACCTGTTGTTTTTCGGCATACGAGCGATCGTCGACGGGGGCTCGTGGATTATTCGGCATGTCGGCGACATGCACCACGCCGCCGTGTACGGCGGCGTGTCCTGCTGTCAGCAGATCTTCCTTATGATTTTCTTCTCCGCTGGCATCATCGCGGGCGTGAATATGGATATCTCCCATACCGGCGAAGATTATGCATTCGTCGCCGAACGTCATGTCGGGAGTACCCAGATTGCGCCCCACTTCGACGATCGTTTCCCCTTCAATTCGCACATGTCCTGTGTCGACATGCTCGGCTACGACCAGTTGTCCTGCTACGATCATCAAACCACCTCAGTTTAGAGTGTTGCTTCCTCAACGGGCATCCAGAACAATTTTTAACGATCTGTACGAAACATGTCATCCCCTCCCGTTGAAATCGAACGAAAACCTGCATAGGCTAATGTGGTGTTGATACCTTCGATACACCACTTCAACGGATGAGGTCACTATGTCGATCGGACGAAACCGTGAAATGACATTCCATCAGAGAACTCAACGATCATATCGAGGTTCGGGGCAGCATCTTTGTGTCTGGGCGGCGTTGTTCTGCTGCCTCAGCCTGCAATCGACGAGTGCCGCCGATGCGCCGGTATGGCGTGTTATGCCGGATGGTGCGAAACTTGCCGATGCGCGACTTGAAAAACACCGCGATCTTCAGGATAAAGTCCATCCTTGGACTCCGCCCGAAACACGAACCGAATGGGAGCAGCAGTCACAAGAAATTCGCCAGCGATTGCTGGTGAGCAACGGCCTCTGGCCGATGTGGCCGAAGGAAGCACTTAGCCCGGTGATACACGGTAAGATTGACCGCGGTGATTACACGGTCGAAAAGGTTTATTTCGCCAGTCTTCCGGGCCATTATGTTACGGGGAATCTGTATCGTCCCAAGGTGGCCTTGGAAAAGTATCCGGCCGTGTTGTGCCCTCATGGGCATTGGCCGCAGGGACGGTTTTATGATTCCGGAGAGGGATTTCTTGCGCAACTGACCGAGGGAGCCGAAGAACACGCGGCGGGTGCGCATTATCCGTTGCAGGCTCGGATGGCATCACTCGCGCGCATGGGATGCATCGTCTTTCATTATGATATGGTCGGTTACGCCGACAGCACGGCAATCGTACATCGCCAGGGCTTCACCGATCTCGACGCGGCCCTCAAAATGCAGAACTTTATGGGACTGCAAACGTTCAATTCGATGCGAGCGCTTGACTTTCTGCTCTCGCTTCCCGATGTCGATACCAGCCGTGTCGGTGTGACTGGCGCCAGCGGTGGAGGAACGCAGACGTTTATGCTGTGCGCACTCGATGACCGGCCGGTCGCCGCCTTTCCCGCTGTGATGGTCTCGACCGAGATGCAGGGTGGCTGCGTCTGCGAAAACGCAGAATATCTGCGTATCGGCATCAATAATATTGCGATCGCAGCACTCTTCGCACCAAAACCGATGGCGTTGAGTGGAGCGAATGACTGGACGCTCAACATCGAAAATTCGGGACTTCCTGAATTGAAGCAGGTCTACGACTATTTCGGAGTTCCCGAACTGGTCGATGCCAAATGTTTTCCACAGTTCGGACACAATTACAATCAGGTTGCTCGCGAAATGATGTATGCCTGGTTCAACCAGCACCTGCAACTTGGTCAACCAGAGACGCCTCACGAACAGGATTTCTGGCCGATCGATCCGCAGGATTTAAGCGTCTTTGATAACGATCATCCGTTGCCATCGGATTCGACCGACGCCGCCGGGGTCCGCAAGTATCTGACGAATGTATCGTCCGAGCAGTATCAATCGCTGTTGCCGAATTCAAAATCTGACATCGGTAAGTATCAAGAACAAATCGGCGTCGCAGCGCGAGTGATGCTCGATGAAGGAGTTCCCCCTGCGGAACAGATTGAAAAAGACGAACAGACATACGAGCTTTCGCCACAGTTATCACTGATCAAGGGAACGATGGGACGATCGGGAACCGGCGAACAGCTTCCGTATCTTGTTTTACTTCCCGAGGATTTCAGCGGCACAGCCGTCTTGTGGTTCGACACCGCCGGAAAACGCCATCTATTCGATGACGAGGGAAGGCCGATCGCGGCAGTGCAAAAGCTGATCGATGAGGGACACGCCGTCGCGTCGGCCGACGTATTCATGACGGGCGAGTACCTGTCCGACGGGCAGGACGTTTCGAAACAACCGGTCAATGAAACCTATCAGGGTTATACATTCGGGTACAACAAACCGTGGTTGTCGCAGCGCGTACGCGACATTCTCACAATGGTCGGAGCGGCTGTGCATCATCCCGATGTCAAGACAGTGCATCTTGTCGGCACTGGCGATGCCGGTCTCTGGACCCTGCTCGCTCGGTCCGTGGCGGGAGATACAGTGTCGAATACGATTGTCGAAAGCAACGGTTTTGCCTTCGGCAATATTTCTTCAACCAATGACGCAAATATCCTCCCCGGTGCTCTCAAGTACGGCGGTGTGGGGGGGCTTGCTGCGTTAGCCGCTCCGGCTCCGCTGTATGTCGCACAAGGAGCAAAGATTCCCGAGGGGGAACGTAAACCACTCGAACAGGTGTATGAAGCTGCCGGAGGAAAGCTGACGTTAGACAGCAAATCGCTAACGCCGGAACACGTGACGAAACTCTTGTTGCAGTAACACGAGTTATTACGTCGTTTCACTCAAAGCGGGACATACCGGTACTGGTACGTCCCGCTTTGATTTCGTAGCATTCGAGTTTACTTTTCGGTGAATTCCAGGACGATTGTTTCCATGTGGGCGTCCACCGAAATTTGTTTGCGGTCGTATTCGGGGTTAATTACTACGATGCCGCGCAATTCAGACCACTCTTCCTGATAGGCGAATTTTCCCGTGCGACGGTCAAGAATCATTAATGCAAATTGCCCCCGTTGAATATTTTGTTTCAGCAATTCGGGGTCGAAACGCTGGCACGCAAAGACGGCGATCGGCAGATTTCCCGGTTGAGTCAGATTGTAGGCCTGAAAATCAATGTTGGTCGTCCATTGTCGCTTACCGGTCTCTCGTTCGAAACTGCACATGGGGCCGTTGACCGCCTGGCTCTCGGGAGGAGCAAACGTTCGCTGCAATGGGTTAACGGGCGATAGCGTATTCGTGAGCAGTAGATACCGTTCGGTCGATCGCAACAACGCGAACTTGATAAGCTTATTCTGGTTTAACTCAATCTGATGCGAAAACCGTACGGTCCCATCCTCGATGCGAAACAAGGTCAGCTCACCTTCGCCACTCATGACGGCGACTTCGTCGTCTTCAACCAGCGAAACTGACATCGTCCCTTCGAAATTCTGTTCCCAAGTGTTTTTTCCTGTGACGACATCGAGCAGGTACAAGGTCGATTTGGATTGAAATTCTTTCCAGCATAACATCGATCGACCCGATGCATATAATTGCTCGTGTTCAGGCGGAATCGCTGCTTCGTCGATCTTCATCCCGCTCTGGGCGTCAAGCACGAGCGCGTGAGATTCCTGTGGGGCGGCGACTATCAACACATCGTGATTTCCGAACAATTGAGAACCGGCGACGACGTCACTGCGCTTCCAGAGCGTTTCTCCCGTGAAAACATGGGCAGCGACGAGTTGCCGGCCGACCTGATAGCAGAGATAATCGTGGGTGATCGGGCCGACCTGGCCCAACGGCATGTTTCCCACGTCAAAAAATTGTCCACGTCTTAATCCGCCGACGCGAATCTGAAAATTCCCCTGCACGCCGGGTGTCATCGACGCATCTTGCGAAGGGTCGATCAACGTCTGTTGCCAGAGCACTTGCGGACGGTCGCGCGAGGCGAGCGTGTCGACGACCAGAAAACCATGGATCAGGTTTATGACCAGTAGATGGTTGTAAGCCTTGACCGACATTCCGCCAACGTATTGCGGAATCAGAAAGTTGGTCTCTTCAAGCGGCAGTGTCCAGCGAATTCTTCCGTAGGGGTCTTTGGCGCGAATCTGCGTTCGTTCGTAATCGATTTCCAGCGTCCAGTCTCTGAAAAACATTCCCGGATTGCCATCGAACGCGATCGGCACGTACATCACCGACGTGCGGTCTTGTCCTTTCGGGATTTTATTGACCTCAATGCGTCCATTCGGCCAATTGACCTGCTGATTCGGCGATGCCCCCGCGTGAGAGATTTCGAGTTTCCAGGCAATAGCCAGCGCTCCTCCCGATTTTCCAGGATAACAATCGACGTCCGCAAAACGATGTTCCAGAATGTCGAACAGCCGCGACGTTTCTTCATATCGCTTCTGATCGAGTAACAACCGCGTCCACTCGGCGTAAGCATACGCAGCGATCGCAGGATCGGCTGACTCGGTTAATGCCGCCAGTCCCATCTCGCGTTCGAGCGGAGTCATCGATGGCTTACCGAGTTCGACCGCCCGTTTTTGTGCCGCGCCGGCATAGCGGTGATCGGGAAATGTTCGAGCAAAACGAGCGAACGCCTTTGGATCGTCTTTTCGTGAGACAAGTTCCCAACGGCGATCGATGTCCCGATTGAAGTTGGCGCGTTCCTCGTCCGATGCGGAACGATAGACTTCGTTCAAACGCGTTCTGATCCACGTTTCAGGAGGGGTGACTAGCGCGTTGTCCTGTTTGCCGTCCAATGAGGGATCGCCCGCCAAATCGACGAGTTTGAGGTACTCGGCAAATGCGGCAGCCTTTTCGTCGTTGAGATTCAGCGCATCCGCATACAGTCTCGTGTATTCCCAGCGTAACTTTGGTGTATTCAAGAACGGTTCGACTTCGTCACGAAACTTACGGTACTTGTCAAAGTCGAAACGTAACCCCTCGGTGAGAGCGGTGACGAAACGATCTTGTGCGCGCGGGGTAGGCATTAATTTCAGAGACGTTCTTAGGTCTTTCAGGCCTGCATCTTCTGCACCAAGACTCAGACGAATCTCGCCACGCAGCGCTAACGCCGATGCATCGTTGGGATTTTGGCTTAACGCGGTCTCGACATTTTCCCAGAGTGTGGCCAAGGGACTAAAACCGCTGACTCGGTCTGGTGTCTGTGAGACGATCATACCGGCTGCACCCACCAGGTTGCCCAACCCAACCGCGTCGGGAACCGTAACCCGCGTGATGATCTGCCCATTGACCAGATTAACGTATACGATTTCGTGATTATCGATCGGCAATTGATACAGTGATCCCGAGCGCACGCCGCGACCACACGGTTGAGATGACAACGCCAACGGCTGTTTCCAGACGGACGAACCATCGTGCAACCAATGACAACGAAGTCGATTTCGATCGACGATCAGCACGCGACCTTCCGCAACGCCACCCAGAAATAAGCCGTTTTCGCGGGGAAGTTTCCAGAGAAGTTTTCCATCGGCGAGAGAGAGGCAACTCAACTGTTGTGAACCGGGGAGTGTCAATAATACGCGACCCCCATCGACAACGGCCAGACCGTCAAGCCAGCCGGCATCTGTTTTCCACGGTAGTTGCATTGCCGTAGGAGGAAAGGCCCGGGCAAATCGGGGATCGACGAATTGCATCCCATCGAGGCTCGTTGCTGTTTCGTCGAGAAATGTCCACAACAGTTCGCGGTGCGCAAGGTCGACAGCGGTTACCATCCCAAGTCCGGAGGGGCAGATGAGAATGCCTTGCGATAAAGTCGGGCTCAACCCGTCCAGAGGTGTCATGACGGTTCCCGCAGGAAGCTGGAACGTGGCCACCAGCGAGAGTTCCCACTCCAGCCGACCGGTACGGGAATCGAGCACGACGAGTAACTGTTCCGATCCGTCAAGTACCAGACAGTATAGTTTGTCGTCGACTGCAAGGGGCGGGCCGAGAAACGTCTGACCGGCCATTGGCAATTCGACTTCACTGCGACCGTCGCCCACTTCCCAGCGCAGTTTCCCCGATTGAATATCGAACGCCAACATTCGATTGTAACCGCGAGGAGTCAACGGATCGACGGTGATCCGGCGGTCTTCATTGGTGGTGCGCAGATATCCCATATCGTCGAGAACGTACAGAAATTCGCCGTTGCTCGACATCGTTCCGGAGGTATTATTGTGCCACGCCCGGTTGATGATCAATTTTTCGACGGGCGATTGACCGCTGCCGAGATTGACTTGCTGATTCAAACTTTTTTCGATCAGTACATCGGCCGCGGGATCGATAACGATCGACTCCCATGCTGTCTGACCCGAATTCAAATGGACCGCGCCGACATGATTGAGCGTACGATAGATCACATGATCGTTGACGATCAACGGCTGCGACGCGGGGATCAGCAATCCCCCTTCGTGGTGGTTTTTCTTTGCCATGCGTCGCCAGACCGACGTCAAATAATCTCCTTTTGTACCCGAGCGCGCCGGTTCCCTTATCAAGGCTGGAATTTCCCAAGAGGTTTCCCACCGAGGATTGCCCAACGGCCCCGCAGCGTTTCGCTCGGGAGAACCATAAGCCAGCGGCCACGAAGGACGCCCCATGACGTGTTCACCCAATTCGGTGAAATTCGCGGCGGAAGACGACGTCGGCGCTGGTGACGGACCAAAGTATTTTTCGAGCCACGGCAAGATCGATTCTGGGTCGACGATCGGATCAGCGGTTTTACCTCCGAGAATGATCTCTGAAGTGTTCTTTACCAGATTCGCTTCAATCACGATGGCTTTCGCGCGATCCTTCAATTCTCCACGGAACCATCCCGCTGCGGCGAGAACGGCCATGGTATTTCGTCGGTGATTCGGCAGATGGGGTGATCGCCATAACGCTTCGTACAATCGAGCGGCAGCAATCGGTTCGCGATGATCGAAATTCCAGGCGGCGATTCGCTCTCGGGCCAGCATTCCGGATCGAGAAACGGGGTATCGACGCAACAGTTCGTCCAGCGACGATTTATCGCGGTTCTGAAGATACTGCTCCCAGAGTCGATCGGCGTTTGTCCCCCATTGCAATTCGTACTGTTCGATGATTTCGGAAGGGAGCTGTTCGAGCAGTTCGCGAACGGTTCCCTTCTGACTGATTGAACCGGTCGTCGGCCGTCTGCCTTGATGCAGGTAATATGAGTCTTCTGTAGCATCCAGAATACCCTGCAGAAGTGACAACGATTCGGTCGTTTTGCCCGATTGCAGTAGAGTAAGAGCCGAATTCCAATCTTGAGTCATCTGCCGGCTGGTCGGGAAGGAAACCGGCAACTCGTCAGTCGATTCGGGACGGGCTTCGCCCGCAACGGGGAATTGTTCTAATATTTGTTCGAGCTGATACGCTTGTGCCACGGGAGCGATCGACCACACGACCATGAGGGTCGTAATGGCGCAGACTATCTGCCCGGTACAATGTACAGGTAACGTAGCGAGTGCCGATGCCGCATTCGCAACGTTACGAATGGCGAACTCCTGAAATCCCTTAAGTCGACTCAAACGCATAACAGACCTTTGTTCGATAATGCGATCACGTCCGAATCAGCGACCACTGTCCACATCGATTGCGACACGACATGAGCGTAACGGGACGATTCGCTTGTCGTAACGTCAAATGGCGGACCGAACGCCGAAATCCTTCTCTACACATCATGACTCATGACGTTTCAACAGTCTACGCCAATCGGGCGATCCCATCGACGGAGAACTTCCCAGATGTAATCGCATGATCACCATGATATTGCGGTGAAAGCTGTTTGGGTACCCATCAACGAATACTATCGCGTTCTGACTTGGAGCGAGGTAGAATAGATTGCCGACCGAGTTGTCCGGATTAATGGTTCCAGGTGGGGAGTCCATGTTTACAAACGATTCCGTTCTCGCGAGAGGACCACTGCAGTACGCTGCATGGGGGGCATTCTGCGGATGTTTCATGGCGTTAATGACGGTTTCCGTCGACGCCGCCGAACATCGTGTGAACTTTGCCAACGATGTCATTCCTGTTCTGACGAAGGCGGGCTGCAATGTCGGCGTCTGCCATGCGAAGGCAGGGGGGGGACAGAACGGCTTCCAGCTGTCTTTGCTGGGATTTGAACCGCAGGAAGATTTCGAACATCTTGTCAAAGAAGGCCGCACGCGACGTTTATTCTTCGGTGCTCCCGAACAAAGTTTGTTACTGCTAAAAGCATCGGGACGATTGCCGCACGGCGGAGGCGTTCGCCTGACAACCGATTCGGCCGGTTACACAGTGCTTCGCGAATGGATTCGTCAGGGGGCTCCCTATGAGGCGAAAGAAGATCCGAAATTTGTCGCATTCGAAGTGCTACCGTCGCGCGGCGAAGTCGGCCTGCAACAGCAGCAGCAACTTCAGGTGATAGCGAAGTATTCCGACGGGACTGTTCGCGATGTCACCTCTCTGGCAGTGTACGAATCGAATGACGACGCTATGGCAGAAGTAACATCCAGCGGGCTGGTGAAAATTCAAAATATTTCGGGTAATGTCGCCGTGATGGTCCGTTACCAGGGACAGGTGTCGGTCTTCAGCGCCTCGGTGCCGTTGGGTGCGCCTGTGGAAACGCTACCGCCGCCGAAAAACTTTATCGACGAGCATGTTTTTGCCAACCTCAAGACTCTGGGAATTCCGCCGTCGATCCCTTGTGATGATGTGACGTTTCTTCGCCGGGTGACGTTGGATATCAGCGGTCGGCTGCCGACGGCGGAGGAGACGCAAACATTTCTGGCCAGTTCGGATCCCGCGAAGCGAGATCTCGTCGTCGATGCGCTGTTGCGCAGCCCCGATTATGCCGATTTCTTTGCCAACAAATGGACCGCACTGCTCAAAAACCGCCGTGACGATACCAGCGATATCGTATCGAATTTTGCGTTTCATTCGTGGGTACGAGACAGCTTGCTCGCCAACAAACCGTACGACCAGTTCGTTCGAGAGTTGCTGGCGGCGACGGGTACGGTTCTCGGAAATCCTCCGGTCGCCTGGTACAAGCGGGTGAAGGAACCGAAGCAGCAGATCGAAGATGTAGCTCAGTTGTTTCTCGGCGTGCGGATGCAATGTGCCCAATGTCATCATCACCCATTCGAAAGGTGGAGTCAGGACGATTATTATTCGTTGGTTGCTTTCTTCAGTCAGGTGGGACGCAAACCTTCCGGCACGCGCGGCGAAGATTTGATCTTCCACAAACGGGGAATCGCTACGGCGAACAACATGAAATCCGGACTGGCACTGAAGCCCGCCGCATTGGGCGACGAGATTCCGAGTATCACGGCTGACGAAGATCCCCGACTCAAACTGGCCGACTGGATGAGTTCTCCGACAAATTCGTTCTTTGCCAAGGCGCTGGTGAATCGCTACTGGAAACATTTCTTTCAGCGTGGATTGATCGAACCGGAAGACGACATTCGCGATACGAATCCGCCGACCAATCCGGCATTGCTCACAGCTTTGGAACAGCATTTCATCGCCAGCGGTTTCGATTTAAAAGATCTTGTGCGCGTGATCGCTCAGTCCCAGGCTTATCAGTTGAGCGAGGTGCCGAACGAGTTCAATGTTTCGGACCGTCAGAACTATTCGCGATATTATCCCCGACGTCTGCAGGCGGAGGTGTTGTTGGACGCCATCGACACGCTCGCCGAAACACAGACCGATTTCACGAATCTTCCCCCGGGGACACGGGCTGTTGCATTGCCGGATAACAGTTACAATCGGTCGACGCCGTTTCTGCGTGTCTTCGGCCGGCCTGAAGCGGAAAGTGTCTGCGAATGCGAACGGATTCAATCGTCGAGCCTCGCGCAAAGTCTGCATCTCATCAATGCTCCGGATATCAAGGCGAAACTTGCGAGTCCGCAGGGACGTGCCGAACGTCTGCTGAAAGATGCCAGACCCGTCGAAGAAAAGGTGAATGAACTCTATCTCGTCGCTTATTCGCGCAGGCCGAGTCCTGAAGAGCTGAAAACCGCTGTGGACTATCTTAACGAGACGGATATCACCATCGACGGTCAACCGGTCGATGCGGAGACCCTCCGCGGGGAGAACTACCAGGACTTGATCTGGGCGTTGATCAATACCAAGGAATTCTTATTCAACCATTGAGATCGCCGGGTCTTCCGGCAGATCGATGTCAACGAAACAGGCTCATGATGAATCCTAACGCGAATTACAATCGGACATGGTCGAGGACGGTCGTCATGCGGACGTTGTTGCTGGCTGCGATTTTCAGCGGGATGTCGTTCTGTTGGACGTTGACCGTGCACGCTCAATCGGTCGGATTACCGACTCCCCGTTTGTTAACCACCATGCCTATGGGAGCGAAAGCGGGGTCCGAGGTCGAAATCACGATCACGGGTGAATATCTCGAAGAAGCAGATGAACTGACATTCTCCGACCCTCGGCTTTCTGCCACGCGCATCCTGGATGAAGCAGGACAACCGATTCCCTTTCGCTATTTGGTGACCGTTGCGCCCGATTGTCCCGTTGGTGTTCACGAGGCCCGCGTGATGACGCGTTTAGGAATTTCGTCATCTCGGGCATTCACGGTTGGCACACTGGACGAGGTCGTGCGGACCAAACCAAACACGTCATTGGCTGACGCGATGGAACTTCAAATCAACACGATTTGCAACGCCGTCATGACTCAGCGTGCTGTCGATTATTATTCGTTTGAGGGTCGCCAAGGAGAGCGAATTGTCGTCGACTGTGCGACGCGTGGAATCGATTCGAAACTCAATGCCGTTCTGATCATTGCCGATGCCGCCGGACGTGATCTCCTTGTCGAGCGCCGCGGCGGTTCTCTCGATTTTACGGTGCCTGAAGAGGGACGATATGTCATTAAAGTCCATGAAATCACGTTTAAAGGAGGGCCTGCGTATTATTATCGACTGGCTCTTCAGAAACTGCCGTCGGAGGCCTCTGTGGTCAGGCTTCCTTCCACGCAGACCGTGAATTCTTTCTCTTGGCCTCCAACCGGTTTGCCGGAAAAACCCGAGTTAACGGAACAGGAGCCGAATTCTCCTGAGTCCCCCCAGAAAATTTCGCTTCCCTGCGACATTGCCGGTCATTTTTTTCCGGCGGCTGACGTCGATGTCTTTGAATTCGAAGCCAAAAAAGGGGAAGTGTGGTGGGTCGAAGTCGCGTCGGAACGATTCGGACTCCCCACCGATCCGGCGATTGTCGTACAGCGTGTCGAGCGGACTGACAATTCCCAGACGTTGACCGATGTTGCCGAGTTCAGCGATATACCGAGTCCGGTCCGGGTGTCGAGCAATGGATATGCCTACGATGGCCCTCCCTACAACGCAGGTTCTGCGGATGTCCTGGGGCAACTCGAAATCAAAGAGGACGGTATCCATCGATTGCAACTTTCCGATCAGTTCGGCGGAACCCGCAACGATCCCCGAAACGAGTATCGGCTTGTCGTTCGAAAAGCGGCCCCCGATTTTGCTCTCGTGTCGTGGGCACTGCATATGGAATTGCGAAACGGAGACCGCAACGCCGTCTCCAAACCTCTCGCACTGCGCGGCGGCGCGACGATGGCCCTCGAAGTTGTAGCCATTCGTCGGGACGGGTTTGAAGGTGAAATCGAACTGTTCATGGAAGGTCTTCCTGAAGGAATCACCGCCCAGGGTTTGAAGATTCCCTCTGGACAGTCCCGAGGCATGATGCTGGTGACGGCCGATCCTAATGCTCCTCGTGCCTTTGGTAACGTGACGTTTTCGGGACGGGCGAATATTGATGGAGAGACGGTTACTCGCCCCTGTCGGCTGGCATCAATGGCTTGGCCGATTCCCGATGCCTGGAGCGACCTTCCCAGTCCACGGTTACTGGCTGACGTACCGATCTCCGTCAGCGGGTTCGACTTTGCTCCGTTGACGATCGCTCCGACGACACGAGATGCTTACTCTGTTACGGCGGGTGAAAAATTGACGATCCCGCTCGCGCAGACGCGTCGCAGCGAATTTTCGGGAGCAGCGATGAAATGCCGTACTATGGGGGCCGGTTTTGAGGGAGTTCCCATGTTTGACGTCGCTTTGACAGCCGATAGTTCTGAAGTCGTTCTCGATACGGCAACGTTGAAAACTCAGCCCGGGGAATATGTCATTGCGTTTTACGGCGGCGCCGTGGCAAAATACCGTCACCGTCCGAAAGACGTCGACGTCGCAGAGGAAGCATGCCGAAAGGCCGAAGAAGACGTTGCGGCGATCGACGCCGAAGTGAAGAACCTGATGGATAACGTGCAAGCCGCTGCACCGGAAAAGAAGTCCGAAATCGAACAAGCACTGGCCGCCGCGATGGTTAAACAGAAAGCGGCCGCTGATGCACTGACGGCCGCAACGGCCCGACTCAAGCAGGCGACCGATGCGGCCGCTCCGAGAGACATTGTCGATATTGTAGTTTCCGAACCGATCACGATTCACGTTCAGCCGGCGGAGAAGTAATGAGACGATCTCTGCACACATCATTGTCAAACATTTGTCGGGGGCCCGGCCTCAGCGGTGGGTTTCATCGTCGAGGGTTCCTTCAAACCGGCTTAGCAGGGTTTACCACGTTAAGTCTGCCGAGCATTCTTCGTCTGCGGGCGAACGACGAAGCCGGCTCCAGCCGCGATCGTACTGCGGTGATCATGGTCTGGCAGCCGGGGGGCTGTTCGCACCTTGAAACTTACGATCCCAAGCCGAACTCCGGCAGCGAATACAGCGGACCGTTCGGGACGATTGCGACTAAGGTTCCCGGTCTCAATTTTTGCGAACTGCTCCCCCGTCAAGCTGCGATTGCCGATCGGTTTACGGTGCTGCGATCGATGCGGCAGACTGCGGGGGGACACCCGGCCGGTTCGATGCAACTGCTCTCCGGCGATCCCGACACGCGAGACAAACCTAAGCCGAAATTTCCGGATTGGATGTCGGTGGCGAATTATATGCGGTCCCAAAACGGTCCCCGTCAGAATCCCTTGCCGTCGTATGTCGGTATTAATCCGCCGCTGGAATACAATGGTCCCGCTTATCTCGGCGACACCTATTCGCCGTTCGTTGTGTCGGGCGATCCGAATCAACCATCGTTTTCGGTGCCGAACATCGGCCTGTCCGATGCCAAAGAAGTCCGCCGTCTGGGACGCCGGTCGACGTTGCGGCAGAATCTCGATACGTTGGAACGCACATTCGATCAACAGCGAGAACTTGCTGCGCTGGACGAATTCGAGTCTCAGGCGATGACTCTGTTAACCAATCCCAAAACAAAAGAAGCCTTCGATCTCACCCTTGAAGACGATAAAACGCGAGACCGCTACGGACGCAATGCGTGGGGACAGCAACTTCTTTTAGCTCGGCGTCTGGTGGAAGCGGGGGTCGACGTGCTGACCACCAGTTTAAACGGCCCTTTGTGCGGGCGCACTCAAAACTGGGACGACCATGCCGTGAATCAGCATGTATTCGACGCCATGAAGTTCCGGTCTGAAGCATACGATCGGGCCGTATCGGCATTGATCGAAGATATCTTCGAAAGAGGCCTCGATCAGAGGGTGTTGGTCGTCGTGACGGGCGAATTTGGCCGCACACCGAAGATCAGCTATGCGGCGAGTACCGGTGCGGGAAATGCCAGTGCTCCGGCGGGAACCCAACAGCCGGGACGCGATCATTGGCCGCGGGCGTTTTCAAATATCTGGGCCGGTGGAGGAATCGAAGCGGGACGTTTCATCGGTGCGACCGACAAACGGGGCGAAGATTCAATCGAACGTATTTGCGGCCCCGGCGACTTCCTGGCCACCATCTATCATCACCTGGGGATCGATTCAGCCAACACGCTGATTCGCGATTTCAACGGTCGACCGACCCCCATCGTCGACCACGGTAAACCGATTCCGGAATTGATTGGTTAGCCTCGTGGCAAAAAGCCGCCTGGGGCGTTACGGTTTTTTGATCAGTGCGCCGTCTCGATCGATCTGATTTTGCCAGCGATTGACAGAAAGACTGCGCTGATTCGCCGGACCGTTGGGGCGGTATTCGTTCGTTTTTCCGGTTAACGTGCGAATATAAAGGAACGATAGTTCGCGAACGATGAGATTATCGTGACTCAGCCAGTCGACGAGTTGCTGCGAAACCTGTTTTTGCTGGAGATCCTCGGAATTAAACCCCCACAATAACCGATACAGAATGTCGGAGTTCTGTGGAAAGTATTTTTGTAACGCCGCTTTCAACTCGTCCATATCTCCAGGATGATCGGCCATCCATTTCTTGAGCCCCGTCACTGCTGCCATTCGCACTTCGGGATGAGATGCCGACACGATCGACAACGCGTGTACGAGTTCGTTTCCATTGCCGAGAAGCCCCAGACACATCGCCGCCAATTCTGCCTGTCGCGGATCGTCGTATCGCATGACGGCGGGAATCGAAACGGCAACGGATTGATCGAGGGCAAATTCATTTTCGAAGGTTGTCGCCTGACGGCGTGCAATTGACGTCTGCTTATCGACAGCGGGGTTGATCCAGTCCGGAACGTCAGTTAACGGCAACTGCACCACTCCCTGTTTGAGATCCGCGGCTGTATCCATTCCAGTCAGCACCAGCGCATCGTGTGTTTCCATGATGAAAACATTGTTCTCGCCGTCGGCCAGTCGAACGGTTCCGCGATGGACGATCAAGCGGCTCATCGGCGGAACCTGCGATACATCTTCTTCGAAATGACTGGGGAGTGAAGGAACGACTTCCAGTCCGCAAACGGCATCACCCGAAAGGAGTTCCAGACGCAAGAGCCGTCCGGCGATCGACAACGACAATACGACCTGCGGCTGATTCGCTTCGAAAACGATGCGACCGTCCTTGACGTCAAATCCGCACAATGCGGCTTCAGAGGGAAACATAACCTTCAAGCGAGTACCGTCAAGCATCGTGACGCGACACGTCTTGTCGAGTACGTCGAGCCATGCACGAAACGGTGACGGACTGGCGAGTTCTTCGCCGCTGTGAACAATAGAACGATGCGGCAACATAAACCATTCTTCGTTGTCGACATCGTAGCGCAGCAATACGCCCGTTTTGGATGAGTATTCCACATCGGGCCCGGGCAGGGGAGGAGTCGCCGATTTCGAAGGGGACTTGATTTTCACCCCTTCGGCCGGCTTCGATTTGTCTACGACCGCTACCTCATCAGATGTCTCGGTCTCGACGGCGTCATCGGTAGTATTGCCGTTCGTTGTCTTCATCTCTTTATCGTCAGTCAATTCGGACCTATCGTCGTCGGTATCAGCACTCGCCAGTTTCGAATCGAAATCGGCATCCTCGTCAGTCGTCGACGACTCCTCGTTTGTTGCCACATCAAGATCCATATCCGCATTTGATTCCTCGGTTAATGAAGTCGACTTATCGTCGGCGATGTCATTTTCCTCGGAAACGGCGATTTCAAGCATGCCGTCAGGGGTTGTATCTCCCTGACCTGGCAGATGATCGGACATCGCCAATTCGTTTGTCGGTTGGTTTTTCGGTTTGAGAATGCTGTCACGCAAGGCGGGGTCGAGCAAGAACAGACCGAACCAGATCACAGCGATGCCGCCGACGATCACGTAGGGAAAGCTGATCGACCAGAACGGACGTTTGACTGGAAATTCTGGGATACGGTCATCGGCTGGATGCACGGGCTTTGCCGGTTCGGATTCCTTCGCCGTACTGTTCGCGCCCGAAAGAAACCGAACGGCATCACGGGCGGCTTCGAGATCGCCGTCGTCATCGCTGGAGGCGGTACCGGGACTTCCATTACCACGTTGTTCACCCCGCGATTCACTTCTGGCATGTTGATCGGCATGCGACGGAACCAGAGCATACATTCGTTCTCGGCTCTGTGTCTGTATTTCGACCGGTTCACCCAACACGAGCGCAAGGATCTGATGACACGCGGCGACTTCTGCCAGATGGGTATCCGAATCGAGACAGACCTTTTCGATATCCGGGACGCTTTCGTTAGGCAAGGTATTGTCGAGATATTCTGCGACTAGATTGGCGTCGACACCGGCTCCGGGACCGGAAACGTCGGGAGCTGTCAGGCGACGACGGCGAGTGACTTCCCTGATGCGGCTGACGAGCGTGCTCGCGACATTGCTCTCGTCCACTTTCTTGCCGATTTCCTTCGCCTGTGCCGGTTCGAGAATGTCATCGAGATAGGCCAGAAGGGTGCGTAAAGTCAGTCTCATTCGAATTCTCCCAGTCGTTATGGTTTCGCGACCGTCATTGGTCGTCAGATCGAAGTCGGCAATCATCCCTTTTCCGATCCCTTATTAGTAATAGTGTGCGGCTGGCCGAAGTTTCGTTCCAGATTTCGAAAAAAAAATGCAATTTTCCCGAAATTCGTTTCAAAACCTTCAAAACGACCGGAATGTTTTCCATGGTGAAGTTCTACTTGATTTACGATCACAATTCGTGCGATTAGTAAATTCTTCAAAGAGACCTCAGAGTTTGCGTCTATCAGTCTATTGAAAATGAGGGATGATTAAACGATGTGTGCCACGGGTGGCTTGTCTTCCCGTGTTTTTCCGATGTCTCACAACCACACTGCCGGACAAGCCGGCAGTGCCACCCATTTTCCAACGGGCTGATTTTCACGACTTCATATTTACCTCTTCATCTGCGGACTTCTGCGAAAATCTGTGGACAAAAAGAGAAATCGCAAAGCTGACGGTTTCTGCCCGACGCGGATTTCCAAAATCGAACTCATGGGATAAGCTATGGAACTGAAACTGCTCCCTTCTGTACATCAGAAACGGAACCGATGACAAAACGTGCCCTGCTATTGACGTTCTTGGGGATCATTCTTGTCGGCGTGCTTGTCTACAGTCAGCGTCGCAATGAGCCGTTCAAGGTTTCGGGGCTGATAGAAGCCGACGAAATCCGACTCGGTTCGCGCGTCGGCGGACGTGTAAAATCGGTTCTGGTCGAAGAGGGGGATCTCGTCACCGCCGATCAATTGCTTGTCGAACTCGAACCTTACGACCTCAGCGAACGCCGGGCACAAGCGGCAGCACAATTAGCAGAGCAGAACGAGCAGCTTAAGAAGTTGAATGCCGGATACCGGAAAGAAGAAATCGCACAAGCCGGGGCTCGACGCGATCAGTTTACGGCCCATTTGCAGATGCTGGAAAACGGTCCCCGGGATCAGGAAATCGAAGCGGCACAAGCTGACACCGATCTGGCCCGCAGTCAGCTCGAACTCGCAACGCTGAAACACCAGCGTGCGGAAGACCTTTTCGGTCGCGGTGCGATGACGCAACAGGAACTGGATCAGGCGACCACCGAACTGAAGGTTGCTCGCGCGGCACTGACGGCACGCGCGGCACAGTTGGCCCTACTGGAAGAGGGAACGCGTGTCGAAGAAATTGCCCGAGCGAAATCTCAACTTGACGAAGCCGAAGAGGGATTTAAGCTCTATTCGGGCGGTTTTCGTACCGAAGACATCGCCGCTGCCGAAGCAGCCGTCAAATCGGCAGAGGCGGCGCTCGATGCCATCGATCGACAAATCGACGAATTGCGGGTCAGTTCACCCGTCAACGGTGTGGTTGAAGCGATCGATCTGCAACCCGGTGATCTGGTCTCACCCAATGCCACAACCGTGGCGCTGGTCGACCCCCGCGATCTCTGGGTCCGTGCGTATATCCCTGAAGATCGACTTTACGTCAAAATTGGTCAGACCGTTGCCGTTACCGTCGATAGTTATCCCGATCGTGAATTTACGGGAACGATCACCTACGTTGCCCGGCAGGCGGAGTTCACCCCCTCGAATGTACAGACCGTCGAAGAACGATCGAAACAGGTCTTTCGCATCAAGGTGACGCTGAAAAATGAGGAGGGGGATCTTCGACCCGGAATGGCCGCCGACGTATGGCTCGATCGATCGCAGGTGAAGCGATGACCGCCGCCGTGATTGACGTCCGCGAACTCGTCCGGGAATTCGGATCGCTGACGGCGGTCGATCATGTCAGCTTCGAAGTTCACCGCGGCGATATTTTCGGATTGCTTGGCCCGAACGGCAGTGGCAAGTCAACAATCATTCGCATGCTCTGCGGCGTACTTCAGCCGACCAAAGGAACGGCACGCGTTCTGGGATACGACATCGCGCGCGATTCGGAAGCGATCAAACGCCGCATCGGATATATGTCGCAAAAATTCAGTTTGTATGCCGATTTGAGCGTCCGTGAAAATCTCGAATTTTACGGCCGTATTTACGGCCTCTCTTCCGATCAGCTTAAGGAACGGATTGAACACGTTCTCGATCTGACCGGCTTGAAACCTCGCCTCGAACAGCTTTCGGGAACACTTTCCGGAGGATGGAAGCAGCGTCTAGCGCTCGCCTGTGCGTTGATCCACGACCCTGAACTCGTCTTTCTCGACGAACCGACGGCTGGTATTGATCCCGTCGCACGCCGCGATTTGTGGGATCTATTGTTCGAACTCTCGGGACGCGGTGTGACGCTGCTGGTAACGACTCACTACATGGACGAAGCCGAACGCTGCAATCGGGTTGGCTATCTCACCGGGGGGCATCTTATTGTCTGCGGGCGTCCCGATGAACTGAAATCGCTATCGACAGTCACGCCGCCGCATACAAAACGGTTCGAACTCGAAATCCCCAAACCGACTGAAGTACTATTACAGTTGCGTGAGGTTCCCGAGATTCGCGATGCGACGCTGTTTGGACAGATGATTCATCTGCTGGCCGACGAACAATTGACGGCCGAAATGCTGATGCCCGTCGTAAATCGCCCCATTGCCGATTTTCACATGCGTGAGGTCACACCGACGTTAGAAGATGTGTTCGTAACGCTCAGCCGCCGTTCCGAAAACTCTGAAGCTCTGCTGGAAACGCGAGTAGAAGCTCGCGAGATCGAAGCCACCACGGTCGAGGATGCTGCGGATCACGAGGATACACAATCGCTCGACAGGGACGTTCCCCCGGTGAATTCGTCCACTCCCACGCCGGTTCGGGAAAACTCGCTTGCTGGGTTTCTCGCGATTTTTGTCAAAGAATTTTCGCATATCCGCCGCGAACGATCGACATTGGTCTTCATGTTGATCGTGCCGGTCATGCAGACGTTTATTTTCGGTTTCGCCATCGACACCCAAATCGAAGACATTCCGACGGTGGTTTACAATCTCGATGGTCGCAGACAGTCGAGAGAACTCATTGCCGCCTTCGAAAATACGCGCACGTTTGAAATGGTCGACTTTGTTGAAGACGATGAGTCGCTCGAACGGGCCATGACATCGGGGCGAGCTAAGGTCGGTATCCGTATTCCCCCTGAATTTACCGAATACGTGCAACGCGGCGAACAGGTCGCCGTTCAGGTGCTCATCGACGGCAGCGATTCGCAAACCGCCACGACGGCGCTGATGACGACCAATCTTTTGGGATATCAATGGACTCTCAAAACCGCCAGAAAAATAGGAGAATCGCTCCCCGTCGTTCCGGCACGCGACAGTTATGGTCGCATAGGAACACCGATCGAAATGCGCCCCCGGCTGCTCTATAATCCTAATCTGGAAAGTTCACACTTTTTCGTGCCGGGTCTTGTGGGAATCATTCTGCAGCTGGTGACGCTGTTTCTGACGTCATTTGCCATCGTCCGTGAACGGGAACTGGGAACGCTCGAACAACTTTTTGTCACGCCCGTCGGCAAAGCGGGACTGATTCTCGGAAAACTTCTTCCGTATGCGATGGTCGGTTTCGTCGAAACACTGATGGTGCTTACGGTGATGGTCATGGTCTTTCAGGTTCCCATTAATGGCAGCCTTGTGTTGTTACTTGGTCTGTCGAGTCTGTTTCTCGTCTGTGCCCTCGGACTGGGAATGCTGGTCTCGACGCTGTCCAAAACACAACTGCAGGCGATTCAAATTGCCTTTATGATCATGCTCCCTTCAGTCCTGCTGTCGGGCTTCATGTTTCCGCGAGATGAGATGCCCTCGATCATCTACGTGCTGACGTTCGGCATTCCCGTCACTTATTTTCTGGAGATTCTCCGCGGCGTCGTCTTGCGCGGCGCCGATGCCTTCGACCTCTGGCCTCAGATTCTAGGATTGACGATTTGTACGTGCGTCATCTTCAGCTTGAGCATCATGCGGTTCCGAAAACAGCTCGCCTGATTGTTCTTATCGTTGTCATTCGATGAACGTGCAAGTCAGCCGACTTTCTTGAGAAACGTCACGCGACCCTTTGGCACCCATTCGGCGACGTAAATGTTGCCTTCCTTATCGAATGCGGCATCGTGGGGATGGATGAACCCTCCCGACTGATACTGGTCGGGGTTTTGACGCAGTTTCAAATTGTCCGCGAGCACCTGTTTCGTCCATTCGGGATCGTAACCGAGGTGCGTGATGACGTTGTTATCGATATCGTACAGAGTGATGCGGGCATGAAGATCGGGAACGAGCATAATCTCACCCTGAAGATCAATATCCGCAGGAAAGCTGACGGTATCGACAAAATACAGGTGCTCACCGGTCAGAGAAAAATACTGCAAGCGGGCGTTGGCTCGATCAGCCACTACCAGCGACGGTTCTCTCCCCGGACGATCGTCAAGCCATACGCTGTGCGGCGTTTTCATCTTGCCAGGTTCGTCGCCGGTTCCGCCCCATGTGCGTATATAGTTGTTGTCTTTACCGTATTGATGAATGTAATTCGATCCGTATCCGTCAGCGACGTAGAATCCGCCATCCGGAGCGAACGCGATGTTCGTCGGACTGAATCGAGCGTCCGGATCGTCGTAAACTTTCGCTTCAGCGGGGCGATCTTTTCGCCAGATTTGTTCGCCGGTTTTCGTCGACTTCGCAAAGAAATTGTGGGTGACGTCGCAGAGATACAAAAACTCTTCGCTGCCGTCCTTCCGGATATCGCTGCCGTGACCTCCGGTGTGATACTCTTTACCGAACGACCGAACGCATTTCCCGTCGGCGTCGAATACGACAATCGCGTCGTACACGGTTTCCGATCGGTTACGATGCTTGATATAGATCAGTCCGTCTTCGTCAATTGCCACGCCGTGCGTCTCTCCCCAGACGACCGTGTCGGGGAGTTCGCCCCAGTTGTGATGGCATTCGAAGGTGAATTCCCCTTCGCCGACGATCGGTAACTTGCTTCCCGATTTGTTCGTTGCGTGCAGGAACAGCGGTGCTGAAGCAACAGTAGCCGCCGCGATTCCCGGCGATTTCAAAAACTCTCGACGTGTAGCCTGATCGGAATTCGGTGAAGAATCTGAAGACATCGGATCATCCTTTGCGTGACAGAAAGGGGTGAAGGAACTTGCGAACCGATTTGGCGATCATACTGCGGACAGGTGTCATTCACAACCGGCGGCAGAGGAAGATGCGAGCCGAATCAGTCGACAATTAAGGCATCGTCCAGCGTCGCGGCGAGCAATAGCGACATCTCATCACCTTGCAATGCTTCGGCAACAGCGATCTCCTCCGGATGGCCACGTTCGACAGAGGTCCGGCAGAAGTCAACAAAAGCAAAGGGATCCCACTCATCTCGGCCATCAACCAGATGAGACATTCGAGATATCAATTCATCGTTTTTTCGATCGGCCGATGTGTGAAGTTCGTTGATTCGCTGTGTGAGTTCTCGCGACAGGTCGTTGAATATCGGATGCCGGCCGACATGTCGAAACCAGTACTTCGAATTCGGATAATCGGGTTCGCGGCGGTGCATGATAGCGTGCCAGTAGTCGCCGTTGCGATGAACTCCCGCCCCTTCGATGCTTTGCGAGAACGAATGACTTTCGTCAAGAAAATCATGCATCTGAAAAATGCCCGCTTTGAGAGCGGTAAGATCGATCGACGACCGCACACTCTTCGCGAATGTTTCGGGACGGAATTTCTCCAGCAGCGGTTTGAGCCACGGCCGCGTTGGAAAACTCGGCCGTAAGGCAGGCGAAAACGAGACCTCACTGGTTTGAAGGGCAGAGCCAATCGCTTCAATGCGAGTTCCGGAAGTCAGGGCGCGAAGCAGCCATTCCTCGGCCGCTTCAGACGCGGTCGCTCCCGGCGACACATGCTGCGCGACATCGCGATGTACGAAAAAACCATCCCACTGTGACGGGAAAGCAAACAGTCGCAACCACAACGGCAGGCGGCAAAGTAGAGACGTCGAACAGTCGCGCAACCAGACGACCGCGGCATCACGGCCTGCAATCATCGGCTCTCCCTGTTCGATCGGTTCGGAGGAAATAAACAGCCAATCCGTCTCCGATTGGTGCAGCTGTCGGAAAAATTCATCCGCCGAAACTCGGCGATTGATCCAAGAGACTGAATTCGACATGTGTTGTACCTGTGTTAACAATGAATTCTCGAATCGCGTTCACAAAACCGATTATCAAATCGATGATATGCGAAACTCAAACCACGGCGACAGAGAAAACACCGAATCGAGGCGAGACTGGTCGAATAACGTTTTGCCGATTATGCCAGCTCGTTGTGAGGCAACTGTCGAATGCGGTCGACCGCGGCAGCGGTGAGACCATAGTTATCGACGGCTTGTGCGATCATTCGTCCGGCGCATCGAGGCTGAAAGAACAATTGCCCGGTGACGGCGACGGCTGGGATCAGGCAGTACGGATCATCGAAGAGACGGACGAGTTCATCGCTGCTGTGCCGATAAACACCTTTGCCGAAGCACGACTTCAAGAATTCGTTGGCGAGTGCGCAGCGGCTTGCACCTCGTTCCGCCGCTCCTATCAGGCTCATCAACAGACTGTGTGTTCGGACGCCGGTTCGTGAAGCGACGGGTGAAGTCGATTTTCCCAGCGAGATATCGAGCAGAAATTCGCATAAATTTAATCCGCTCAAGGTGGCGTTCATCGTTTCGCCGATACGCGGGTTGGCTTCGATGTATTCGTGACGTCCGCTGACCTCGTCAACGAAATACTCGACGTGCAGGGCTCCGTGCCAATTGAGATGATTTCCGAGTCGAGAGACATCGTCTACGACAATGGGATGCGATACCCCTTCACGGGCATGTGCACTTCCACCGACCCCCTGGGCACGCGAACGGTAACAATGCGATGCAACAAGCAGGCCGTGTCGAAAGACAGCCTGAATGACGCAGAATGTACCACACGCCGGTTGCTGAATCAGAATTTCTCGATGGGAATCGCTTCCCCAGGTTGATTTCAGCAAGTCGGCTATGGCCCTCATTTCCTCGGCTCGCTCAATATGCCAGACGCCCCGCCCCGCCGTGCTGTAAGCGAGTTTGACGTAACAGGGAAATTGGGAATGGCTCAGCAATTCATCGGGATGAGAAACGATTGTCGTCGAAGGATGGGGGAGTGCGAGGACATCCAGCAGACGTTTGAATTCGGCTTTGCTTTGTAGACGCTCAACAGCCGATGCCTCTGGGAGTGCAACCCCGACGTGCTGACCCAGCCGATCGCGATATCGTGAAAGCAGGAAGACCTGATCGTGTACCGGCAACAAGACGTCGTAATCTTCCGACCGAAGTCTATCGAATAGGAAATGGACGTATGCAGCCGGCTCGGCGGTGTAGGAGGGGCAACGGTACCACGTTCTCACGAATCGAGAAAAACGCCCGAGTCCGTACCGTTGCGGATCGCAGATGTCGATGGTTGCCTTGAGCTTGCCTAAAGCGTAAATCGTCTGCCGTGCAGAAGTGCTCGAGCCTTCGGTCAGCAGGACTTTCATCAATCAGCCTTCCAGCAGACCGGTATCGATTCGAAACCCTCGAGCGGCAGAATGTCGAGCCCCGGAATGTCGATCGTGGTCAGTTCGTCTCGGCGGCGGGCCGTCAGTACGGTCGGTACAAGTTTACCACGGCCATTTTCGCAGAGTCCTCCATCCCCTTGCCAAGGCTGAACGACGTGCCCTTTTCCGAGAGACGTCAAGTGGAATGCCGAACGATGCTGCACATGATGCTGCTGACCGTCGAGGTACATGGCGATCAAACTGTGTCCCAGCCTCGAAAATCCGCTTATTTGCAACGCTTGATTATACACGCGATAGCGATGGCTCGCCTCGATGCTCAACCGATCGCGCTCGGTCTCCGAGACTCCGGCGGGGAGCACGAGATTTCGCCGCGCGTAATCGGTCATCTGTTCTATCCGTTCGCGGTTGGCCGGATCTCGCTCCCATTGTCGCACGCGACGCTCGGCGAGTTGATACCATCCGAAATGAAATAACCACGCAAACGTCGATTGCCGCATGGTACCGGCGATAAACGATTCGTAACCCATGGCAGCGACCAACGCCTTCACGGACTTCATATACGAAGCCATATGATTGTGATCGTGGCGGTTGGCCATGCGGATGGTCGAATCGTCGAAGACGATTTTGATTCGCAGACCTGGTGAATAGTTCTCTCGAACCTTGTTATACCATGCACAAAGGTGGCTTAAAGCAAAGAACTCGGCCCATTCGGCACGACTGTGACGGGCATTATTGAGGTTCTTCATCGGGCCGTATCCGATGCGAATGCGGATCGCCGTCCCTTTGCCGACCCAGTACCGGACGCGATCGAACAATCCCTGATATTCTTCTCCTTCAGGAAAGGGAGTCATGCGGAACGGTCGCGTCAACATCGCATCGAGAACGTTGCGGGCCGTGTCGTCAACACGTTCAGAGGGAATTCGACACGACCGTTCGGGAGAGATTGGCTGCTCCCAACGCCGGCGAATTTCAGCAATGGCCCGATCCTTCAACGATTCAAGCTGAAGTTGAGGCAACGTCGGGTTCGGCGTCGGCATGAGATGTTAACCCACTTACTGCGGCGGCCATGCCGTTTTGAAAATCCACATGAGGCTGATACCCTAACTCTCGTCGAGCCCGGCCGATATCAATAGATCGTGAAGTTCCCAGAAATCGCAACGATACCCGATTGATCGGTGGTTTTCCCTTGAAGAGTTTCAGCGTTCGTAACGTTTCGAACAATGTCGCGGCGAACCAGGGAATGAAATACGGCAAAATCTTCTGTGGAGGTGGAGAATCGGTCAGACGCGCCAATTCGTTGGCCAGTTGTCCCGCCGTGATCTCCGCTCCATCGGCAATATGATAGATGCGACCGCCGGCAGCTGGTGTTTCCGCCGCCAGAAGCATCGCCTGCACGACGTCGTCGATATGCACCAGCGGAATCACATTGTCGCGACGGCCGAGGAAGGCGAACTTTCCTTTGCGAATCGGCCGCAACAGTTTTTCGAGGTTCTGGTCTCCTCGGCCGTATATCATCGCCGGACGTAATATGACGACGTCGACACCTGCATCGCGTTGAAACGATTTCGCCAGATGTTCGATGTCGATTTTAACGTCGCTTCGAATTTCGCCGAATCGTCGACACGGCAGATCTTCGGATTCCCCGGACAGATTACGGTTTCCCAGCACATTGATCGAACTGATGATGACGACGCGGCCTGACCCTTGATCACGTACCCCTTCCAGAACATTGCGTGATCCTTCGAGGCAGATGTCGTGAATTTCCCGATCGGAATAGTGCGGCCCCACGGCTGCCGCGCAGTGCTGTACGACGTTCGCCCCCCGAACGGCTTCACGGACGAATTCTCGATCGCGAATATCGCCAACCGACACCTCGACTCCGCGCTGTCGCAACGGCGCGGCCTGATCGTCATTTCGTACCAGCGCCCGCACCGGCTGACGACGCTCAAGCAAAGCGTCGATGAGATTTCGTCCGACATACCCACCGGCGCCGGTGACAAGCGTTGTCATTTTTGACCTTCAACAGCAAGCGCACTCACGAAGAACACAACGGAAAAAAGAGGCATTGTGAGTTCATGCTTTGATTATACGCCCTCATTTACACCTCTGTAAATGAGCTTTTCATTCTCTGCACATGCGTAGGGCATCTGCTCAATGGTGACAGCCCATTGGTGCATTTGTCGCTGGTCTCTGTGAGGCCGGACCGAGTTCGCAGACCTCGAACACTTGCATCGGAGGCGACATTGTCGAATGCTTGACAGTCCCAAGGCGAATGACTACAAACGAAACAGTCCGCCCCCATCGTCTAGAGGCCCAGGACTCGGGGTTCTCAGTCCCGCAACACCGGTTCGAATCCGGTTGGGGGTATTATACGCTTGTGCACTGATTCGCGAGAGTTCGCAGACCCTTGAAAAATAGGGGTTTCGCGAACTGGCATGATGGACGATTGCCCACCGCTACGGGCCTTTACTGACACTTGCTGCGTCGGATTGCGCGTCGGATTTTCAATCGCCATTTTGAAGTGCGC
>JAQCEJ010000060.1 GCA_027618475.1 Planctomycetota bacterium | reverse complement strand
GCGCTACGTTTTTATTCCGACAAACCACTCTCCGACGGGTGCTACGTTTTCTGACCGGTGTTTACACCCGAGAAATTTCACTCGCCTTCTTCGACAATTGAACTGCGGTAAGATTTTAACCGAATGTCGCGCACCCGGATCGGCCAGATCATTGTTTCACTCCAAGTCGCCAAGCAGAAAAGGCATTTTTACCGCAGAGATACTGAGAAAAAGGCCGAGGAGAGTAAACCCGATCTTGTCTGACGCTGCGATCTCTGCGTTTCCATGAATTTCAACAGCAGATGATTTGAAACGCAGAGATTGCTGAGGTCGCAGAGAGTGAAAATGTCCTTTTGTGCGACTTTTGCGTTTTTTTGCGGCCATTCTTCTTCGCGGCCCGTAGATGACTTCAGTCGGCTCAAGAATTACGAACGTCGAACATGCATCGTCAGAGCGAATTCCCCGCGCACCTGACATCGACTAGAATTGGTTTCGTAACCCGGTTGGTGACGAAATGATCGTTCCGATCGCCTTAACACATCTGTCCTCCAGAGGCTTACGAAACGGCTTGGAGAGAGTGACTGTGACAACAGCAACCCGGCAATCAACTTCCCTCCGTCGACCTGTGGCGGAATTTTGTCAGCGGCACGCCGGCGAAGATATCTGGGTGATTGCCGCCGCCGCCTCGATGGATTATGTCGAACCCGAATTCTTTGCGAACAAATGCGTGATCGGCGTCAACGACGTCTTTAAAAAGTATCCCTGCGACTATCTCGTCCGCAAAGAAACATCCGGTGCCGCTGAAGCATTCGCGAGCGGCATTCCTCTGATCATTTCGGAGTACGATTGCGGAAACCGTAACGGTGCTCGCAACGCGGCCGATGGAACCGCCTGGTATTACGACCATGTGCACAACGAATGTACGGCCATCGACCTCTCGGTCGTCGGCACCGACCGCATCGTCGTCAGTTATTCGACGATTACATCGGCGATACACATCGCGGCCTACATGGGGGCGGCGAACATCATCATCTGCGGCCACGACGGGGGCATGCTCGACGGTCGGATGACCTATCGAGGCTACTACCCGGAGGACGCTAAATTTCAAAAATGGTATAAAGACTGGGTGAGGCAGATCATGGATCAAACCCGGGCCCTCAGGGATCGTCTGAAACAAGTTTACGGTTGCCAGATTCAAAGTTTGAATCCGTTTATCGGTCTCGATCTTGAAGGGCATCGCTTCGAAACCTGATTCCCCCTCGACATTTGCTGACCTCGCTGCTCAATTTCGTGGAATTACGATTCAATTCCTGCCGAAGAATATGATATATTGGTAATGGTTGATAACTATCGTAACCGATGGTGCGCAAACCGGTTGGCTTTCATCGACTTAAGGCTCCCTCATGCTCAATATTCTCGGATCGGCGAAAAAAGTCTGTCATGGGCTGCCACGGCGACAGATGTTGCAGGCGGTTGGCGGCGGATTGCTCGGCGTCAACTGGTTGACCACGCAACAGGCTCTCGCCGCGAATGCACTGACTCAGGAAGATCCCGCTCCGCTGGCGCGGGCCAAGTCGGTCATCTTTCTATTTCTGTTCGGCGGACCGTGTCAGCTCGAAACCTTCGACCAGAAGCCGAACGCCCCCGAGAACATTCGCGGGCCTTACAGACCGATCGCGTCGCGCACGCCGGGGCTGCTCATCAGCGAAAAGTTGCCGCAGTTGGCGGGCATATCGGATAAATTTTGCGTCGTCCGCACGATGACGCACCAGCAAAACGATCACAACGCCTGCCATCTGATTCAAACGGGACATCCCATGCCTCCGGCACAGCGCGGCGCGGCGATGGTCGACGCCGCCGAGAACGACTGGCCGGCGATGGGGTCGGTCGTGCAATATCTCGACGAACACGATCCGACACGACAAAAGGGTTCGCTACCGAGTTACATTTATGTTCCCAATCGGCTCGGACACATTCAAGGGTACGACCGCCTCGGTCAATACGCCGGTTGGCTCGGTAAATCGTACAACGCTCTCGCGACCGATATTCGCAAGAAAGATGCGAACGACAATCCCTACGCCCGGCCATGCAGCGATGAGGAACTCGATTTTCGTCTGAAGGGTCTGGTTGACGACCCGGCGTTAACGCTCGATCGACTCGATCGCCGCTGGTCACTGCTCGAACAGTTCGATGCGCAGTTGACGAAGGGCGAACAGCAGAAACACGAATACGACGACGTCCGACAGCGGGCCTGGGATCTCGTTTCGTCGACGAACATTCGCTCGGCGTTCGACATCCGGCAAGAATCCGATTCGCTCCGCGACCGCTACGGCCGCCATCTCTTCGGGCAATCGGCGTTGCTCGGTCGCCGGTTGATCGAAGCGGGAGCAAGGTTCGTCACGGTGCTCTGGGATTGTCCCAACGGTTACAGTTGGGACAGCCATGTTCACAACAACGAAGTCAACGATTATCTGCTGCCGGGGTTGGATCAAACGTTCTCGGCACTGCTCACCGATCTCGAAGATCGCGGCCTGCTCGACGAGACGCTGATCGTCTGCATGGGCGAAATGGGCCGCACCCCGCGCGGTAAAGCGAACTGGGGCCGCGATCACTGGGGCTTCTGCTTCCCCGCGGTTTTAGCCGGTGCGGGTATTCGTGGCGGCACGATGTACGGTACGTCGGATAAAGACGCCGCGTACCCGAAAGACAACCCTGTCAGCCCCGCCGACATGGCAGCGACGGTCTTCCAGACGCTGGGAATCAACCCCAACTGGTACATGCGCGACGCCCAAAACCGCCCGGTGCCGCTGGTCGACAGCGGGAAACCGTTGGAGGGGTTGTTTGGGTGATGGGGTCTCCAACGGCGGGTGGCTATGTCATTCTGGCAACACCACAAAGCAACCGAACTGGGGCTCGACTGTCGGGAGTTCGTAATCGGCCATGCCGACCGGTTGATCGGGTGCGACCGGTACCATCGAAACCGCGACAGCGCGACCTGAATAGGTTCCTTCCGCGACGGACGGACCATAGAAATTTCTCGCGCTGACGATGCGAAAACGTTGTCCTACTTCCAGGACATCGGCAAGTTCGACAAGCACCTCGGACTGGTCTTCCCAATTAAAGATGACCACATGAGCACGGCCAGGTTCGTATTTGTTGGGGCGCACAAACACATGTGTTTCGTTCGAAGGTGTGGTTTGCCATCGAATCGCCTTCGTGCTGAATGACGCTTAAAACGGGCCAGCCAGCGATTACGGTATTATTCTCGAACGTCAGAGAGGTACCACTGGTTGCTTGTCAACTCGTGTTGCACAGCGATAAGAGGCGTATTTCGTTTGTCGTTGAATGGCCTCTTACCGTTTCACGGCTCCGGTTACAAGCAACCGGAGCGACCCGGTTCTCCCCAGGGGGAGAAGAAATTTTTGATAGGCGCAAACACGATTGGGTTGCGCGCAACGTTTTTCAAACCATTTTGTGTTGCCGTAATCGTTCAAAATGCATCGATGTTTACGAATATGCAAAACCGTGTCGAAAGCGCGCATTTTTGGCGAAAAACGCGCGCGAAAGGGGCGCGAGATACTCGTGAGACGAAATTTCGATCGCATTTATGCCCCTTTTTGCATTCTGAAACAAAAATGCATGAGAGCGCAACGGCGAGGGGTAAAGGACTGAAATTTCTCGGTTTTTCGTGGCTTGGCGCAACTGCGTCCGGGAGGGTGCAGGGGGGGATGAACGGTGAAACCAAATGTGCGAAAGGTGGGACGATAAAACGTCTGTCTCACAGGCCTAGTTAGAGCGGGAGAGCGTAGTGCAGATCCCCAGAGACCTTACCCCTTGCCTCGCGGGGTAATCGAGCCCCCCCTCAATCCTCCCATACCTCCTCCCCTGAGAAAACGCTGACTCTGAAGCGGGGACCGTTTCACGTGAAACGCACAGACGCTCACGGTTGATTCGGAGTGATGCGAATCATGTGAATGAATATCGCTGCACAACCCCGCTTGCCCGAAATTCGACGTTTCCCTAAAATGTAAGTCCCGTCGGGGTTACTGATCGGAAAGCGATATCGGCGGAGAATTCGCCGTTCTCCTTTTTTCAACGTGTTATCAGAATTTGAGTTCGGATGAAGCATGTCGCCGTGTTGGGTTCGACCGGGTCGATCGGCATCAGTTGCCTCGATGTGCTTGCGGCACATGCGGATAAACTCACGCTTGCGGCGGTATCGGCTCACCGGAAATGGGAATCGCTGGTCGACCAGGTGGGGCGATATTCACCCCGCTGGGCGGTTTTGAGTGATCCATCAGGACGCGAACACGTTGAACGAATGACATCTGCCACCGGTACGACCGAATGGCGATACGGTGCCGACGCACTCGTCGAGATCGCCCGGCATCCTGACGTCGATGTTGTGGTGACCGGCATCGTCGGCTTTGCGGGATTGCACAGTACTTGGGGAGCCGTGGAATCGGGAAAACAGGTAGCCTTGGCTAATAAAGAGACGCTGGTGGTCGCCGGTCCGTTGATCATGGAGCTGGCCCGAAGCAGCGGAGCCGTGATATTGCCGGTCGACAGCGAGCATAATGCGATCTTTCAGTGCTTGCGATCGGGTGAGCGTAAGGAAGTCCGTAGAATCATCTTAACGGCGAGTGGCGGACCGTTTCGGGGCTGGTCGCGTGAGCAATTCGACGAGATCACACCCGAACGGGCATTGGCACATCCGACCTGGGATATGGGGCCGAAGATTACGATCGACTCGGCGACCATGATGAACAAAGCCTTGGAAATCATCGAAGCGAAATGGCTATTCGACCTTGCTCCGGAACAGATCGAAGTCGTGGTCCATCCCCAGTCCATCGTGCATTCGATGGTCGAATTTGTGGATGGATCGGTGGTCGCCCAGCTTTCTCCCCCCGATATGAGATTGCCAATTCAGTATGCATTAACATATCCTGAGCGTTGTGAAGGGGTCAGTCCCCGGCTCTCGTGGTCCGAAACCTGGGAGTTGAACTTTCAGCCGCCGAACCGTGAGTTATTCCCTGCCCTCGATTTGGGTTACGAAGTCGCCCGTCGGGGAGGAACATGCGGGGCGGTGTTGAATGCAGCGAACGAAGTCGCCGTCGAGCGGTTTTTACGGCGCGAATTGAAATTTAACGAAATACCGCAAGCCTGCCGAGCGGTATTGAATGCCCATGAATTTGATCCGTCCCCGACACTCGACCGGCTCTGCCGACTCGACGAATGGGCGCGGAAGGAGATGATACAGTGGAATTGATTTTTGGAACTCTCCTGGCGGCCTGGACCGTGGGAGGGATTGTCGGTTTCTTCACCAATATTCTGATCGCCGTTGTCGGTCTGGGATTCGTGATTTTCTTCCACGAACTGGGACACTTTGCCGTTGCCAAATGGTGCGACGTCAACGTCGAACGCTTCAGTATCGGCTTCGGGCCGATACTGTGGAGCTTTCGCAAAGGGGAAACCGAATATGCCCTCTCGGTGATTCCGTTCGGCGGTTACGTCAAAATGCTCGGTCAGGATGACGTCGACCCCAGCCAGCTGACGAGCGACGAAATCGCTCTCGATCCACGGGCCTACTCGGGGAAATCGGTTCCGCAGCGAATGGCCATCATCTCCGCCGGCGTGATCATGAACGTGATCACCGGCCTGCTCTTCGTCGTGACGGCGTTCGTCATCGGTGTGACCACCTCTCCGAGTGTCGTTGGTTCCGTCAGCGTCGGCATGCCGGCGTGGAGTTCGGGAATTCAACGCGGCGACAGAATCACATCGATTAATTCGAGAGATATCAGGACGTTTGGCGATATCACACGAAGCGTTGCCTTGTCGCAAGGTCAGTTGAATATCGAAGGCGAGCGTACCGATGGCAAACCCTTCGCGATCGAGCTGAATCCCGATATCACCGGAACACGACGATTGATCGGAGTCGGTCCCGCCCCCAGTCTGACGCTTTACGAGTTTAAAGATTCAAAGTTACCATCATGGGAGGCGGGCAGTGCCGCCGCGAAGGCCGATCCTCCGTTTCAGCCGCGAGATACGATTCGCAAAGTGGGCGACACACCGGTTGAGACGTTTGCCGATTTTCAGAAAGTTCTTGCCGAACGACGCAGCGAAACGCTGACAGTTTACGTGCAACGAGGGGGTGCTCCTTCCGATCGTCTCGTGCCGATCAAACTGGCGCCAACGCCGATGCGACGTTTGGGACTGTGGATGGATATCGGAAATATCAGCGCCATCCGAGATCATTCACCTGCGGCAAAAGCGGGGTTGCGCGTCGGCGACAAGATTTCGAAAATCAACGACCAGCAGATCGGCCACGGGATCGACCCGATGCGATTGCCCGATGTTCTTGCGTCGTTGGCCGGTACGGATGTCACACTCACATTCTCTCGTCAGGAAAAAGGGACCGAACCGAAAGAACAGTCGGTGACGGTTGTCCCCGAAGAGCAACCTGGGTGGGTGGAAACGCCCATTTTCGAGAATTCACCGTTATCGATTCCCTCACTTGGAGTTGCGATACATGTCATTCCTTATATCTTGAATGTCGAACGTGATAGTGCGGCAGCAGAGGCAGGCATCAAAGCGGGTGAGCGGATCAAGAGTCTAACATTCGTTCCGCTGGCAGCAAATGGGGCCAAGGAAGAGGGAGCCGTTGCAACGAACGAGAAGCCTATCATATTCGACGACGAGCAGAAAAACTGGTCGCACGCTTTTCTTATGATGCAGGAGCGGACTGATGCAAAAGTCGTTCTTGTGGTCTCTAACGAGATCGGCGAAACGCGGAATGTGACGGTCGTTCCACGCGAGTCTACGGACTGGTTCTTACCGAACGCCCGCGGGTTGTTGCTTGCACCATTGACGCTCGAGCAAAAGGCAACCAGCATCGGGGAAGCGTTTCAACTCGGTTTCGTGCACACGCGGAATTCGTTGCAAGACATTTACCTGACGCTGCGCAACTTGTTCACTCGCGATTTGTCGATTAAGGAGTTGAGAGGCCCGCTGGGAATCGCACAGGTTGCCTACGCGGTCGTCGATCAGGGGGGCTCGGCCGATTTCCTGCTGTTCCTGGGCTTTCTCAGCGTGAATCTGGCGGTTCTCAACTTTTTGCCGATTCCCGTCTTAGACGGCGGCCACATGATTTTCCTGATCTGGGAAGGAATCACCCGCCGCCGGCCCAGCGAAAAGGTTTTGGTGGCAGCTACCTATTGCGGAATGGCCTTTGTACTTGGTTTAATGATGTTAGTTCTGTATCTTGATATCTTCGTGCATCGACTGGCAGTGAAGTGACGTCGATCTGCGAATTCAATACTTCTCTGCGGATGATGGGATATGACCTACTCCGGCAATCGCAACTATGGACAAGAAGCGACGGCTCTTCTGGCGACAACGGTCGTCGTCCTGTTGGGTATCGGAGTCTGCACCTTCATTGTCGCGTTTCTCGCCGATGATCCCAAATTTCCGATGTTTGTCTGCGGCGGCATGGCCGTACTCGTCATCCTGCTGGCGCGCATTCTGGGTCCAAAACGCCGTACCCCACTCCGCGACAGTCACGGTGCGATCGTTTCTACGAATGAGGAAAAGTGGGAAGACGTCGACTTCGACCGCGTGAAACCGCGGCGGAAGCGGACGGTCAAATCATTCGGCACAAACGAACCTCCCACCCCCCAACAACTTCGCGAACTGGCCGACGGACCTCACAACTGGGTGCCGCAAGGGGCCGGGTATAAAGAGAAGCCGCCGATCAGGAAGATGACACCGTATAAAGAGGGAACTCCGCCGAAAGACGAACCTGGAAACAAGCCCCCCAAGGCGAAATAACGTCAAGCCGTTTCATAACCCTCTGAATAGCGCAGGTCTCGCTGTTATTTGAATGATCATTCCGTCGCCAACCGGGTTATGAAACCAGTTCTAATGTCGTCATGCGAATGCATAAAAGTGGCGACAATGTAAGCGGTTTGGACACTCGGGCTTTTTGATTGCACTTACAGCGTTAATACTGCTGCATGATCGGAATCACTGTACGCTGTGGCGGACCGCCGGTAACGTGGACCTGACGGCTGCCATCGACGTACACATTGACCTCGCTCCGAATTCCGAATTCGGGGAGATAGATTCCCGGTTCGATCGAGAAGCACGTTCTTGGCAAAATATGGCGTTCTTCGTGCGTTTCCAGATCGTCGATATTAGCGCCATTACCGTGCGTTTCCTGGCCGATGCTGTGCCCCGTCCGGTGGACGAAATGCTGTGCGTGGCCGGCCTTATCGATAACGCCCCGAGCCGCTCGGTCGACTTCATATCCAGGAAGCGGTCGCTGTGACGAGAGAGCGGACGTCACGGCAAGAATAGCGGCGTCGCGAGCCTGGGCAACGATGGAAAAGATTTTCTCGTAACATTCAGGAACCGACTGCCCCACAAATCCGACGCGCGTCAAATCGCTGTAAACGGAGCGCGGCTTATTCAGTTTCGCCCAGAGGTCTATCAGCACGAATGAACCATTGCGAATCTCGATCTCACTTCCTGAACCCGTTTCATAATGCGGGTCACCGCTATGCGCATCAACTGCCACAATCGGGGGATGTGATGTGACGAGATCATGTTTTTCGAAATAATTCATGATCTCATCGCCAACCGATTTCTCAGTGACTGTATGTTTTTCACGAATGTGATTCGCAATAAACCGCCACGCTGCATCGAACGCGGCGAGCGTGTGCTTCTCGGCTTCGAGATGCATTTCCCACTGTTCGTCATCCCAGACCGCCTCGAAGAGTTGTACGAGATTGCCCGACGAAACCACATTCACACCCTGCTGCCGCACGAGTTCAACCATACCGGCATCAACCCGTGAAACATAAGGATTGCTGTTGCGCGGGGAATACTCCATCGCAACGGTTTTCGAACCGTTTACCAGTGTGGCTAATTCCGATTCAAATTCCTGCCAGCGCAGATAAACCAGTTTTTCGCCCGAAAGCTGATCGAGAACTCCCGACTCAATGCGGTGCACCAGCTTTCGCGGCGGGCCGTTTGCCGGAATGAAGTAGCAAAACCGCCGAGAGCTGATAACGTCATCGGGAAAACCAAGAACCCGCCGAGCGAGCAGATTGCTGCCGCGAAAGTCGTAGAGCAACCAGCCGTCGAGCGAAAATTCAGTGAGTGCCTGCTGAACGCGATTCAGGTCAAACATGAGGAAAACTGCCAGTCCATTGACGAAAACCACTATTTAACAAAAAAGAACCGCTCGACCTCCGAAACAGTCTTGGGATCTTTTTTACGGATTTCATCCAGCAGTTTTTCGCCGCGAACAACATGTTTTGGCAATTCCGTCGGCGTCGCCGATTCGTCTTTGTCGGTGGGATTGGTTTTCCCATTTTGCGCCGAAGCGACAGCGACGTCTTCGTTATCTTTCGCCTTAGTTTCTATTGTCGGTTTAGGAATATCCTTCGTACTCACCAGCAAGAACCGGACAATGGCCCGCTTGATCGACGGAATGTTGTACTCTTCGGCTCCGTATAACTTTGCGAGACGTTCTTGCGAATTCCAGTCCTTCCAGCGTGCCAGGTCAGCGATCACGAGGTCGGCGAGTTCCGGTCGATCGAGCAGAATTCGCATCGACTCGCGCAATCGTTCGTGGCTGATTTTCTCATCTCCGTATTGCCACATAAACCGCAACGCTTGCATGGCGGCGTATGTTTCGCTGAATGGCACCGTTTTATCACGAAGTTTAGATGATTCGATGATCTCGAGTCCTGGCTCCCCTTTCAGCAACAGGTAGCCGCCAATGATTCCATCGATACCCAAGCGGAATTCTTCCGACGGAGCCGTGATCGTTTTTTCCATTAACTCAGCGTCATCTTCGTTGCCGCTCAGACCGAGCAACAGGCCGTACAGACCTAATCGGGAGGTCTGTACCTTTTGACTCGTGATCCATTCCCTCAGCTTTTCGCGAGGAAATTCATCTGTGAGCGCGGCGATTTCGTGATAGGGGGCGTTGGCAAATTCAGCGTAGGCATCGTTTGCTACGAGCAAATCGGGATACTCAAGGTATTTCAAAAAGTAGGCGAGGCGTTTCTGGATCGGCAATTCGGGGGACGGGGCCAATTTGATGTATTCGTAGCTCGCTTCAGAGACATCCAGCGGGCTACCCCATTCGAGCTTGCCGGTTTTGGTACCGAGGAGCACGAACAGGTCACCTTCCTTACCGGCTCGATAACGGACGAGCTCGATTTTCTCCCCCTTCTTGGGAGCTCCTGCTTGAGGAGCCCTGACAATGTCGAGCACTTCGTAGGTCGTCGCCCCTGCCGACTCTTTGTTCCCTTTCACGGCGTCGGTCCACTGCACAAGCACTACCACGTCGGCCTGAGCCACCTGCTCACTGAGTGTCAGCGAAGGAGCCGAACAAAAGGGACAAGCCAGAGCCACAGCAGTTGTGGACGCAAGAAGGACCAAACAGATCGCCAGATTTTTCATGAGAGAACGCATTGTCGATTCTCCTCTCAGAGTTTTTGACTCTTCGATTCGGGTATTCAAAAGTTTTTGGAAACTTGGGTCATTATATCACTTTATGTGGGTATTGGCAGGGGAATCGGCGGTTTATTGTGTTAGGGTGACTTGAGCCAGAAAAAGTATTTCTCAACCTGTGCTACCGTAATAGGATCCTTTTGCCGGATTTCTTCGAGCAATGCTTCTCCTCGGATCGCGTGTTGGGGTAACTTGACGTCGGAGTTGCGGACATCTTCTCCCATTTCCGGTATATCTCGCATGCTTTTTAACAGAAACCGCACAATAGCTCGTTTGATGGCAAGAGTGTTGTATTCTTTGCTTCCGTAGAGTGCTGCCAAGCGTTCTTGCGATTCCCAATCTTTCCACCGTGCCAAATCGGCGATTACCAGTTCGGCGAGTTCCGGGCGATCGATCAGAATTCGCATTGATTGCCGAAGTCGCTCCAGGCTAATTCGGTCATCGCCATTCTGCCACATAAAGCGAAGTGCCTGCATGGCGGCGTAAGTCTCACTGAATGGAACCGTCTTGTTGTGGAGTCTCGTATCTTCGATGAAATTAAGTCCCGCTTCGCCGGTGAGGAGCAGATAACCTGCTATAACGCCGTCAATCCCTACACGGAAATCACCTTCACTCGGACTTGCAATGTACCTCCTCATCTCTTCGGCGTCATTACTGCTTCCACAAATACCGAGCATTATGCCGTAAAGACGTATCCTCCCTCGGCTCCAATCATTGTCGGCAAGGGCGGCACGAAGCCTGTCTCGAGGAAAATCATGCGCCAGCACTTTGATATCGTCGTACGATGCTTGCTCGAATTCCGCATGGGCGTCAGTGGCGATTTGAGGATCTGGATCTTCAAGATATTTGACAAAAAATGCAAGACGCTTACGAACCGGTAATTTCGGTGAAGGAGCCTGCCATAGATACTCATAGACGTTGAGGTTAATGCGTTCGGAATACTCCCACTGGAGTTCGTTATCAATCGTTCCGAACACAAGAAAGAGATCTGTATTCGTTCCCTCACGATGGTGAACGAGTTCAACCAATTCGCCTTTTAGCGGAGGCCCCGGATGCAGGGCCCGCAACACGTCGAGCACTTCATATGTCGTCCTTCCCGGTTTTACTCCAATTCCTTTAATGGTGTGATGCCATTGTACCAGGAGCACGACATCGTATCGTTCAATCGCTTCACTCAAGGTGCCTGGTGCAGATCCCAACGTACAAATTGTGGCGGAGGACGGACCGGCAATCAATGGATTCACGAGAAAACTAAAGGCGATCAGCAATCGATTTCGGTACACAAATTTCATGGTCTACCGTCCAGAAAACGTACCATCCTTCTTGAACATTACTTCCGCACGATCACCGCGTCGTCGATGTAATACATCTGCACGAGGTCGCCGCCGAGCTCGACAGGGTCGATGTGGAAGGTGCCGATGACGTCGAACGGTTTGAGCTCGATATAATCGGTCGTCACTCCCTCTTTCAAAATGACGCGGAAAACATCATAGACCTTGGGGTCGCGGCCGAAACAACAGATCTGCGTATCGCGGGCGAGAGAAAACATCTCCAGACCGGTCGGCTCAAACTCCGGATACATGAATCCACGAACGCGTACCCGCTTTCCCTCCAGGTCTTTCAACCACTCAGGAAAGTATTTCGGAGCGTCCGGCGTGACCGGTTCCATGTTGATCACTTTCAACAGGTCGATGTCGTCATACGAAATCCGCACCGCATTATCCGGACCTTCAACGGCGAATTCCTTTTTGGGAATAAGCACTTTCACCCCTCCGGGAAGCGCTTTGACGGGAAGCACAACCGGGTTTCCGTTGGCATCGACCGCCGATTTTGTCGCGACTGCATCGGCTATCTTCTGTGCGACATTGTCCGTTTCATTTTTTGATGTGACAGGTAATTCTTCCGCTCCGGACTTCAACGTGGAATCTCCTTTTTCCGGATTTTCTACAGTTGCCGTCGATTTCGGAGTTATGGTCGCGGTCTGCGGATTTGAACTTCGCTCATTCGCAACCGTCCCAGAGTGATCACAGCCGGTCAACGAAAACACGGTCCCCAGTGCCACCGTGGCAAACGCTAAACCTAGTTGACGCATGCGTTTCATGTTGACCTCAAAGTTACCTGGCGACGACTGAGGATGAGAGCGAGGCATTACGGTCGCCGGGCATCAGTTAAATGCGCTGCGAGATTGAGCCCAGTAGTTCGCCTTCAACTCGTATACGGGTCGAAGATCTCCTCCTTCTGACGGAGGTTTCGTTGTGAATGTACCGGCGACGGCGACGAGCGATCCCCGGTGAAAAACCGATTTGCCGGGTTCCATGGTCACGAGAATCATATCGGTAATGGGGGGTTGCCCGCCGAAACAGCAGGTACCGCTGTCGCGCACCAGAATAAATTGAGTGATATCTTCGGTTTGTTTGGTGGGATACATGTACCCCTTCACAAAAATCTGCTCTCCGTCGTATTGCTGAACTTCGGGGGCAATCGCCCAGTCCCCATCAGCGAATACCGGTTTATACTTGGAAATATCATGCGTGAAGTTTAATTTGGTACATCCGTCCGGGACTTCCGTAGCGAACGAGTAAACCTGCAGCGATGTGCCGCTGACAAAAAATATCGACGACAACATCAACCCTGCATAGGTTAACTTGTGACCGCCGAGATAACCTTTCGAACGTTTGATTTGCCACAACGCAAACCCACTCACGATCACACCTGCAAATGCGACGCCAAGCCCAGGGAGCCCGAGAATGGCGATGCTGCCGAGCACTCCAAGAACGCAAGCAATGGGTGTCAACGGCGTCATAGGCCGATAACTGAAGTCTTCTCTGATACGTGTTACTTCGGCCGAAGTGTTCGACGGTTCGCTCGCAGAATTTACTAACTTCTCATCCGCACGATCGAAAGGGGGAACCGATAGATCCATTTCCTGCCCTTGAAGGGTTGTCGACTCCGGAAGAGCTGTGGACATGGGGACGCTCACTTACTTCGTCTGTAGTAAAGAAAATGAAAGATCAGCGAAAAGCCATAATTTTGCGATAAGGAGATGACGTAAAAACCCGATCGGAAGCAGCGGCCATTCGCGGATGTCGTCCGCCCGAAACGAGTTACGCCAACTCACGCACTTCACAGCAGTTAGGGCATTTCAGCCTATTAATCATAACACGTTTAGCGCGAACTTCCACCCCGATCTACGAATTTCAGACGCTCTCGCGTTGGAGAAATCAGCGATTGCAGATGAAAATCTCGTTGGAGAAACTCGAACAATCAGGCACAAAGATAAGGGTTGCGTAGAAACCGTCAACTGCTCAAGGTTTGCGCGACGTCGGTGCGATACGCTGTGACGCCAGGGATAAAGCCAACCACCGATGCGAGGACGACCATCGTTGCCACCACATAGACTTCCATGATTTCGAACGCCCAAGGGTTGATCAGCACGCCGGTTCGTCCTTCGATGATATCGGCCGATAGAAACACCAGTCCGTGTCCCAGCAGCACTCCGCCCAGACCACCTCCAACGCACAGCAGAATTGATTCGAGCAGAATAATCGAAAATACCGTCCCGCGGCTGGCGCCAAGGGCTCTCATGATCGCAATTTCTTTTTTCCGTTCGGACATCGAATTGTAAATGCTGACGAAAATACCGACACCCGAAACGATGATGATGAGACCGGTCAAAACGACAAGAATCGCTCGCACACTACCGACGACGTTGGTCATCAGCCAATAGATCTCTTTTGCCGGATTCGCGGCTTGCGCTTTGAAACCTTCTTTCATCTCGTTTTCGAACTGAATCTGCGCGAAGGCTCCATACTTTTTTCCTGCCATATTGATCAGAACGGCAGTTACTTCTTTCTGTATGTCGGTCAGCCCGTGCGCATGGTGATGATGGCCATCCTCTTCACCATGAGTGGCATGGTCGTGCGCTTCAATCCCCCAGCGTTTGATCTCAGCCTGAAGTTCGTCTCCCTTCAGCGGATCCAAACCGTTAAATTCACGCCAGCGATTGACCGCTTCGTGCCCAGGCTTTTCATGATCGTCGAGCAGATAAAACCCTTCGAGATGCACAAATACTGTTTTGTCGTTCGGCGTGCCTGTCGGTGCGAGAACGCCACGAATCGTGAATTTTTCGTCGTGAACGTGCCCTTCGGCACCACCATGCACCATCGTGAACTGGTCGCCGACGCCCCAGCCATTTTCTCGAGCGACGACCGAACCGATAACCGAATCGAACGGCTGCTGCAAATAGTCCCCTTTGACACGAAACCGTTTTCCAGGAATGTAATCGACATCGAAGAACTTTGAGACCGTCCCGACAATGGGAAAGGCTCCTTCCTGCGTCACGTCACCGATCGCGAGCGGAATTGCATTCTCAATCCGCTTATCCTTGAGCAATTCGAGATAGTATAAATACGGCAGGTTTTCGATGGGTGCACTCACACGGTATATGGAATTGAGCACAAGCTGCAGAGCGCTCCCTTTGGGCCCGATGATCAGATCATACCCGCTGGCAGACTGGCTAAACATGCGGTCCATAATGCCGTTAACGATGAGTACTGTGACCATCAACATGACGCCGAGCGCCACACTGAGAAGCGTCATCGACGAGGAGAGCCAACGCTGCCGCAAACTGTGAAACGAGATCGAGAACAAATTCATGCGGCAGCTCCGGGCTGATTGAAATCGCTAAGTTTTTCGACCCTGTCGAAGATTGATGCGACGTCGGCAGAGTGAGTCACCAGGAGCAGTGTGACCTTGTGCTCGGCACACGTTTCGCGAATGATGTTGAGAATCAACTCCTGATTCGCCAGATCGACGCTCGCCGTTGGTTCGTCCGCCAGCAGCAGCGACGGCTGGTTGACGAGCGCTCGAGCCACGGCTACCCGTTGTTGTTCGCCGACCGAAAGATGTGATGGTTTATGATGCAATCGATGATCGAGACCGACGCGTTTGAGGAGATCGGCCGCCCGATGTTTGTCGACACGCTGCCCCGTGAAACTCATCCCGAGCAACACATTCTCCAGCGCCGTAAAGCCCTGCAATAGATGGAAGGTCTGAAAGACAAATCCGATGCGCTGTGCCCGTAATCGATCGCGCCCTGCTTCTGGAAGTTTGACCATATCGACACCGTCAATCGACACAACGCCGCTGTCCGCCGCAGTGATGCCGGCGATGACATTGAGTAATGTTGTTTTCCCACCACCGCTACTGCCGACGAGAGCCATTTGTTCGGCGTCGCTCAATTGAAATTTTTTGATATTCAAGATCGGGAGCGGCCGACCGTCGGGTTCGCGGTAATCTTTTTTCACGTTTTCGAGTAGTAACGCCATACGGCCTCTCAGAAAAGTCGACTGTCAAAATCCGAATGCCGAATTAATAACTCAAATCGAATAATTCATGGTGCTGCAATGCCTCATCGAATCAATTAAAATTCGAGCGTTTGATCAATCGAGATACGGTCTCGGCTTCTTATTTGTATTTCTATTGCATTTACGTCAACGTTGTGAATTCTGTTGGACAACATTTTCGGACTCATTATCAGTCGATGCCATCGGATTGTCTGGTTGCCAGTCCATCAACTGCAATTGCACGGTTTCGTATCCGCGGAACCGATTGATCGACGGGGCAAACCGGATCGAAATCGTTCCGGTCAATTGTGCAAGCGGCTCGGCCCATTCTCCTTTACCAAAGGCGACCGCCCGCAACGTGCTACCGAATTGTTTCAGTGTGAGGGACAAATGGCGATCCCCTTCCCCCATCGTTCGTGGGGGTTCGGACAAATGGACCCGAGTGGCAACAAATGTCGGGCGTTCGTTCTCCTTACCGAATGGCCCGAGTCGGTCGAGTTCCAGCACTGCCTGTTTTGATAGATCCGCCAGTCGCACCTCGGCATCGACTTTGTGTACGTATTCTTCGATTCCTCGCTCTTGCTGCTGACCGATGGCCTTACAGAACTGTCCTCGAAATTCTTCAATTCTTTCGGCGGTAATTTTGAGCCCTACCGCTGCCTGGTGGCCGCCGAACGTCTCGAGATGACCGGCGCATTCCGTCAAGCCTTCAATGAGATTCAACCCAGCAAAACTTCGGCCCGAACCTTGTCCGATCCGATCCTGTCGCGAAAGCGATATCAGGATTACAGGTTTCGAATACTGTTCGGCGACCCGATTGGCAACGATACCAATAACGCCTGCGTGCCAGTCAGAATGGGCCAGCACCAGAGCCTGCGATTCGAGCCACTCGGGACGCTCTTCGATCATTTCTTTACAATGCTTGAAAATTTTTCGCTCGACAGTGCGACGACTTTGATTCAGTTGATCGAGATACGCCGCCAACGCATCGGTGCGTTCGGTGTTGTTCGTCGTCAACAACTCGACAGCGAGTCGAGCCTGTCCCAACCGTCCGGCAGCATTAATGCGGGGGGCAATCGCAAATCCGATATCATCCGACTGTAATTCCTGATTCGGTTTGAGGCCGGAGATGGTCATCAGTGCCTTTAATCCGAGAGACGATTTGGAACCGAGAGCATTGAGTCCATAACGGACAATGACCCGGTTCTCGCCAAGTAACGGCACCACATCGGCAATTGTGCCGATCGCAGCCAGTCCTACGGCCTGAACCAGATAATCACGCAGCGGAGCCGGTGCCTTCTTTCCGTCCCCCAGACGCTGGCTGATACCCCATGCCAATTTGAAGGCAACACCTACGCCACATAAATCGGTAAATGGTGCTTCCGCTCCTGGAAGCCGTGGATGTACTAGCACGGCGGCATCTGGTAGTTGTTCGCCCATTTCGTGGTGATCGGTAATAATCAATTCGACACCCAGCGATTTGGCAAGAGCCGCTTCTTCGACACTGCAAATGCCGCAATCGACGGTAACGATCAACCGCTGTGGGTCTTCTTCGGCAAGTTGCCTGATGGCTTCAGCATTCAGGCCGTAGCCTTCTTCCAGCCGATGGGGGATGTAATAATCGACCTTTCCGCCGGCAAGCGTAATCAACTGCCAGAGCAAACTGGTCGATGTCACTCCGTCGACGTCGTAATCACCGTAGATGGTGATCCGCCGTCCTGCCTTGATCGCTGCGATAATTCGTTCGGCGGCTTCGGGGACGTGCGAGAGTGTATTGGGTTCGTGCAGGTCCGAGAGTTTGGCATTCAGGAATGCGTTAGCCGGTTCGGCATCATCAAAGCCACGTGCGAGCAACACCTGTGCGAGCAAGTTCGAAACACGTAACTCTCGACTCAGTCGACGGATGCGTGTTTCATCGAACGGTGCATATTGCCAGATTTTGGTCATGTTGTGCTCCCTCATCCACACGACCAGACCTTGAGGCCGGTTCGAGGCGAAAAGTCGTTAAGCCTGCATTACATCACGTTGAGGTGCAGGTGTCAAAGGAGTCTCGAATTCATCAACAAAGCTTGAAGGGAAATGGAAAAATGCGTTCATCGGGGAATGTGAGCAAGTGATCCGAATAAAATTCACTACGACCATTGCATGAAGTTCACCACCGGCAACGTGACAGACGTTCCATCGCGCCAAGAATGCGGTCTGGCAAATCGAAGGAATAGGTTATCGCGAACCTCATCCTGAATTTCGCTGTCGCCCCGTCGGTTTAAAGTCGACACAGCCGCGTGTATTTCAGTGCAAAATCGGCCTTCGGAGTGAACATTGGGTTGTGACCGGCTCTCGGTGACATTAGAGTAGTGAGATCTTTTCCATTTGACGACAGGACGGCTGTCTCTCAATTCGGAAGAGTGTGACGTCCATTTTGCGGAATGTAACTTCATGAGACATGTGTTATCGGCATTGGTGATGAATCAACCCGGTGTGCTTGCCCATATATCGGGAATGCTCGCCTCGCGAGCATTCAATATCGAAAGTCTCGCCGTCGGAGAGACCGACAATCCTGAATTTTCGCGAATTACCTTCGTCGTCAGCGGAGACGACCGGGTACTCGATCAGGTTCGAAAACAACTCGAAAAAATTGTGACGGTCGTCAAAGTCATCGACTATTCGAACAAGGATTTCGTCGAACGCGATCTGATGCTCATCAAAGTCAGCACCGAATCGCGTCCCCGCAGCGAGATCAAGGAACTCTGCGAAATCTTTCGCGGCAAGATCGTGGACGTGAGCTCGGGACACGTGATGATCGAAATCTCGGGCCAGGAATCAAAAATCAATGCCTTTATCGAACTGATGCGGCCGTTTGGAATTTTGGAACTTGTCCGCACCGGCCGTATCGCATTGCTCCGCGATGATCTCGCCGAAGATGAAAATGTTTAATGTTCCATCGCGTGAGCGAGGAATCGTATATCCTTTTCTCTCGGGAAAAGGTGGCCGCAGGCCAAGTGAAGGTGCCTTTCATCGACAATTGAAAACGTAGAAAGCAGGCAGAAAGCAAATCATGGCAGCAAAGATTTATTACGACGATGACGCCGATCTATCGCTCCTTAAAGGTAAGAAAATTGCCATCATCGGCTATGGAAGCCAGGGTCACGCCCAGGCTCAAAACTTAAAGGACAGCGGCTGCGACGTTATCATCGGCCAGCGCAAAGGAAGCCCCAACTACGAACTCGCCGTCAGTCACGGCTTCAAGCCGGTTTCGGCAGCGGAAGCCGCCAAGGCGGGCGATCTTGTTAACATCCTGCTTCCGGATGAAGTGCAAGCCGACGTCTATAAAGCCGACATTCGTCCGAATCTTGATAAGGGGAACTTGCTGCTGTGTTCGCACGGGTTCAATATTCATTTCGGTCAGGTCGAGCCTCCCGCAGGAGTTGATGCAGCGCTGGTTGCCCCGAAAGGGCCAGGGCATCTCGTCCGCAGCGAATACGTTAAAGGAGGGGGCGTGCCGAGTCTGATCGCTCTCTACCCTGGTGCTTCGGAACAGGCCCGGAATCTCGCACTCGCCTATGCCAAGGGAATCGGCGGCACGCGTGGCGGAGTGATCGAAACGACCTTTGAAGAAGAAACCGAAACCGACTTATTCGGCGAGCAGGCGGTCCTGTGCGGCGGCGTGAGCGCCCTCGTCAAAGCCGCATTCGAAACTCTGGTCGAGGCCGGTTATCAGCCCGAAATGGCGTACTTCGAATGTATGCACGAGTTGAAGTTGATCGTCGACCTCTTTTACCAGGGAGGACTCAACTACATGCGGTATAGCGTATCGAACACTGCGGAGTTCGGCGACTACACCCGCGGCCCACGAATTGTCACCGACCAGACGAAGGCGGAGATGAAGAAAATCCTCACTGAAATTCAAACCGGCCAATTCGCCCGCGAATGGATTCTGGAGAACAAAGCCAATCAGCCCACATTCAAAGCGATCCGTCGCCGCGAACGAACGCACCAACTCGAAGAAGTCGGCCGCCAATTGCGCAGCATGATGACATGGATTGATTCGAAAGAAGTGTAGTCGGTTTAACGAACGAGCGAATACGAATGATGTGCTCGGGGTACTTGTACTCCGAGCACATCGTTGAACAAGCTTGATAACCTAATCGGAAACGCGGCTTCTGCCTATTGAAATCCGATTAAACAACACCGACTACTTCGATTTGCCGGTCGGTTGTTTTTTGTATTTCGACAGACTCTTCGTGTAAGCTTCGTATGCTTCGCGGAATTCCGGCGGAACATCAAGACGCCGAGGACCGATTTCTTCACCGAGCGATTTTTTAACGTCGGCACCGGTGCGCTCGCGTGCCTGACCGGCGACGTCGAGATTCTTCAGCATCTCTTCGAACTGAATTCGTTTCGCGAGAGCTTCAGGGGTTGCTTCATCAGGTTCAGGCTGCTGCAACTGTTGTTGCATGCGGTCGACGAACTTCTTCATTTCCTTTTCGGTCCATCCCATTTCCTTTAGCAGTTCGGGATCGAGTTCGCCTCGTTTGAGTTGATCTTCGAGCTCTTTGAGAACGAGATTGACGGCTTTTTCTTTATCTTCGAGGTTGGCGGCATCGGCGTCCTCAAGATCGTACGGCGAGTTTCCCTCTCCGGAGGTGCCTTCTCCGCCGGATTTCGCGTCACCGGAAGTGTTGCCGCTGCCAGAGACCTGCCCGCGTTTGCCTCCTTTGCCTCCCTCCTGGCCGGGTTGCTCACTCGGCTCGTCGCTCGAACTTCCTTTACTTTGGCCTTTCCCTTTTCCTTTACCCCCACCGTCGCCGTCCTGGCCCTGATTCTCTCCCCCTTTATCACCGTCGGGTGACTTCTGATCGTCGTCATTCTTTTCGCCATTTGCAGGTTTTTTATCCTGCTGATTCTCGGCGTCTTCCATTTGCTGTTTTGCATCGGACGATTTCGAATTATCACCTGCTTCGCCGGTCTGTTTGTCGGAATCGGCCGAGTCGTCGCTTGAACCCTCGGTATCCGATGAAGAATCGGAGTCTGCCTGATTGCGACTCGCTCCTTTCTTCTTCATACCTTTGTCGTTATTGATGGCGTCTCCTTGATCGGGCGACTTCGAATTCTTCGATTCACCATCTTCGCCATCCTCCGATTCATCGACTTCGTCGGTTTGCTCTCCCGGAGGCATTTTGTTCGTAGGCGACTTATTCTTCTTTTTCATGTTTTTCGGATCGCGACTGGAATCCTCCTCTGTGTCAGCGTCTTGGGAATCGACATCGTTATCGGCAGGGTTCTTTTTTTTTTAGTCCGATTTTTTCTTTTGCGACGTGGTCTTGTTCTCGTCATCGGCGTCGGGATCATCGTCCTCGGAAATTTCTCCCTCTTCGACATCACCCTTTTTTGACTTGTTTGGTTTCTTCAACGGATTAGTTGGTTTCTGATTCTCTTCGCCCGGGCCTTCCTGCGGTTCCTGTTTGTCATCTTTGTCGGAAGGTTTTGATTTGCCTTTGTCGTTGGTATCGCCCGCTTCCTGGGGGTTGTCGTTCTCGGGCATATCACCATCGGATGAATTGTCGCCGTTGCCTTTCTTCTGGTCATCTTTTTCGGCTTGAGGATCGTTCGTGTCTGTGTCCCCTTCTTTGGGGTCGCTTCCATCGGACGCCGATTCGTCCTCCTTGTCAGACGTCATCTTTTCGTCAGCCGGTTGATCACCTTTTCGTTCTGCTGTATCGGCGGTCTTATCTGAATCTTTAGAACCGTCGTCTGTCGGGTCTTTTTCCTGATTCGCTTCTCCCTCTTTCGATGACTCATCCTCTGACGAATCTTGACTGTTCTTGGTCTGATCCTGCTGTTTTTTCAACAGCCGGCGCAGCGCTTCATCGTCGTCACTGCCATCGGATTTCAATTGTTGCTCATCGCCAGGCTTTTCACCGTCACCACCTTGACTCTCCTTGGGCTTTTCGTCCGAAGGCATCTGTTGATCGCCAGTGGTGGGTTTGGGTGACTTCTGATCTCCCGATTTTGGTTCGCCGTCGTTTCCGTTGTTCCCTTCCTTAGAAGAATCGGTCTCATCGGTCTCTTCGGCCCCAGGCTGATCGGAAGATTCTTCTTGCGGATCGCCCTCGTCATTGGCGTTAGATTCGTCTGATTGGCTTTCAGTATCGTCGGTTGGTTGTGATTCGCCGCTATTTTCTCCTTCATCACCTCGCTGGTTGTCGTCGTCGGCGTTCTGTTCGAGGTTTTCCTTCTGCTGCTGTTTTTGCTCGTCCAACAACTTCTGGGCTTCTTCCTCAGAGACGGGGGCCTGAACAGTGATATTGAGTTTCGGCGTCGACCGTCGATTGGCCACGGGCTCTTTGTTGTCGTGCGCTTCGATCCAGAATGAAATGATTTCGCCCGGCTGGAGATTTAGCGGTGAGAGCCTGAAGTCGTGAAAACCTTGAAAATCCTGCCGCGGCTGCCCCTCCATCAACGGTTCTTCCCAGACAGGTTCACCCTCTTTTTCCACCCGCAAGATGACATATCGCAGCATGAAATCGGGGTCTTGTGCTGTCACGGCGAGAGGAACAGTCGCATTCGCCGGGAGTTCGAGATCCTGGGTCGGGTCGTGCAGTGTCACTTCCGGAGGGAGATCGGGACGGATATTGAGGGAGTACAATGTCGGGGCGGGATCGGTATTCCCCGCATCGTCACGACATTGAATGCGATAAAACTTGGGTGACGTGCCGTCGGAACGAATCGACAACGACCACTCCAGCGAAAGGTGAGTGCCGTCTTCGATGTCCATACTGATTTCTTCCGCCTTCGCTGCGGAGTTTTCGTTATCGATAAACAGCAACAATGCTGATGTTACCGGTTTGTTGGCAGTGGCCTGAATGCTAACGGATGTCCCTTCCCAGGCATCGATGTGCCCCCCCGATTCCGTTTTCTGATCAAGTCCCATGTAACGCGGATACATGAACCGCACATTGTCGACCACGGCCGACGGAGGCTGTTTAACCGTGACGGCGAATTCAGGACTGACCGCATCTCCCGCCAAAATCGAATATGTGAAATTCTGCAGGATACCTTTACCATTTTCGCCGGTGATGATCCCTCGGAACGAGCGGAGTCCTTCTTCGACCGGATACATGCGGATCGGTTCTTCGACGTGTCGACGGTCGATCGTCGTATATCGCAACGTCACTTCGTCGGGGAGTTCGCCGAGAATATCGGCGGTCACTTCGAACTGGCTGCGGGCTAGAATCTCGGCGTTACCGGGATTTACGGCGGAGATTTCGGTTCGCGTCGCCACGGTTCGATTCGGCGTCGGCAGGAGCGCTGCCCATAGCGACGGAGCGATCGGTTTTGGTGAAAAAATGGTGTACAGACATGAAACGACGACCAGTGCAAGTAAAGCATAGGCCGTGCGAAGCAACAATCGATTGTCGATTGCTTCTTCGACATTGATATCGGCCAGACGGACCGCCGCACGCTTTTCGAGTGCCGTCATGATATGAGGAGAGATCGTCCGGCCGCTCCGTTGAAGGTCGATTAAGTTCAGCAGGTTGCCTCGAAAATCGGGCTCGTTTTTTTCGAGCATATTCGCGGCATAGAGGTTATGCACATTCTTGACGTATGGAATGATCACCTTGTAGATCATCCAGACTGCGGTTGATGCGACAAGTCCCCCCAACAGCAACAGTCGTGGAACGAATCCAATCCCCTGCGGAACGAGCCAATGATCGGCTATCACGAACAGGAATAGATAACCGACGACGAGAGCGAGTGCCCCCATGAGCGACGTCAGCATCTCCGTCGTCTTAATCGTTGATCGCGTCTTCGCCAATTTGAGCGAAATGAAGTCGTGCGAGTCCACGTATCCGGAACGATTTTCCAGACCCGGCTGTTGCAGCGTGGTCGACATCGACGTGCCTTTCGAATTCGTTTGTGTGGTCGTTTCCGAGAGTCAGACGCGATGAGGAGGGAAAAGTTCCCTGATTCGCCTTCATCGACGTCTGGAACCTGACCCCATCACCTTAGATTATATCGACGGGCGTTGTCGTTTGGCTATGTGTGAATCACATCTTACGGATTATTTCGATTATCCGGCGGACTGCATCGGCCTGCCAAACTTGCGTTGTATCACTCCAATGAGGTCCATCACACCAGCCCTCTTAACTTCCTCACCAGCCATTCACTCGATAACAAACTGACGAATCCCATTACGACCCACCAGTTATCATAGAGTGGAATGCGTAAATGCTGGATCAATTCAGGGTTCCACCCCCCTTGTGATTGCTTCTGTGCGATAAAATCAGCGAGCGATTCGGGGGGAATCGACGAGCCTCCGGATAACGCCGCGATTTCATTCAGCAAGGTTGGGTCGGCAGAGGGGTTATCGAGTTCGAGGTCTTGTTCCTTGATAATGAATCGCGTATAGGCATCGGGACCGACAGAATTTCCGTCTTTGCGAGCCGAGACTCGCACCCAATAATCGCCGGGGATCTGCGTGCTGCGATAGTCGATGCGATGCGACTGGCTCGTTCGCTGAGGCGTCGGCTTCGTCGATTCCCCTTTCGGATTAATCACTTCAACTTCAAATTGTGCTTCGGGCATCGGAGACCCGTCTTCGTTACGGGCACCGAGTATAAGTTCGACTCCCCCTCCCATGCGCGTCACACGCGGTTCGGCGCGGACCCAAACCGGTTGGTCTCCCTCGAACTCTTTATGCGCCAGCCAGAATATCACCTGACGCCAGAATCGTTGATGAAACGTCTCGAACCCCGAGAGTTGCCAGAGATAGGTCGTGTCTCCGGCGAACGCGAGCACGCGTGCCTTCCCGACCTCCTGAGCGAGTAACAGCGGAACTTTCTTGTCAGTCTCGGCGAGTATCTGCACGGCGTCATTTTTCGGACGGAGTTTGTTCACCCCCATCAGAGGCGGAAGCGACTCCCATCGTCCACGATTGTCGTTTCGATCGAGCATCATTAAATAATGATCGAGACCTTGCTCGGTCGGCAACATCTGCTGATCGCCGGCGAAATGCAAGTCTGGAGAAATCGTCACGCCATCCTGACGATCTGTCACGCGCATCGCGACGGGAAGCAAATCGACAAGCGGCGTTGAAGCGTAACCTCCGGCACCAAAACTATTCACGCCGCCGATCATCATCAGTCCTGCCCCTTCGTCGACCCGTGCGGCAAGTTGGCGTAACAGGTCCGCGCCAAATGCCGCTGCCGGGACGTCACCGATGAGATAGACATCGTATTTACCAGGTTTAAGAAATTCCGGATTGACGATCGGCTGAATCAAATCTGGCCGCCACTTGATTGGATCGAAATCGAGCTGGATTTTCTCTGATGTATTGAGCAATCGAATCCAGCGTTGTTCGGGGCGCGGAGAATCGAAATACGCGATATTGATTCCCCCTTTCTGCACGGTGAGAATTGATTCGATACGGTTATTAGGGATCTTGAGTTCGCCGTCGAGCGGAACAACTTCGACGGCGATTTTGAATTCACCGACCTGATCAGGAACGAACGAAAGTTCGACAGGGATCACTTCCGAAACGGTCTTGACTTCGATTTCCTGCGCGGTACGGCTCTGGCTCGTCGCCGTGGGAACTTTGAGTTCACCCGACGAACCAATCTTTACACCGTTGCGGTCTTCAATAAGGATGCGAACCTGTACTTTTTTCTTCGCTGCCCCGAGCGCGCGGACTTTGAACGTCAACGGAACCAGTTTTTTCTCAAATGCAAGCGAATCGACGAGCAGATCCTCGACCGAAAGGTCGACGGCGTTCTCTGATATGCCGGAACTTCCAAACGGTACAGGATAGATGGGAATTTCTTGCTGTCCAAGTACGCGGGCTTCGGTACGTGGGTCGGCATCATGCGGCGGTAACGCCCGATGGGCTCCGTCACTTAGCAAAAACAGAGCCGCGACCCGTTTGCTTCCCGCAAGCGACGGCACCAATTTTAGTAACTCGCCGATCGCCGACTGGTTTCCCGTGGGATTTTCGGGGAGTTCTTCGATCGGCAGAGCCGCTTCATCAAATGTGAGCTTGCGAATCTCGAGCTCACTGCCAAGTTTTTTCCACGCGGGTTCGTTCTCTTGCAGCGTCTTCTTCAAAAACTCAAAACGGCTTTGACCTCCGGGACCGTCGCGCGTCGACATGCTCCGGCTGACGTCGATACCAATGAGGATTACGGTGTCTTTCTTGTCGGATGTCGAATACTCCAGTGCCGGGCGGACCATCGTAAATAACAGCAGCAACGTTACGGCGTAACGGGCACCGATGAGAAACCGACGAACTCCGGTCGGTAAATGACGAACCCGCCGCGGATAGGTGACAGCCACCATCCCCCAAAGCGCCGCAGCAAATAGCAGAATTATCGGCCAAGGCCAGGCCGGCTCGAAGACAAGCTTCATATTTCAATCACAATTTCATCAATCGTTTCGATGGCAACAACGTAAGCAGGTAGCCGTGTGGTCCGCAATTTCATTTATTGACTTCGTGAATTGCCCACAGTGTCCGCACTATGAAAACTTGCGGACGGACTTTTCTCAAGTTTTGTGGTATGCCTGCTCTTTTCAGTTTACGCCGTGAGGACGTTGGTTTCTTCGGGTTCGTAAAATCGATTCGCCGAGACGTGTTCGATACAGAAAAACGCCAGAAGTGCCAGCGTCAGCCAAGGGAAAACCTCGATACCAATGCGGGCAAAACCGACTTTCATTTCCAGGTCTTCGAGATGCCGGGCGAGGCTGAAGCGTCCATCTCCGAGCAGCGTCTGCAGATCCTCTTCGCTGACGCGTGAAAAATCGCTCTCACCGGGAGACATATTCACGCTGAAACCGGTTTCGAACGGAATTGTTTCTTCCATGGCGATTACCTGATATTGTCCCAGTTGATCGGTTTGTGCGGTAACCAACAGAGGAGATGATTCTCCGCCGATCTCTAGTGCCTGCTGCTGTCCCTCGGGTTTTCGCAACAGTATTTTTTCGAGTTTTAATTCCGGCTTGAGCCAGACGGGGATCTCTTCACCGATCGTGAAGTTGTGAGAACGTGTCGAGCGTTGACCGAGATATTCCGCAGTCTGCAGCGCAAAGGCCTGAAAGCTCCATCCCGCAAACGGGATGTTACCCCACTCCTGCGTACGATCGACCGCCGTTGTGAACATCAGTGTGCGGCCCAGGCCGTGAGAAAACTCAAGTAGTGCCGGTGTCCCATTTTCGTCGGCGTAATGAACCAACACTCCGGCATCGGTAAAGGGTTCGACTTTCCAGTACCGGTTGATCGTTACTGTCGAAAGTTCACCGACGCTTCCCCAATTTTTGAACCATTGAAACAACGGGTGATCGAGATTTCGCAAATCGAGTGTTGTCGGTGGCTTGAAACGCAGGTACGCCAGGAGTTTTCCGGGAAGGACTTCCTGTGCCGATTCGCTCTGATAAGAGACCGGATTGATTTCGGTGCTTCCGAGTGCGACGAACAACCCTCCGCCGGCTTGTACGTACGACGACAATGCCAACCACGATTCGACCGACAATTCGGGGACGTTGATCAGGCAGACGGCGCCAAAAGCTGTTAACTCCTGCACTGTCAGTCTCCCTGGCTTGCGATACGTGCAGCGGTTCTGATTGCGTTTCACTTTAACCGATTCGCTGGGAGCGAGGGCCGGCATCCAGAACATGGCGTCGTCCTGAGTTGGCGCAATCACCAGCACCTCCAACGGCGGTGCAACCTCGGCGGTGAAACGGAGTGTGTCGTCATGTAAAAACGGATCACTGTTCACCAATCGAATTTCTCCCTGTGTGATTGGCATTTTCAGTGGCCTTACTCGAAAATCGAGTTGTACGGCCTCGTCCCCCTTCGGAGAAACCGTCGTCTGCCCCTGTTTTACCATCCGACCGGTTTCGTCGGTCAGATGCAGTTCGGCGGTGAAGTCGTCCTTCTGTAACCCCCGTTGCTGCAATCGTGCGCTAAGCGTAAATTCCTGTCCCTGTGTGACTTGCTGCCGGGAAAGACGGAGCGACGTCAGGCCGACATTCACCGGAGTCGTTGAACCGACGTCAATAAGATAGATATGTCCGTTCGGCCACGTCGCGATCTCGTCACGTAGCCGGTCGGCATCAGCCAGTTGCCAATTGCTTCTCGCCAGATCGGTGAAAATATAAATCTCGCGAATATACTGATCGGTCGGCTCTCCACTTGCCGTCGGGGGAGCATTATCAGAGACACGATCTCGATCTTCGTTTTGTAATTGAAGCGCGAGCCGGATGTGATGATTGAACGGCAGGCTGACTGGCTTGACTTCGAGCGACGAAATTCGTGTACGAGCCGATTGCAAATCGGCCTGGAAAATCGGTAATTCTTTTCCACCGGTCTCCATCACAGCGACACGACTGTTGGGCGAAAGATTTTCGAGAAATTCACCCGCGATATTCTGAGCGACGGCGAGCCTCGATTCGTTTGCCTGACGGTAATCCATACTCAGGCTGGTATCGAAAATAAATACTCCGGCGATCGGAAGATTTTCGCGCGTCATCTGTATCGGATCGCGAATCTGTGCAACAACTCGCTTTTGGTACGGCCACATCACAACAAACGCGATGAGCAAAAGCGTAAATGCTGCCACCCAGCCGCGAAGTTGGTCCCGCTTTTTAGTGAAGACGGTATCGGAGAACGATTTGCGTTTCCAATAGTGCAGAACTCCATAATAGAGAGCGGTTGCCAACCCCACACAGACGATCAGTCGTGTCCAGTCAGAACCCGACAGCGAATAATCAGCGGCGGGAAGCGATGGTCGGGCGAGAGCGAGAATTAAGAGGGTAATGACCGCGATCCGCATCAACAGTAGCCAAATATGACGTAATCGCAGCCGGCGGACGCTTTGCTTCCGGCGAATTTTGACCAGCCTCAGAGCGGGAAAAAGGAGTTTTTTCGGCTTCGGCCGCAATAAAAAATGCAGCAACACGGGAATCGCCGTGAATGCTAGTCCATACAGCAACAGAGGATGAAGCAACGACATGGTGATTAGGAACCTGTCGAGAAAACACCTGGTTTCGAAGTATCCACGGCAAAAAGTTCAAACGTCCTGCGGCGAATAGCGTCATGTACCATTATGGCAGCACTGAGGAACATCGCCTCATTCCGATTGTACGTGGCTGAGCGCAATGTTCCATCCCTTGCACGAGTTAAGTCGAATAATTCCAACCAATTCTTCGGTAAAGATTCTCCCGTCCCTCAATACGTCATTTTATCAGGAACCTCCGGAAAATTTCCGATTCACCATTAGCCGCGTTCTGCTTTTTGTTTTGGCGTTTCCAGCTGGTGTGATTGAATGAGCAGACCGTAATGCTCGGGATGGCGGTCGGCAATGCGGTCGATTTCATTTTCACCGGGGACGCGAATCACATGCTTTCTGCGTGCACGCTCGGGGTCGATTTCAGCATACAAGACCTCTTCGTCGTGTGATGTCGCCTCGGCAAGTGTGCGGCCGGTGGGGTCGCAGATGCGGCTTTTCGCAATGAAGGTGACACCCCGCTCGGTCCCTACGCGGTTAACAGCGGCGTAATAGACGCCGTTCTCCAGCGCGCGGGTATTGATCACGAAATCGGCAACGCACTCTGCCCCTGGGGGCCAGTTCGTCGGGAGGGCAATCAGATCGGCTCCCTGCAAAGCAAGGCAACGAGCCACTTCCGGGAATCCGGCGTCATAACAGATATTCAATCCGACGCGGACATCACCCGCCGACAAAACCTCGAAGCCCCGCTCTCCCGACGTTGTCATCATATCCACACCTAGAAACGGCAGATGGACTTTGCGGTACGTACCGATGATCCCCTGGGGTCCAATCAGCACCGCGGCGTTGTACAACTTGTCGTCGGACACTTCAAGCATTCCGAATATGGCATGACAATCGAGTTCTCGACACGCCTGATGTATGCGGTCGGTGCTCGGGCCGGGAATACTCTCCGCAAATTTGTCGGCTTCCTCACGCGACCGAAAACAATACCCGCTGACGGCACATTCCGGAAAAATCGTAATCCCAGCCCCCGCCGCGGTGGTCGTTTTGAGAAATTCAATCATCCGGGAGACATTATGATCTTTCTCCCCCAGACGAACATCCATCTGCACGCCGGCGATCTTCATGGGTGGTTAACTCTCCGTTGAGTGGTGGTGTTTTCCACTCATGATGAAGAGTCGACGTTTCGGAGTCCAGAGTCAGTGCCAATGAATCGTCGGATGTCCAACTATGAACGTCGAATTAATACCGTTCGAGTGCGTGGCTCATCGCTTCCTGAATGCGGATGAGCTGTTCGGGAGGCTGCCAGAGGCCGATGGATTGCAAATTGAAGTACGTGATTGCAGCCAGCACCGAATACGTAAAGAGATTCGGCAACCAATGCGAACTGAAAAGCTTAACGGCACTCCCGGCGGAACTCTTGAGTCCGACCATCAAACCGTTCCATTGCACGCTGTAAACTTCATCGAGAATCAGATGCGACAGAAATCCCAATCCGATTCCGGTCGCCATCATGATTTTCACTCTCAGGTCGTTGGATGGATAGAACATCAATGCCAGCTGCGAAGCAATTAACAAAGCCGGCAGGCTGTGAAACATCCCGCGGTGGACAGCCAGTTTATTGATGAGCCACATCCCTCCATAGCGAACGAGCAGGTAAATGATCACCGCCCAGACGAGTCCAACCTCTGTTAACCCGTGTTTAAGCGTAATGTTTTGCATCGTGAAAAAGGCAGCCGCAGTCGCCGTCAGACTCGTCATCTCACGGACCGGCCGACCTGTATCGGAATCGAGATCGGGAAGCATTCCCGAGGCACCTGTCAGGCAGGCCGCCATGATGCCCTGATAGGGCGTCATGCCCCATCCCCAAACGCCGGCGGCACCGTAACCTATGCCTAGCAAAGTGCTAACGGTAACGTGTTCGCGATAACCAGCCATGTTTCGATCATCCTTGATCAGGTTCTTGAGATCTCCCGCGTTATGCGGCGGGAATGTATCACACATACAAAGTTGGGGGCAATCCGGGATGTCGCGGTCTCTGAATTCATGGGTGTAACAAGATCCTCTTGACGGCGACCGGAAAAAGGGGAAAATCCCCATCAGAACGATGAATCTCACCCAGAAAACGCAATTCGCCGCCTGCCGCGGCAACCTTGAAATGGCCGAAAACACGATCCCCTCGACCAGGTGATCTGTGGAAGGAGGTGAGAGATGAGTTCGATAGGCCCGAGTTCAATTTCGGGGATGAATCTCGCCGGCACATTCGCCGCCGCCCAGCGAACCGACAAAGATGCCGACCGCAAAGTCAACGAATCAGCAGAACAAAAGCGGGTGCATGATCAGGCTGATGTGTCGGAATCTTCGCTCGAAGACGTTTCTGAATCGACCTCCTCTGGTGACCGCGACGCCGACGGCCGTCTTCCTTACGGCTTAGTCCAGCCCGAATTGCCGACGGAAGAACAGGACGAAGAGTCGCCTCCCCCAAAACCCAAAGCCATAAACCCCGATGACGACCGTGGCACGCTGCTCGACTTGGAAGCATAGTCGATACGGGATCGACACTCTGTTTGAAATCAAGGATTGGGAATGAATCACCTCGCTGGTTGACGGGTTTCGTTCGTAGACTTGGGAGTAGCGACGACCAGATCCGATCCAGGCGAACGTTCGTTCCACAATCCCACGTTGGTGAAGTGCCTGGAAGCCATTTCGATCGTGCCCCCTTTCGCCCATTCGGTTTCGCCGTTCATCCCCCCTGCACCCTCCCGGACGCAGTTGCGCCAAGCCCTGAAAAACCGAGAAATTTCAGTCCTTTACCCCTCGCCGTTGCGCTCTCGTGCATCGTTGTTTCAGAATGCAAAAAGGGGCAAAAATGCGATCGAAATTTCGTCTCACGAGTCTCTCGCGCCCCTTTCGCGCGCGTTTTTCGCCAAAAATGCGCGCTTTCGACACGGTTTTGCATATTCATAAACATCGATGCATTTTCATCGATCACGCCAACACAAAATGCTTTAAAAAAAGTTGCGCGCAACCCAATCGTGTTTGCGCCTATCAAAATTTCCTTCTCCCCCGGGGAGAAGGTGGCCGCAGGCCGGATGAGGGTGCCTTTCAAAGGAATGTCGAATGTCGAAATCCGAATGTCGAATCAAATCCGAATGACCGAATGTCCGAAGGAACGCCGTGAGGTTGCACTTCGAAGCCATCACCTCCACCGAGTAGCGGGGTGGCCCGGACAGCTTTGTGTCCGGGTCGCGCAGCGATAAGAGGGGCTTCGTAGTTCGCCCTGGTTACTCGCCACCCGATCCGTGAAAAGGCAAGAGACCATTGGACGAAAGTCACTTCGTA
>JAQCEJ010000059.1 GCA_027618475.1 Planctomycetota bacterium | reverse complement strand
CCAACGGTCCCCGAAGGGTTCACAATCGAACGGGTTGCCGGGCATCCGCTGGTCGAGCACCCGATGCTCGCTCAGTTCGATGACCGCGGGCGGTTATTTATCGCCGAGAGTGCGGGGAAGAATCTTCCCGCCGCCGAACTGCTCACCGAGTTCCCCAACTTCATCCGCATGCTCGAAGATACCGACGGCGACGGGGTCTTCGACAAGAGTACGATTTTCGCCGACCGCATGACTTTTCCGATGGGTGCCCTCTGGTATCGCGATGCCTTATACGTCGCGTCTCCACCCAACGTGTGGAAACTGCAGGACACCGACGACGACGGCGTCGCCGATCATCGCGAGGTGATCGTCACCAAGTTCGGCTTCACCGGAAACGCCGCCGATGTGCATGGCTGTTTTCTCGGTCCCGAAGGACGCATCTACTGGGTCGAAGGACGGCATGGGCACGAATTCAAAGACGATGAAGGCAACATCACCAGCAAAGGGCTCGGCGCCCGCATTTTTTCGTGCAAAACCGATGGCAGCGACGTACAGATTTACTGCGGCGGCGGGATGGATAACCCCGTCGAAATCGATTTCACCCCCGAAGGCGAAATCTTCGGGACCGTCAATATTCTCCTCACCAATCCCCGCGTCGATTGTCTGATGCATTGGGTCGAAGGAGGCACCTATCCGCATTACGACATCGCCGTCAACGAATTCAAACGGACCGGCGATCTGCTCCAGCCGATGACAAAAATGGGGCACGTCGCCGTCTCCGGCATGATGTTCTACCGTTCGCCACATTTCGGTGAAGAGTATCAGCAGAACGTTTTCACCTGCCTGTTCAACACGCATAAAATCGTGAGATCGAAAGTCGAGCGCAGCGGGGCGACGTTTGTGACGCAGGAAGAAGATTTCCTCGTCTCGAGCGATTCCGATTTTCACCCGACCGATGTGCTCGAAGATGCCGACGGCAGCTTGCTGGTCATCGATACCGGTGGCTGGTTTCGCATCGGCTGCCCAGTGTCGCAGGTCGCCAAGCCCGAACTCATGGGGTCGATCTACCGCATTCGTAAAAAGGATGCTCCGGTACTCGACGACCCCCGCGGCGTCAAAATGGGGCTGGCGTCACTCTCTTCAGAGAAGTTGATCGGCTTACTCGATGATGAACGTTTCGCCGTGCGAAATTATGCGATCGATCTGCTGGCGTTGTCGTCCGAATCGGCCATCGAACCGCTGAAAAACGTCGTTAGCGAGACTTCGGCAAGCGTTGAAGCCCGCCGCAATGCGATCTGGGCGTTGTCGCGCATTCCCGAAGAAGAAGCCGTGCTCGCGATTGCAACCGGTTTGAACGACGAGCAGGAAACCGTTCGCCTCACGGCCATGCGGGCCCTCGGCACGCGGCTGAGATCCTCCAAGCAGGAAGAGACTCTGTTATCGCTCACAACGTTTGTCGTCAACGATACGCCTCCCGTTCGACGCGATGCCGCGAACGTGCTCGGCTGGGCAGGAGAGAAAGGTCCGGGATATTCGGACGCCGCGCGCGAAACGGCTCTCGCCTCCCTTTTTGAAAGTCTGCGAAAAGCCGATGCCGACCGCATTCTCGAACATGCGTTGATCTGGAACGTCATCCGCATCAACGACCGCGAAAAAACGATCCCGTATCTGAGCGACGCCAGCCCCGTCGTCCGCCGGGCCGCATTGATCGCCCTCGATCAGATGGACGAAGGCAATCTGACGCGCGAACTCGTCACACCGCTGCTCGACACCGACGACCCCGCGCTGCAGCAGCAGGCTCTGGCGATCATGACCAAACACGAAGGCTGGGCAACGGAAACGCTCGACTTGTTGCGAAGTTGGCTCGCAGAGGCCGACTGGGACGACAGCCGTTCCGCCGTCGTTCGTGGTTTCTTGCTGGCACAGGCCTCGCAGCCCGAGATTCAACAACTCATCGCCGAAACGATGCACCGGTCGGAAACCTCGCTCGCTGTAAAATTGTTGCTGTGGGAAGTGATTTATCGGGCACCGCTCGCCGAGTTGCCGGGAGACTGGACCGGATTGATCGACGCGACGCTCTCACACACCGACGCCGACCAGCAGTTGCAGGCGTTGCAGATCATTCAAGACCGTAAGCTCGCTCAGTTTGACAGTGCACTGTTAAAACTGATTGCTGACGAATCGACGACCGACGCCGTGAAAGTCGAATCGCTCGCGGCCGTGGCGACGCGCAGCACGAGCGTTGGCAATAGCCAGTTCGCGTTCCTCGTCGGTCAGTTTGGTGAGGAGACACCCCCGTTCGTGCAGATTTCCGCCGCTCGGGCACTCTCCGACTTGCCGCTGAGTGAACCTCAACTGAAGGAACTGACGCAACTCCTCGACCGCGCCGGTACGCTCGCTGTTCCGCTGTTGCTCAAGGCGTTCACGAAGTCCGACACCGAAGCGGTCGGATTGCAACTCGTCAAAACTCTTGAAAGTTCGAGTGCTGCAGGAAGTCTTGCTCCCGAAGAACTCGCGGGAATTTTACGCAAGTACCCCCCCTCGGTGCAGACGGCGGCAGAGCAACTGCTCAAATCGCTCGGTGTCGATCTCGCCGCTCAGCGAGCCCATCTCGAAGCCTTATTGCCGCAGGTCGTCGACGGGAACGCCGATCAGGGGAAGGAAATCTTCTTCGGCAAGAAGGCCGCCTGCGGAAGTTGCCATCGCATCGCCGCCGACGGCGGTCGCGTCGGCCCCGATCTCACGAAGATCGGCGGTATCCGCAAACCCGAAGATTTATTGGAAGCGGTCGTACTCCCGAGCGCGACGTTTGCCCGCGAGTACCGGCCTTATCTGATTCTTACGACCGAAGGAAAAGTTCTCATCGGCATCATCAGCCAGCAGTCGGCCGACTCGGTCACGCTGCGGACCGCCGACCTCAAAGAGATTCGCATCGCCCGCGACGACATCGACGAAATGAAAGAATCGCCGACGTCGATTATGCCTAAAGGGTTCGATAAACTGCTCTCGACGCAGGAACTCGCCGATTTGCTGGCGTATTTACGGACATTGAAATAGGAAAAGGGAACACAACCCTCTCCCGGTGGGAGAGGGTCGCCGCGCAGCGGTGGGGTGAGGGGAGAGGTAGACGTTCGATTGCGAGCAATGACGAATCAATGTCGTGCGTGCCCCTCACCCGGATGCTGCGCATCCGACCTCTCCCGGTGGGAGAGGTGTAGATAACACAGCGAACGTACCGATGCGTACTTTACCAAAACTTCAAGGAGAATCCCCCGTGAAAAAACGACTTACCACTTTCGGGTTATGTCTGTCGCTGATTCTTGTCAGTTCATCGACGTTTGCCCAAACCGTTACTCTCACAGAAAGCGATCACGAAATCGCCGTCACGATCGACGGTCAGGAATTCACGGTCTTTCACAACGATCCGAAATTCCCGAAACCGTTCTTCGCACCGGTGCGCGGGCCGGATGGGACCATCCTCACGCGACCGATCGACGGGCTCGATTCCAAACCCGAAGACAAACTCGATCACGTACATCATAAGGGAATCTGGCTCTCGGTCGACGAAATCAACGGCAACCAGCACTGGGCCGAAAAAAGCAAGATCGTCAACACGTCGACCAAAATCGTCACGGCGGAAGGAAACCCCGCCGTGCTTGACGTCGTTAACGAATGGAGGAACGTCGATGGTGAAACCGTCGCCGTCACCGAATCGACGCGCATCAGCATTTATGCGAATCGTTTGGTCACATACGACATCACGTTCTCGGCCGGCGATGAAATGGTCGAGTTCGAAGATACCAAAGAAGGACTGTTTGGCTTTCGCATGATCGATTCGATGCGCGAAAAAGTCGGCGGCCGCGTCGTCAACGCCGAGGGCCTGAAAGGAACCGCCGAATGCTGGGGCAAGATGTCGGCGTGGGTCGATTACGACGGTGAAGTCGACGGCAAAACGTTCGGCGTGACGATTATGGATCACCCGCTCAACTTCCGCCCATCGCGGTATCACGTTCGCGATTACGGACTGTTTTCGGTCAGCCCGTTCGGTCCCAAATCATACACCAACGGCGAACAGCCCGCCGATCCGGTCATCATTCCTGCCGGTGGAACATTGCGGTTGCGATACGGCATGTATATCCACAGTGGAGATACCGAAGCCGCCGACGTCGCCGGTGTCTATCGTGGCTGGCTCGCCGGCGACGTGCCACAACCGGTCATCGAAGCCGCCGCAACCGAACCGGCCACGACCGAAGAAGAGACTCCCCCCGCCGTCGAAGTTGAGACCGACATGGAAGAAGAAACGCATGCCGACGACGAGACAGAAGATGAATCGATCTCGGACGAATCGATCGATTCAGAGAGTGATTGTTGCGGCCACGAACCGGTCCGCCGGCAACGCCGTGTCCGCCGCTGCCGCGGCTGCTGATATTCTGTAATACACATGTGGTGGGTCAGCGCGGTGTTCCGTCGCTCAAAGCCACTCTACGTCATACGAAAGGATTACGATCATGGTCAAAACCGCATCCACGATGTTGCCGCTCGGCACGAAACTTCCCGAATTTTCTCTTCCCAACGTCGACGGCCGCACGATCGGTAACGCCGATGTGTCCAGCGGCAAGGGTCTGCTCGTGATTTTCATGTGCAATCACTGCCCGTTCGTTGTCCACTTGCGCAGCGCCCTCGCCGAGTTCGGGAAAGAATATCAGGCGAAGGGATTATCGATCGTCGGCATCAGTTCGAACGACGCCGAGGCGTATCCGCAAGATGGACCCGACGCGATGAAAGCCGAAGCGAAAGAGGCCGGTTACACCTTTCCCTATCTGTTCGACGGAACGCAAGAGGCCGCGAAAGCGTTTCACGCCGCCTGTACCCCCGATTTCTTTTTGTTCGATAACGATCTGCACCTCGTCTATCGCGGTCAGTTCGACGACAGCCGTCCCGGCAACGGCAAAGCGATCACCGGTGCCGATCTGCGGAAGGCGTGCGACCAGGTGCTCGCCGGCCAGCCGGTCCCCGCCGAGCAAAAGCCGAGTATCGGTTGCAACATCAAATGGAAGGCCGGTAGCGAACCGGCGTATTTCACGGGGCAACCGGCGGCTGAATAAATTGCAGTGTGGGTCGAGAGGCGTCATTGTTGCGCCGACCTCTTTGCGGTCTTATTTGATCGGGTACACGAACAGTGTTGGTAAAAACAGAAGCGTTAACAGAATCAGGATCGCGAGGACGATGTAATTGGTGCCGCGTGAGCGGCGTGCCAACACGCGGTGCTGCCACCTGGTAACGAAACCAGCAGTGACAATACTGAGCCCGGCAATCACGATCAGAGCCGCAATTCCCTGCGTACCGGTGAGATCTTCCGCACTAAAGAGCATGTTCACCGGCAACAGACTTATGAATAATATGTGAAGGAACGTCAGCCACGCCGACAGACAACTGAGTGAAGCCATCAGCCACATGGGTCGCTCATTACTTTTCGGGGCCGTTGACATGTCGTCTGTCATGTGCAGAACTACCGTTTATTCAGAATCAGGATCATCGCAAGCATTCGGCCTATCGACGCTTCGACACCCGACATTTCTTGAATAGGATCACCCACGATTTGCATCCGGTGGCACGCTACCAGCGACCGGTGAATTTGTCAAAGTGGATGGTGGGTCGATCCTTTCACCAACCCCTGATCAAAATAGTTAATCCCCATCCCCGCATCGATCACCAATCCTTGCGCGTTGATCCCCGATGATCGTGGACTCAACAAAAACGCCGCGGCGTTGGCGACTTCTTCGGTCTCGACGGCGCGATGCCGTAGTGTCGCTTGCTCGGCGAACAGGTAGCTGTCGACGTAACCGGGAATCCCCGCCGATGCCGATGTCTTCAGCAAACCGGGGCAGACGGCGTTGAAGCGAATCTGCGAGAACTGCGAAAATGACTTCGCCAGAAAAGCGACCGCCGAATCGAGAGCCGCCTTGACAGGGGCCATGTAGCCGTAATTTTCGGCGGCCATGCGCGTCGTCGAGATTGAAATCGTCACCACGCTGCCATGCTCGGGGTTCATCAAGTCTTTGAGGGCATTCGACAGGGCGATCAACGAGAAGCACGAAATGTCGACCGCCTGCAAGAACGCCGCGCGGGGCGTTTCGTGAAACGGCAACCATCCCGCCGAGTAATCGGCAAACGCGATCGAATGGACCAAACCGTCGATTGTGCCGACGTCATTCTTCAAAGCGTCGCGTAGCGCATCGATCTGCGTCTGCTCGGCGACGTCGCACACATAGATCGAAGCCGGAGCAAGTAGTTTCGCAAGCGACTCTCGGCGGGCTTCCGACCGGACGGCGTAGACGACGTTCGCTCCCGCCTCGCGGAGCACTCGCCCGATGTGATACGCCACACTTTTGCGGTTGGCCACTCCGGTGACGACAATCGTCTTGCCGGCCAGTTGAAGAAAATCCATATGCGAAGCCTGTCAGAAAGGCAAAACTGTTGAAAGTGATCCGAAACTCAAACCGTCACTCTGGCAGATTCATCGATGAAACGCAACATCTCAGGAGTCGGCAAAACGGTGCCGATCCGTCTCGCCGTGCATGACCTGGGCCTGTAGAATGAAAGGACGCATAACATCGGCAGGCGTGCCGAAAAAGGAATGACATGTCAACGCCTTATTCTCGATGGGTCACACTCTTCACGTACCTCATGTGGGCCGCGATCATCACCGGCTGCGAGCCGACGTCGCTTGATGAAGGTCTTCCTGCCGAAGCGTCCGTCGTGCCGTTGGCCGGTGAGACGTCGACCGCGACAACAACAGAAGTAAGCGAAATGAGCTGGGCCGACGTGCAGAAGGAGATCAAGACGCTCGATGGACGCGTGGTTGTGGTCAATATCTGGACGAATACGTGTGCCGTCTGTCTCGCCGAATTCCCCGCGTATGCCGAGCTGTCGCGTCGCTGGACCGAAGACGATGTCGTCTTCTACGACATCAACTGTGATTACGACGGTATCGACGATAAGCCACCGGCGTTTTATCTTCCCCAGGTGTTCGAATTACACGAAAAGCATCCCTCCGCATCGCGGCATGTTGCGCTGACGGATGCGTTTATCGATTTTCTCGATGACAATGACATCCGTTCGACGCCGACGGTGCTCGTTTATGATCAATCGGGAAAACTCGTCAAACAATTCGACAACGACAAGGCGTATAAAGAAGAAGACGAATTTCACGCCGACGATGTCGGTACGCTCGTCGAACAGGTGTTGAAGAAGAAATCGTAATCATTCCGGTGCTGGCGATAAGGAACCTGCCGTGTTCAGTCGGACATTGAGCCTCAAGACGTTATCGCCGTTGTGCCGTTCGCTCAGCACGTTGCTTCATTCGGGCGTCGAGATCACCAAAGCCTTCAAAATCGCCGGCGATAAAGCCCGCGATGCGCAGGCCCGCGATGCGATGCACGAAATTCAAACGTCGCTCAAAAAAGGGGACGACATCGCCGGCAGCATGCGGTCGACCGGCGTCTTCCCCGAATTGATGATCGAAATGGTCGCCGTCGCCGAGCAGACCGGAACGCTCCCCGAGATCCTGCACAGCCTGAGCGAGCATTACGAACATCACGTCCGGCTGCGCCGCGATTTCACCACGGCGATTGCCTGGCCGGTGTTTCAATATCTCGCCGCCACGTTCGTCATCGCCGGGATGCTGTACGTCATCGGCATTATCGGTCAGATGAACCGCACGGCGACGATGGACGTGCTCGGCTTCGGACTGACCGGCGGCAGCGGAGCCATGATCTGGCTGACCATCACACTCGGCGGACCGATTCTGTTGTTCGTCGCTTATCAACTGCTCGCGCGCGGTTTCGAGGGGAAGCGGATTCTCGATCCGCTGTTGTTGCGCATTCCGGTTGTGGGACAATGCCTGCAGTCGTTTGCCGTGGCACGATTTTCGTGGGCCTTCTCGCTCACTCAACAGGCGGGGATGCCGATCGAGGCGAGTCTCGATGCCAGTTTTCGCGCGACGGCGAACGGTGCATTCTTGCGTGTCATGCCCGAAGCGATCGACGACGTCATGACAGGGGACACGCTGACCGAGGCCCTCGCCGGTACGCGGGTTTTTCCCGTGGAATGGATCGAAATGGTGAGCGTCGGGGAAGCATCGGGAACGGTCCCCGAAATGCTGCAACGGATGAGTCCGCAGTTCGAAGATCAAGCCCGGCGGACATTGCGAGCGCTCGCCGTAACATTGGGCTGGGTGATCTGGGGGATGGTCGCGATCTTTATCATCATGCTTGTTTTCCGCATCGCTCTGATGTACCGCGACCTGTTGATCGACGCCGGAAAGGGATTTTGATACGCGCCCGGCGTCGACGAACATCTTCTGCAAAATATGAAGACGTAAAAAACCTGGTTTCGTCGCGAGCCATCGACTCCCCGGTTTCATCCCGTCCATCGCGAGCGATCGAGCGTTCGATAGTTGATCGCTTCGCTGAGATGTGCGGCGGTGATGGCGTCGCTTTCGTCCAGATCGGCGATCGTGCGGCTGACGCGCAGAATCTTGTCGTGGGCTCGTGCCGAAAGTCCCATCTCTTCCATCGCCGTCTTCAACAGCGACGAAGCATCGGCGTCGAGCCGGCAATGTTCGCGAATTTGCCGGGGAGCCATCTTGCCGTTCAGAATACTCGACGAACTGCCGAAACGTTCGTGCTGGCGGGCTCGCGCTTTCAAGACCTGCTCACGCATCTCACCGCTCGATGAACCGCTGCGGCGATCCGACAACTCGGCAAACGGGACCGCCGGAACTTCGATGTGAATGTCAATGCGATCGAGCAGCGGGCCGCTGATCCGCGAAAGATATTTCTCAATCTGCATCGGCGTGCAATGACATCGCCTGCGCGGATCGCCTCGAAATCCGCACGGGCACGGGTTCATCGCCGCCACCAGCATTACGTTCGCGGGGAACGTCACGCTGCCGACGGCGCGCGAGATCGTCACGCACCCCTCTTCGAGCGGTTGCCGTAAGACTTCAAGGGTACGGCGATCGAATTCGGGGAGTTCGTCGAGAAACAGCACGCCGTTGTGCGAAAGACTGATCTCACCCGGTGTCGGCGTGCTCCCTCCGCCGACCAGTCCCGCTTGCGAGATTGTGTGATGGGGTGAACGAAACGGGCGAATCAACAAGAGTGAGTCGCCGGGCGACAAGCGGCCGACAGCGCTGTAGATGCGAGTCGTCTCGACGCTTTCTTCCTGCGACAGCGACGGCATCACTGTTCCCAGTCGCGAAGCGAGCAGAGTTTTGCCCGTTCCCGGGGATCCGATCATCAGTAAGTGATGACTTCCCGCCGCGGCCACCGTCACCGCCCGTTTGGCGAATTCCTGGCCTTTGACGTCGGTGTAGTCGACTGTGTAACGGCCATGTTCCTGAGCGTAGTCGGTCCACTGAAATTGCGTCGGTTCGATGTCGATCGCTTCGGAGAAATATCCGACCGCCTCGCTGAGCGAGCCGACGGGAATGATATCGAGTCCCGCGACAACGGCGGCTTCGGAGGCGTTGACGACCGGAACCACGAGACCGGTCAGCCCCTGCTTTCGCGCCGAAAGGGCCATCGATAACGCCCCTTTGATCGGCCGAAGCGTACCATCGAGCGCCAGCTCGCCGACGGCCGCGTAAGCATCGAGCCGCGCCGAAGAAAACTGGCCGCTGGCGGCGAGCACTCCCAATGCAATCGGTAAATCGAACGACGCGGCATCCTTCGGTAGATCGGCGGGTGAAAGGTTCACCACGATTCTGTCGATCGGTCGATGAAACCCGCTGTTGACGATCGCGCGTTCGATGCGGTGAATGCTCTCCTTTACCGCGGCTTCAGCCAAGCCGACGAGAATCGTTTTGGGAAGTGCCGCGGGAGAAATGTCGACTTCGACCTGCACCGAATGTGCATCGATGCCGAAAAGTGAGAACGTGTGCAGTTGTGCCAACATGTCAGCGGCCTGCGTCGTAGGGAATGACGAACGTCGAAAATTGAATTGTGAATCACTGTCGAACGATGCCGACATCCGTCGCCCGTTTCGGCTTCGGGGTGGTCATGCGTTACCATTTTGGCGAAAACAGTGAACGAATTGCAAGTCGCTTGTCGCCGGTTCGCGCAATTGATACGTTGATCTCGTCTGAACGAACACGAAGAATGGAAGGCGGTTAGCAAATTTCAACCGCCCCCCGCGAGGCATTGGACAAAAGGGCATTTGATGGAAAAACCGAAATGGCGTTCGACGACGATTCTGTCGGTGAAACATAACGGCATCATCGCCGTCGGCGGCGACGGACAGGTCACCTACGGCAATATGATTCTCAAGCACGATACGAGAAAACTCCGCTGGATTCTCGATCATAAAGTGCTGGTCGGGTTCGCCGGGTCGACCGCCGATGCCTTTGCCCTGCTCGAACGGTTCGAGGCCCGAGCCAAGGATTTTCCGGGTAACATCCCGCGTGCGGCGACCGAACTGGCCCGCGAATGGCGGACCGACCGCATGCTTCGCCGGCTCGAAGCCCTGATGATCGTCGTCAGCGGCGAGCATAACCTGCTCATCACCGGACAGGGAGACGTCGTCCAGCCGACCGACGGCATCATCGGCATCGGTTCGGGGGGACCGTACGCCCTCGCCGCCGCTCGTGCTCTGGTTAAAAACACCGACATGACTGCCGCCGAGATTGTCCGCAAGTCGCTCGAAATTGCATCTGAAATCGACGTCTATACGAATTCGAATATCGAAGTGGAGGAACTTCCGTGTGGGACATGACCCCTCGGCAAATTGTCGCCGAGCTCGATAAACATATCATCGGCCAGAACGATGCCAAGCGAGCGGTCGCGATCGCGCTGCGGAATCGTTGGCGGTGGAATCATCTTGATGAAGAAATTCGCCGCGATGTTTCTCCGAAGAACATTATCATGATCGGCCCGACCGGCGTCGGAAAGACCGAAATCACGCGGCGGCTGGCGAACCTCACCGGTGCGCCGCTGGTCAAAGTCGAAGCGTCGAAGTACACCGAAGTCGGTTATCACGGCCGCGACGTCGAAAGCATGGTTCGCGACCTCGTCGACAATGCGATCACTCTGGTGAAAAATTCAAAACGAAACGAGATCGCCGAAAAGGCAGAGCATCGCGCCGAAGAACGATTGCTCGATCTGCTGCTGCCGCAACTGGCAACCTCATCGAGCCGGCGTCCGGGAAAAGAAAAAGCCTCTGGCGGAATGACGCTGCAGGATATCGAAAAACTGCTGGGAGGGACGGAGACCACCGTTTCGCCGACTCAGCCGTCCGACGATGACGAGCCGGATGACGAAGACGATACGTCGTCGGACGCACAGCACGACGAAGCCGAGTTGAAACGCTCGGAACGAACGCGCGAAAAATTTCGCGAGATGCTGCATCAAGGCTTGCTCGACGAGCGAATGGTCGAACTGAAGATCGAATCGCGAAACTCCCCCGTGCAGGTCTTTTCGAACATGGGCATGGAGCAGATGGATTTCGATCTGCAGAACATGTTCGAGAAAATCATGCCTCGCCAAAGCCGATCGCGCAAAGTCAAAGTGAAAGAAGCCCGCGAGATTCTGCGGGAAGAGGAAATCGACGCACTGATGGACCGGGACGTGATTCATGAAGAAGCGATTCGACTCGCCGAGCGCAGCGGAATCATCTTCATCGACGAGATCGATAAGGTGTGCGGACCGGAAGAAGGCCGCGGGCCGGATGTATCGCGTCAAGGGGTGCAGCGCGACCTGTTGCCGATCGTCGAAGGGACGACCGTGCAGACGCGATACGGAACGATCAAGACCGATTTCATTCTGTTTATTGCCGCCGGGGCGTTTCATCGGTCGAAACCGTCGGATCTGATGCCCGAATTGCAGGGGCGTTTTCCCATTCGGGTCGAACTCCAGGATCTGACGCAGACCGACTTCGTCCGCATTCTCACCGAACCGACGAACTCGCTGACTCAACAATACGCCTCGCTGTTGAAGACCGATGGCGTCGATGTGGAATTCACCAAAGAGGGGGTCGAGTCGCTCGCCCGCATCGCGTTTCAAGTCAATCAGACGACGCAGAATATCGGTGCCCGCCGGTTGCACACGATTCTCGAACGCCTGCTCGACTCGGTCAGTTACGAAGCTCCGGAAATTCTCGACAAACGCGTCGAAGTCGATGCCGCATTCGTGCAGCAAGAACTCGGCGAACTCATCAAGAACGAAGACTTGTCAAAGTTTATTTTGTAGTCGTCAACGGGTTCGTTCGCCGACAGAGAACCGGTGCGTCGTTTCCTTCGAGGATCAGGTATTCCTCGTTCGTTGCCAGCGATGCGAATTTCTGCGTTTCTCCCGACGGCCAGGTGATCTCCAATTCATCGACGACGGTCGCCTGACCGCAACCGACGATCATCAGGCGTTCGTTACTCGCCTGAAAGCCGTCGCCGGCGATGAGCTGATGAGCCCGTTTCTGCGAACCGGCAGTCAGCGTAATCGACGTGCCGATGGCATCGCGGGCCGAGCGGATACCGACGAAGCGAAGCGCGATATGATTTCCGAATTCGGACGAGGTATTCGTCACGAGGGCCACCGGAGCATCGAGATGAGACACGGCAAAATCGTCTCGGCCGTCGCGGTTCCAATCGAGGCGGGCCAACCCCCGACCGAGGAGTTCGCGAGCGAAATACGGGCCGACGGACGCGGGAGTTCCTTCCGAATATCGCCCTTTGCCGTCGTTGTGAAAATACTGCGGCCTCATCTGTAACGGTTCGTTGCGATATTCGTGCGCCCCGGTGATGTGCCCATTCGCGATCACCACGTCAAGATGACCATCGAGATCGGGATCGAGAAATTGCGTACCGAAAGCGACCATCGACAAACTGCCGTCGTGCAAGCCCGATGTCCTCGTGACATCATCGAACAACAAACCGGGCTGCTGACGGTAAAGAACGTTCGATTCGCTGTAGAAATTGGTAACGAACAGATCGAGCAGCTGGTCGCCGTCAACGTCGCCATAGGCGATCCCCATGCCCGATTCGAAATCTCCCGCGGCGTTGAGTGCGAATCCCATCAGTGTTGCTTGTTCGACGAAAGCAGGAATCGATTTGTCGTCGCCGGTCTGATTCCAAAAAAAGAAGTTCGGGCCGACGTCGTTGGCGACGTACAGATCGAGCATCCCCGAATGATCGAGATCAAACGCCACGATGCCCAATCCACGACCGCGGGCGTCGGTAAGACCACTCGCCGACGACACATTTTCGAATGTCCCGTCACCTTGATTCAGATACAGCTGATCGATCTCGGGAGGAAACGCCTGTGGAGCGCAGACATGCCGCACTCCGTCGTCTGCCAGGCAGATCCGCGTGAAAAGATCATCGCCGGCTAAATAATTCACATCATACAGATCGGGAAGCGTATCGCCGTTCAGATCGGCGATCAGACAGCTTGTCGTCCAGCGTTGATCGTCGATCCCCGCTGCTGCCGTCACATCGGTAAACGTCCCGTCGCCGTTGTTTTCGTACAAGCGGTTTTCACCGATGTTGGCGATATACAAATCGGGAAACCCGTCGCCGTTGAAGTCGCCGACGGTCGCCCCCTGGCTGTAACCGTTTTCGACAATGCCGGCAGCGGGTGCGACATTCCGAAAATGGTCTCCTCCCCCATTGCGATAGAGCGCGTCGAGATAGTCCGATTGACCGGGTTCGCGCGGCCAGTCTGAACCCTGTGTGAAATAGAGATCGGGCCAGCGATCGAGATCGAAATCAATGACGGCGACACCCCCTCCGTTGAATTCGAACATTTCGAGCATTCGCTGCGTCAGGGGATCGCGACCACTGTAGTACGAGAAGTCGATCCCCAGTTCTGGTGAAACTTCCTCAAATCGGACGCTGCGGGGCACATCGGCAAATTGAGACTTGACCGAATCCGGGAGTGAGATGATCGACAGATCGGGCAATGGAAAATTCAAAAGGTCGATCTCGTGGGTCGGGTTGAATTCCGCCAGCGATCGCTGTAGCGGCAGCGTGGCCAATGCCGACTTGAGTTGTATGGTTTTTTCAGCCAGCATCACGTTCGCCGGATTTCGTTCGGCGGCGATTCGATACCAGCCGAAGGCTTCCCAGATCATACCGAGTTCTTCGGCCATACGGGCGGCCTCTGCAAAACTGTCGAGCATTCGAATCGCCGACTCATCACTCGAGCGCGAAATCTGCGCTATCGAAATGTATTCGCGTAGAAGGTCTGCCCGCTTCGCGAATACGGCGGCTTCGTCCCCTCGGTCGAGTGAAATCAGAAGTTGCGACAGTTGAAAACTCGCATAATGCTGATTCGGATCGCGGCGGAGCGATTCCCAGTAACAACGCAACGCCTCGCGGTTGTAACCACAACGCAGGCAATAGTCCGCACGCAACATCCAGACTTTGGGATGGTCTTGCTGTGTGGAATCGAGTGTCGCGTGATATGACTGAAATTCCCGCAGGTTGTTTACCTGCAACAGGCCGTTCAGAATCGTCAAGTGAGGTTTCGGTAACTCGGGGAACCGGCTGGCGACTTTCTTCGCCAGATCGATCGCACCGGCGTAATCCTTTTCAATCAAGCGAATATCAGCCTGACAAATAAGTTCCAACGTGTCATCGGGAGCTGCTTCGATATAAGGAACGGCATCGATGGGATCAGCCAGCAGTTTGCTCCCCAGCGAAAGTTCGTACAGACTACTGATGGAAATCTGGCCCGAACGGATCAACTTCAAGCGATGGGGGATCAACTCGAGATACTGGCCGGATACTCCCATCGCATACGCCATCCCGTCGTTGGCATAGATGTCATCGGGATCTTGCAACAGGCAACGGCGAAACTGCTCTTCGGCCAGCGTCAGCCGTTTTTTATTGAGCAGATAGACGCGTCCGGCGTTCCGACGCGCGGCGACCGCGGCGGGACTGCCGTCGTCGGGGACTCGATCGTAATAAGCAATCGCCCGGTCAAACTCATTTAATTCTTTCGCGGCATCTCCAGCGATGACCAGAGCCGACGACGAGTTGGCATCGCGTTTCAGCACCTGCGACGCCAACGTCTCGGCGACATCGTATTGCTTTTTAATGAGTGCCAATTCTGCTTTTTGCAGAAGAATTTCCACCGGTTCGCGGTTGAACCACACTGTTGACCAGACGCCGGCGACCACAAGGGCTACCATCACAAACGCCCCGCGCAACCAGATTTTCCGGCTGCCGGGCCTTACGGGCTCGGGGTGTTGCTGAGGGGTAAGCGACGAGTCTATCAATGGAAACCCGAGCATGGTGAAGCAAATGGAAGTACAACGAAAACGGCATTACGAGGTTCCCCGAATTGTATACGCTTTCGCTTGTGAGACACAGTCATCACCTCACCCGGCTCCATCGAAATCACTCGTCGGCGTCATCGTTCCGGAACGTCTTCCCACGTCTCGGTCTCGCGATTGAATATCTTGCCGGTTTGACCGTGGATGATCGTTCCCCTCTTCGCAGCCCGTGAATTTCTCGATTTAATGTACGTGCAACTGACAACGTAATAGTTTTCGTTATCGTGATAGAATACATCTGCTAAAATGTGGGGATACGTACGACTTCGGTTAATGATTTCAACGGCGTCTCGCGGAGAGATTTTGAAGCCGACGGGGGATTCGAGATCGGCAACCTCGTTGGTTTTTCCGATGTAATGCATCGTTCGATCTCCGAAAACCGAACAGCCGATAATTGATGAAACGAGAACCGTCATCAATATTCGAGCATGCATGAACATTGGCATTATCGGCCCTCATGATCGTCAACAGGATTAATCTCACACGTCCCGATCATCACTCCGACCCCGTCTCCACGTTCTCGATAAACGCATCGAGATACCGAGCGTATTCCGCCGACAGCCAGTTGTTATGGTCGGCTCCTTTGATCTTCAAGAACGTCTTCGGTTCGTTCGCCGAATTGAACAGCGCCTCTCCCGATGAAAACGGAATCGTCCCGTCGGCGTCGCCATGACTTTGCAGCAGCGGGCCTTTGTAGCCTGCGAGTTGTGCGGCGGAATTCAGACGCGACTTCGGCACAACCCACGCAAGGGCCGGATAATGCACGCTCGCAATATCCCGTAACGACGAAAACGTACTCTGCAGAATCAACCCTCGCGGCGGAGCTTCGGCAGCTAACTGTACGACGATCGCTCCCCCGAGCGATTCTCCCATCAGATAGATGTCCGGCTCTTCGACTCCGGCACGACTCGCCAGAAATACTCGCGCGGCGCGGGCATCCTGCAATGCCCCTTCGACGGTCGGCACGCCGGGACTGCGACCATAGCCACGATAATCGAACATCAGCGTCGTGACCCGCAACTCTTGTTGAAGGTAAGTTAACCACGATGCCCGTGATGCAATATTCCCACCGTTGCCGTGTGCCAGCAAAATGGTCGCTCTCGGCTCGTCGCAGGGACAATACCAGGCGTGAACACGGTTCCCGTCTGCGGCCTTAAACCAGGCGTCCTCAAAATTCAGCTTGTCCGGTTCCCAGTTTCCGGCGGGGAATTTCGACGGATAGAACAATAACATTTCGTCGAGCGATCGCGTTGTTTTCGGTTTCTTAGCCTTCTGACTCGATGAAGAAAGAGATGACGACGAAAACAATTGAGCGGAAACATCCGTCGTCAGGCCAAGTGGCATCGAGGCAACGAACAGGCCAACGATCATTCGCGAAGTGATCATGGTTTGAATCCGGAAGGGAGGGAGGGGATCACCGAATCGATGTCTTGAGAGGTGTTGAGCTTTGCATGGTATCCCGAACCTCGATTTCGTTGGAGAGGAATCTTCAATTACCGTAACTCGTCCGCCGAAAGGGACGTCCGAAGAGAAAGATGAATCAGCCGCAAAAAAACGCAAAAGGACGCAAAAGGACGCAAAAAAGAGACATGCTTTCGCTGACGAAATTTTCTACTGGTATTCTTTGCGGCTTTTGTCTGTTTTTGCGGCCATTTGTCTTTGTGACTTTGACATGGTTTCAAACCGCTAATGTTTGACCCGTTTCCGAACTGTACTTTTTGCCAACCGACAGCGATTTTCCCGCGATCGTGGCGAAACCTCTCTTGCAGCGACTTTGAAATAAAGTTATGAACCCCGGTCTGCAAGAATTTGAATCCCCATCTCGGCGAATCGCCACCTGTCCTTTTTCCCATCCAGCCTGTTTTTCCTCTCCACACACGTATTAATGTTTCGTGCACCATTCCACACCACCGTGGGTAATGGTTTGCCCGGATCATTTCGTCATTCCATCGAATTCCATCCCCCTGCCCCTTCTGAATCTCCCTCATTTCATTTCATTTCTGTTCTGACGTCACTTTCAACTTCATTTCGTCTCGTTTCAATATTTCATTTTTCGCCACCTAAGCGGCACGTGTTGTGGTTTGTCCGCCGTTACGTCGACCTGTCGAAGATCGAGGAACTCTCTGTGACCAAACGTTTTTCCAACCAATCCTGTCAGAGGCGTCGCGGCTGTACCAGGATGTGGCACTGGCTGTTTCTGGTCGGAATGTTCGCCACATTCTCCGGTTGCTCGTTGTTTGTCATGGCCGGCAAAATGATCTTTGGCGACCCGCTGATCGTTTGCGATTTTACGTCGCAAACCCACGTGAATCTGCAAAAGGAACACAAGAAAGTTCTGGTCATCTGCAGCTCTCCCGAAGCGGTGAAACTGCACTGGCCCTCTCTCGATTACGATATTCTCGAAAAGGTGAGCCAGAATCTGAATTCTCGCGGCATTGAAGTCGTCAATCTCGACGACGTCGCTCACTGGATCGATGACAACGGAGGCGAATTCGATCACCCGTCAGAACTCGCCGAAGAGTTTGACGCCGATTACATCGTCCACATCGAACTCAATGAGTTTCGTTATCTCGAAGAACACAGCCGCGATCTTTATCGCGGACGCGCCAACGGGAACATGATGGTGTACGAGGTGGTTCGGACGACTCAAGGAGGAGAAAAACGAGCCCGTGCTCAACAGGTCTTCGTACAGGAATTCAACTCCGAATATCCCTCGTTGCAACCAATTCCCTCAGAACAGATCACCGATAAATCGTTTCGTCAGAAGTATCTCGAAGAAGTCAGCCGCGAACTGTCGCGCAAACTGTACAACTACCGCATGGAAGACACGTTCTAAACATGCCGTTCCTTCCCCTGAGGGACGGGTCGGATCACTCCAGAAATTCGAAAAGACGATGATTTCAAAGATCGAATGGAACGTCCTGACGGTTTTGAGATTGCTTCAATTCAGTCCTACGAGGTTTACCAAATGTTGAGGCAAAACTCGAATCATGCACTACGGCTCGGCATCGGTCTCCGATTTCTTGCCTGTAGCTGCCTGCTGATGTTGCAGACCGGTTGCAACTACTTCATTCTGCTCGGCTATCTCATCGGCGGACCGCCGTCGATCGAGCCCGATTTCGACACGCAAACACGAAAATCGTTTACCGATCGTGACGTCTCCGTCGCCGTCGTCTGTTATGCACCAACCGAATTGAAATGGGATTTCAGCGAAATCGATAACGAACTTGCCAAGTATGTGACGTATCGGCTTCACGAGCATCACATCAAGGTCATCAATCCCGATCAGATTATCGCCTGGATCGACAAAAACCCCGATTGGGACCGCCCCGAAGAAATCGGCGAAGCCTTCAATTGCACGTACGTAGTCTACATCGATCTGCACGAGTACAGTTTGTACGAAGAGAACAGCGCCAATCTCTATCGCGGCCGCGCCGAAGGGTCGGTCAGCGTCTTCGAAATGGATGAAGTCGGCCATGGCGAAAAGATTTATTCGAAAGAAATCATCTCGCGTTATCCTTTGACCGCCCCGAAGTCGACGACCGAAATCTCGTATCCGAAATTTAAGAAACTCTACCTCTCCCGGCTCAGCGACGAAATCGGCCGTATCTTCTACGAATACTACAACGGCGACGATATTCCTCATGCGACGTAACAAGCGAGCGTTACGAGTCTGATTTCAGACTCCCCTCCCCTCATTATCGATGGAAGACCGAACGATGAATCGACATCGCGATTTTCGGTATCGACGGCTAAGGTCGATCGCGATGGTGATGGTCTGTCTGCTGGTTGCCGGATGCACGTGGGATCGGTCGTATTTTCAATTCGACAGCAACAACCGCCTCCCCTTCTTCGGTCTCGAGTTTCGCTGGCCTCCGACGGCTCAGGTCGATCGGCCGCATGAAGAAACGCCTTCGGCCATCGACGACGAAGCGACGGATGATTCCGCGAACCAGAAACGCCGGTTGACCATTCGTGCGCAATCTCAACGCTAAGACGCTCTCTCGACCGCTGTGAAACGGCACAACGACGGGATGAAGCACCATTGGCATTCCTCACTTCGAACGAGGAACTCGAATCGGTCGATCCGGCTACGAAAGACCTCGCGCCAGGAATATCCATCGGCGGTCTTCGATATTTGCGAATCGTCGGAACAGAATATTTTTCGTAACTGGTATTGTCTCAAGGTGTGGGCTAAAATTGAGTCTGACGCAAAACCGATATCACATTTCGCCAGCCCATCCTCTCGAAGCATTCTCGACGGGTATGGAGCAAACGAACAACGATCACAGCGAGACCGAGGAGACAAAGACTGTGCAGGTAGCCATCGCGTGCCGACATGGGAGTATTTCCGCCGACGTTCAACAGTACATGACGGACAAGTCGCAAAAACTGCTCACACTGTTCGAACGTATCACCGCGATTCAGGTGACGGTTGAATTCGTCGATCATCGCGTACGGGTCGAAATTCTCGTCGATGCCGAACACAAGCACAATTTTGTCGCTCACGACGAAGGGGGCGAAGGAGAAGAAGCCACCGTCTCGTTCGATCGCACGTTGCACAAGATGGAACAACAGATTCGCAAATATAAAGAAAAGGTGCAGGATCACCATCGCGGGCGACAGCCCGAAGAACCCGTCGACGACTGAAAAACTCTCGATTTTGGTTCTAACGACGGCCCGTGAAGACGATAAAGGCCCCTCTTCAGACGATCTCCGATAATTGTGCTCGACACGAAAGACTTGATTTGGCGTGTCGAAAAACTTTTCGGGGAGATTCAACTCAAATTGAATCGCGATACATGACAACCGACCGTCGATTGTGCTATTGTGCTGATCTCTCGACTGGATAATGAAAACAATTGTTCTGACTTGGTATTTTAGTTAAACGCAATTCTCGGCCGCACGACTCCGGAATGACCGGTGTCCGACTGCGATACGCGAATTGCAGAGTAAGTCGACCCGTGAACGTGGTCAAGGAGCCATGCATGAAGTTCAGTGACTTCGTGGTGCCGGAAGCCGTTATTCCCAACCTTTCTGGGGACAGCAAAGAAGAGACCATTCGCACCATGGTGGCCAGTCTGACAGCCAGCGGCCGCATCGAAAAAGAACACGAAGAAAGCATCGTTTCAGCAATTTTGAAACGAGAGGAATTGGGGTCTACGGGTATCGGACATGGCGTCGCCGTCCCCCATACTAAACATCCTTCTGTCGACAAGATGATCGCCGCGGTGGCGCTGGCCAAAGAGGGCGTTGATTTTGCCAGCCTCGATGGGGAAGTGGTTTACATTCTCATTCTGCTGGTCTCTCCCCCCGATCGGCCGGGCGATCACCTGCGAGCGCTGGAAAATATTTCCCGCCATCTGAGGAATGCCAATTTCTGCAACTTCCTGCGACAGGCGAAATCGAGCGAAGATGTGATCGAACTTCTACAGGAGGCGGACAACAACCAGATTTGAGTTCTTTCAGCTCAGGTTCGAACCAGAGCGAGCCCCGAAGATCCGATCGGCTGCGCCCAGGGATCGAGCGGGCTTCATGACCCGGCTGGCGAGGGAAACACGTCCGCAAGATTCCCGATCGATGCCGCGCCGACGATCATGACACGGTTTGGAGAACTTCCAGAATCCTCAATGAGTCAGCGGTTTTCATGTCCCAATACCCTCTCATTCAACGAGAAGTGACGATCAATGTGGAAAACGGACTCCACCTGGTGCCGTGTTCCATGATCGCTCAATTGGCGCGTGAGGCCCCCTGTGAGATCCGTCTCAGTAAAGGCTCGCAGGTCGTCGATGCCAAGAACATTTTCGACATCCTGACACTCAGTGCCGAAAAAGGAACCGTTCTGGCAATTCAGGCACAGGGAGAAGGGGCAGACATGTTTCTCGCCCGTTTAGGAGCCCTGTTTGACTCGAATTTTGTACCCAACACCGCAGAAAACCCCTGACGGAAACAGTTTACGCCACGGAGTTGAGGTACGTCGGTCGATTTTTACCCGGCAGGGTCTTCGCTTTCCATCACCTCAGCCCCGGCAGATCATTCGCCCATCCTGGGGGCTACTCCCGCAGAATGCCTGCGTCTCCTCGGGATTTCTTCGTTCGGCGATTGACCATTGGCTCCATAATCGTCACATTGGGTTGCGGACCCGGCCCGATGGCCTGCGTCAGACCGCGCACATTCGCCGGTCTTCTTCACACTGGCCCCAACAGGGTTTATCGTTTTCACAAAAAATCGAAACTGAGTTCCGACGTGTTCGGTCTCCCGGAGTCACCCGAAACAGGTTTACTTGATGTTTGTTAAGCGAGGAATCGCCGTTTCTCCTGGAGTCGTCGCCGGTCCGGCCTTTGTGCTGGGGACGGAAGACTTCCGCATTCCTCGCCGGTTGGTCAAGATTGACGCGGTCGATTCTGAAATTGCCCGGTTTGAAGTCGCCCTGAAGCACGTCTGCGAAGAAATCTACGAAAACCAGCAACAAGCCGCTTCCCAACTGGGTGAGCAATACGCGGCGATCTTTTCGGCTCACCTGCAAATGGTGCAGGATCCGAAACTCACGGACGAAATTCTCACCTTGATTCGTGAAAAGTGTTTTTCGCCCGAATTTGCCTCCAGCCGTGTCCTGCGGAAATATGCGAAAATCTTTCAGAATCTCGGCAACAACTATCTCGCCGAACGTGCCGCCGATATCTTCGACCTCGAAAAGCGTCTGCTCAAACATCTGCTCGGCGAACGCCGCGAAGAATTGATGAATCTCGCCGCCCCGGTCATTGTACTGGCCCATAATCTCACGCCGAGCGAGACATCGAAACTCAACAAGAAATTTGTTCTGGGATTTGCGACAGAAGTCGGTGGCCATACGAGTCATACGGCGATTCTCGCCGGTGCGCTCGAACTGCCGGCGATCGTCGGAGTTGGGGAATTCCTGTCTGATGTTTCCGGCGGCGAAACGGTGATCGTCGACGGCAATCAGGGTGAAATCATCATCGATCCCGATGAGGAAACGCTCGACCGGTACCGTCACGCCGAAGAACGCCAGCGACATGTCACGGCCCGACTCGACTCTTTACTGAAGTTGCCGACCGAAACCAAAGACCATATTCCCATTACGCTTCTGGGAAATATCGAATTTCCGGATGAAGCCGAGCATTGCACATCCCGCGGTGCCGACGGTGTCGGCCTGTATCGCACCGAGTTTTTGTATCTCGAATCGGACCGCGAACCGACGGAAGACGACCATTTCGACGCCTATTGCAAGGTTCTCAAGGCCTTCCCCACGCATCCTGTGGTCATTAGAACACTCGATCTGGGTGCCGACAAAATCCCCACGTCAATCAACGGGGGACACTGGACAGCCTCTCCGAATCCGGAACTCGGCTTACGAAGTATACGGCTGACCTTGAAGAATTTGCCGTTGTTCAAAACGCAGTTACGCGCTATTCTGCGGGCATCGGTGCATGGAGACGTACGGATCATGTTTCCACTCGTCTCGACGCTGCTGGAAATCCGTCAGGCCAAAATGATTTTGCGAGATGTCATCGACGACCTGGAAGAGGCCCATCAGCAATTCCGTCGCGACGTTCCTTTAGGTATGATGGTCGAGGTACCGGCAGCGGCATTGCTCGCTGAAGAGTTCGCACAAGAAGTCGACTTCTTTTCCATCGGTACCAATGATTTGATTCAATACACATTGGCGGTCGACCGTTCCGATCCCGCGGTCGCCGATTTATATCGATCGGGAGATCCGTCGATTTTACGGTTAATTCAGCAGGTCGTCGAGGTCGGTCAGAAGCACAACGTTCCCGTGACGGTGTGCGGCCAGATGAGTTCCGATACCAAGTTTATGCCTTTATTGCTGGGAATGGGGTTAAGACATTTCAGCGTCACCCCCTTCTCCATACCCGAATTGAAAGAAGTCCTGCGTCACACGACGCGCGAACACGCCGAAGCGGTTGCGGCCCACGTGATGAAATTCGACACGGCACGCGACGTCGAAAGTTATTTGCGAGGCGAATTGAAGAAAATCTGTCCCGATCTGTTTTCTTCATGACATCGAACGATGATATTCACACGATCGTTCGAGATCGCCGAAACATCGAACACGAAAACACAAAACACGACACAATCAAAAGAATCACGAACAACCGGTTGCGAATGCCCGCCGGTCGCGAGATTCTGAAGTTGATAGTTGCAAACAGGGTTGATAAGGGAACGCGAATACGTCGTCGAACAGAAATCAACACGTCGCCGGTTAAGGCGATGTCTTGATCGCGAGAACGACCAGACCGCATTCCCCTTCAGATTTGATACACGTTTCATACAAGTTATTTCAGATTCTGCCGACGAAATCGTCGTTGCACAAGAAGGCGCAACGATTCTACCGTCGAAGGGCTCTGAAACCGGGTTCCAACACAGTGCATATTCGTCTTAGTTGCCGACTGATTCGGTGTGACATCGAAGCAGACCGGTCTGACAGTTATTTACAGCATCGCACGCACGCGAATTTTCGCGCGGTCGATGTGTCAGACCCGACGTCCCGATGTTTGATCGCTTTTTCCGCCCCCGCTAGTGATGGCGACCAGGCGCGGAACGAGACCGAATTCTGTCCGCCTTCATTCGCTCCCGACGTTGTCTTCGAGCACCAACCGTCTCATGATCCACATCGCAGGGAAGGCGTCCTCTCGACGCTGAATCCCCCGATGGATGCGGTTTCTCCTCGACGTTCCGTCGCGAGTATCGATCGATTGGCTTCGCCTTCCGGCAAACTCAATCGACGAACAAGAATGTGGACCGGTAACAAGAACGGCCATTCCAGACGTCACGACGCTTCGTCGAGAAGCTTCACGACGGAGGCTGAATATGCGCTAAGCAGCCTCCAGTTGTGAAGGAATGTCGATGAAGAAAGAGATGTTGATCAACGTCTTGCAGTCGGAAGAAAGCCGCATTGCCATCGTCGAAGATGGCATTCTCGAAGAACTTTACGTCGAACGCGGCAGCCTCGATAACCTTGTCGGTAACACCTACAAAGGCAAGGTCGTCAATATCGAGCCGAGCATTCAGGCCGTGTTCGTCGACTTCGGCGTCGGACGCAACGGCTTTCTGCACGTCAGCGACGTCGAATACCAATACTACAAACACCTGATGCCGAACGGCCCCGGCAAAGACTCCGACGACGAGCCCCCCCGACCGCGCGGCAAACAGCGACGCGTCAACGAACGGAGCGTGCGTAACAAACCCCCGATTCAAGACATCTTCAAACGCGGCAGCGAAGTGCTCGTCCAGGTGATCAAAGAGGGGATCGGCTCCAAAGGACCGACGCTCTCGACTTATATCAGTATTCCCGGACGATACCTCGTGTTAATGCCCGGCCTGCAGCGCGTCGGCGTCAGTCGCAAGATCGCCGATGACGATCTCCGTCGCAAACTTCGCACGACGCTGACCGATCTCAATCCACCGGAAGGGCTCGGATTCATCATCCGCACGGCAGGAATCGAACGCTCGAAGAAAGATCTGCAGCGCGATCTCAATTATCTGATTCGGTTGTGGCGGACGATCGTGCGCCGCATCACAAAGACGAACGCGCCGACCGAGATCTACGAAGAAAGCGATATGATCATCCGCACGATTCGCGATATCTACGCCAACGATATCGAATCGATCTGGATCGACGAACCGCAGGCCTTCGAGCGGGCGCGGGAATTCATGAAAATCGTGTTGCCGCGACACGTCAATCGCATCAAGTTGTACGAAGGCCGCGAACCGATCTTCCACAAATACCGCATCGAAGAAGAAATTTCGCGGATTCAAAGCCGGCACGTTCCGCTCCGAGGGGGCGGTTCGATCGTCATCGATCAGACCGAAGCCCTGGTCGCCATCGACGTCAACAGCGGAAACTACCGCGCTGACGACGACGCCGAAAAATCGGCATATCAGGTCAATCTCCGTGCCGCTGAAGAAATCAGCCGGCAGATTCGGTTGCGCGATCTCGGCGGCGTGATCGTCAACGACTTCATCGACATGCGGGAAGAACGGCATCGCCGCGGCGTCGAGCGGGCGCTTCGTGAAGCCGTTCGCCGAGACCGGGCCCGGACGAAGATTTTAAGGATCAGCCCGTTCGGACTGATCGAAATGACCCGGCAACGAATTCGCCCGTCGTTGCGGCGCAGCGTGTACGAAGACTGCCCCTGCTGTCTCGGCATGGGACACGTCAAAACCGCAGAAAGCATGGCGATCGACGTGATGCGGCTCTTGATGAACTCGGCCAACAACGAAGCGGTCGGCCGGATTTCGCTGGAAGTTCACGAACGGGTCGCCGATTTTCTCAATAACCGCAAGCGGAAGGACATTACGCAACTTGAGGAAACATATAATGTTAAGGTGACGGTTCATGCCCGAAACGACGTCGGGCCCGAACACCTTATCATTCGTTGTCAGGACGAGATTGGCAGCGAGCTGAAATTTCTTCCGGTGAAAGACTCGAAATTTCGCCATTGATGCGTTACACTCCTTGGTCCCTCGCCGGTCGCACGATCGATGAGGTCCGCCCAAGACCCGTACGCGATGCGCGACGACATAAAAAACAACAGTACAATTGCAAAAATCTGGTGACAAAAAGGTTGAATCATGTTTGCAGTGATTGAAGAAGGCAGCCGGCAAATTCGCGTCCAGCAGGGTGAGCAGGTCACCATCGATTTTCGTGCGACCGCGAAAAAGGGTGATCAGATTACATTCGATCGCGTACTGCTGGCCAACGCGGGGGGTTCGAGCGCCATCGGCACCCCGATTATCGAAGGGGCGACCATCGAGGCTGAAGTTCTCGAACCCGAAGCCAAAGGGGAGAAGCTCGAAATCCAGAAGCTCCGCCGACGCAAGAATTCCCGCCGGCACACCGGCCACCGCCAGAAATATACGCAAGTCCGCGTGACGGCCATCAATGTCCCCGGCCTGGAAGTCGTCACCACCCCAGCAGAAGAAGCCGCTGCGACATAGACGCACACCGTTTCGAAAATCCATCTCGGCGAGATTTCCTGTCCACTCGACAGTCGATCTCGCCGATCGATTTTAACAGCATCCCTCAGGACCGCAGCTATCGGCGAGTGGGAGTTGTGTCAGCGGCGGTGTCTTGTACTTCGTTTCGTGTGCGGCGCGAACGGCTCCGCTGTGGCAGTCAAAATCGCTCGCTTGCCCCGGCGGAACTTCGACCGTCGGTTGAATCGGAATGAACTGGTCTCGATACGGCGGACGCGAATAGATCTGATAGGTCTTGTCACAGACCGCCATCCGCTCTCCGCGATGCAGTTGGTGGCCGTCGTCGTCGATGACCGTTTTCCACGGGCCTTTGTAAATCATGGCTTGATGGCGGTCCTTGCAGGGCCCTTCTTTTCCTTTGTAGGCCCGCACCGTCATGCTGCGAAATTCGATTCCCTCGATGACCGACCACGGTGCTTCCTGTCGGCTGATGATTTCGACGCCGTAGAAACCGGCCTCTTCGAACGCCTGCAAAAACCGGTCTTCGCGAAACGCGCCGCTGAGACAGCCGCTCCACAGCGTGCCGTCGCGCTGTAAATGTTCTGGAACATCTTCGTCGCTGACGATGTCGCTGATGCAGGCCCGCCCTCCGTTCTTCAGCACGCGCAGCATCTCGGCAAAGAGTTGACGGCGGTCATCCTGGCGAACCAGATTCAAAACGCAATTCGAGATCACCACGTCGATCGACGAATCGGCGATCAGAGGCTTCGATTCGCGCAGCTGTTGCAGATGTTCCTGTGCCTGCAGCCAGTCTTGACTCGTGGCGATCGGGTGCGTGGTGAGATACCGATCGACCAGATCAAGATCGAGAGCGAGATCCTGAATTTTTCCTTTGCGAAATTCGACGTTGTGCCAGCCGATCTTTCGCCCGACATCGTCGCGGTACTTATTCGCGAGCGCGAGCATCGTATCGTTGCAATCGACACCGATCACTTTGCCGTTCGGGCCGACGATTTGTGAGGCAATGTAACCGATTTTCCCGCCACCCGAACCAAGATCTAGAACCGTCTCGCCGGCCGCGATGTGTTTCGACGGGTCGCCGCAACCGTAATCGCGTTCGATGATCTCCTGAGGAATGACCTCGAGGTACCGGGCGTCGTAATCGACGGCACAACATAAACTCGGTTCGTGCGCCTCGGCGGCTTGACTGTAACGTTCGCGTACGGACTGCTCGACATTCAGTCCCGCCGACGATTCGGCCGATGCCGATTGAATTGCGGTCATATCAAAACTCCTCGGTGGATATCTCGCGTTATGGTTTCCTTGAGTATATCGACTCCTTGCCGATTGGGAACCGACATGCTGTGCAGATCGGCTCAGTTTTTCCCCCTCGACCTGAAGGCGTTACCGAACTCTTTCTGCTCGCTTAACCAGACTCCCCCCGGTTGAGGGTTGGCGGCGTTGATTTCTGCGACGACGGCATCGAGATCGGCCCGTTGATCGATGTCGCGCAGCGGCGCAAGGGTCACGATCGGTCCGCGCTCTGTCAGATTTCGACAAAGTTGCTCGCACGTTCGTTCGCAACTGTATTCGACGCTCGTCCAGAGCGTGTCGGGAAGCGGGATCGAGCCGCCGAAAAGATAGAAGCCTCCATCTGTCGCCGGGCCGATGACGAACGGAAACCCGGCGTTCAACCGGGCGATCGCATCGTTCAACACCTCCGGTGTCAGTTGCGGGGCATCGGCCCCCAGAAAGATGACGCCACGATGCCGGGCTGCCAATTGACTGTAAACACCGGCGAGACGTTCGCCCAATCCGCCGACCGGCTGAACGAGGCGATCGAAGTTCTTCCATAGCGGGTCGGTCATTCCGGCCGGCTCGGCGACCGCCCAATAAGGGACCACCCTCCCCCTCGACGTTTCTCGTGTTTCTTGCACAACGGCTTCGACGGCGTGAACCGACAGGCGATAACACCGTTCGGCGTCATCGGTGCCGATCTCCGCCGCCAGTCGCGTCTTGACGGGGGAGAGTCCCGGTGTTTTTACGAAAACGACGACCGCCACCGAATCGTCGTTTACGATTTTTCGTCCCGATCTCCACGTTTTGATCCAGGCGGGAAGGGCCTGCTTCCATGTCCCGATGAAATGCCGACAGGTCGTTCGCAACCAGCCCTGTTCGGCGTACTTGCGGGAACTGGTAACGATCGTTCCCGCGACCCGTTTCACGGGAACTCTCTGCCGATTCGCCTCCCAGACGAGCAGATGATCTTCACCGTATTTCGCCGACGTGTCGTACCCGCCGAGGTGGGTGAAGACCCGCTGCGAGAGGCACAACCCCTGATCGCCGAACGGCATCCCCAGACAGCGCGAACGCATCTTCGCTCCCCAGGCGTTGAGTTTCATCAGAGGTGGACCGTCGTCCGAAAAGGCAAGATCGAGAAAATACATCGCGTCCGGCTGCCGTTGTACGGCGTTCCGCATCGCGCGGGAGGCGTTCGCATCAACCTGCGAGTCGGCATGCAAAAACCACAGCAGCGCATGCGACGCCACGTGCGCTCCGGCATTCAACTGCAACGCCCGTCCCCGCGGCGACGAGATGTGGCGGAGGTGCCGCGAATTGGGAAAACCGCGAGCGTTCGCTTCGTCTCCCTCCGCAAACACGACGATGACTTCAGGTACAAAATCCCAACTCTCGATCTGCATCAGCAGTCGACGCCAGCCCGTTTCATCCGGTCCGACCGGAATAACGACCGACATTTTCGCAAACGGGGGAGGTTCGTCCTCGATGTGTGCCGACGGTGCAACGTTCAAATCATTGGCCGACTATGAGAATATCAAACGGATGATGTATAACTGAATCGTCGTAACGACTATTCTATGATGAAAGGGAGATCGCCATCTGTCAAAGCGACGGGGTGGGGATCTCGTCTTGAACGCCTATTTCACACCGTCGTGACAGGAACTTTGCATGACCGTGCTCACGTTACTCCGTCAGCATCACCCGCTTTCCGAAGCCCGTCGGCAGGTGCAGATTCTCGAAGGAGATCAGCCCCTCCCACGCTTTGGAGAACAGCTCGCCGCGCACGGCCTTCCTGTGCTGCAATCCGACCGGATCGAGATTCTGCAGGTCAACGTCGGCAAGTTGTGCAATCAGACATGCCGGCATTGTCACGTCGACGCCGGCCCCGACCGGCGGGAGATCATGACCCGCGAGACGATGCAAGCCTGTCTCGATCTGCTTGCGGCCTCCGAGACTCCGGTCGTCGACATCACCGGCGGAGCCCCGGAGATGAACCCGCATTTCTGTTGGTTTATCGATGAAATCAAAAAACTCGACCGGCATGTCATCGACCGCTGCAATCTGACGATCCTGCTCGCCAACGGCTACGACGATCTCGCCGAGTTTCTTGCCGGGCATCGCGTCGAAATCGTCGCGTCACTCCCCTGCTATCTCGAAGAAAACACCGACCGTCAGCGCGGGGACGGCGTCTTCGCCAAATCGATCGCCGCGATCAAACGGCTGAACGACCTCGGTTACGGAAAACCAGAGAGCGGGCTAGTGCTGAATCTCGTCTTCAACCCGCAGGGAATTTCGTTGCCGCCGCCGCAAGAGAAACTCGACGAAGACTATCACCGCGAACTCGGTGAACGTTACGGCGTGGTCTTCAACCGCCTGTATACGATCACGAACCTGCCGATCAGCCGTTTTCTCGATGACCTGTTGCAAACCGGCCGTTACGAAACGTATATGCAAAAACTGGTCGACGCCTTCAACCCGGCCGCCGTCAGCGGAGTGATGTGCCGCAACACGTTATCGGTCGATTGGAACGGAAACTTGTACGACTGCGATTTCAATCAGATGCTCGAACTGGGAGTCGAACCGTCTCAGCCGCGAACGATTTTCGATGCCGATCTCGAATCGCTGTCGCACCGCAAGATCGTCACCGGCCGACACTGCTTCGGCTGCACCGCAGGAGCGGGGTCGAGTTGCCAGGGGGTGGTGACGGGGTGAGTGATTATGAAAATACGACCAACGTTGTGCGATGCCCTGTTTTTGTTGACGGTGGTTCTGGTCTTCTGCGCTCAATTCTCACTCTGCTATGAAGCCCTTGTGTGCCGTGGCTATCCTCCCCTTTCGGAGATCGGCATTTATAAGAAATCTGCGGACGCGATGAATGAGAGACCTTCTTAGGCATACGGGATGGCGTCAGCGATCGACGAAGCAGGAGCTTCGAAGACTTGTGTTCCCAAGCGGAGCTTGGGAACAAGGCACCCAATATGTCCACGTCACAATCGTTCGCCGCGATCGATCAAAATCACCTCACGCGGTCTGCGGACCGGCCACGAGTCTTTGGTCGGGGGGAGCAGGAACCAGCGGTAGGTCAGCATGCCGCACAGAAAGCCGCCGATGTGCGCCCAGAAGGCGACCCCGCTCGACGCCTCGGCGACGCCAAGTTCTGCGGTGCCGCTGAAGAGCTGCATCAGAAACCAGATTCCCAGATACGTCACCGCCGGTAGTTCGACAAACAGCGGGTAGAAGACGATCAGTATCAGTGTGACGACGCGGGCGCGGGGGTACATCAACAGGTAGGCTCCCATGACGCCGGCGATGGCCCCCGACGCGCCGACGGTCGGTAACGTCGAAGCACATTCGTCGCGATATGCACCAGCGCCGAAACGACACCGCACAGCAGATAGAAGGCGAGAAACCGAACGATGCCCATGCGGTCTTCGACGTTGTCGCCGAAGATGTAGAAAATCCACATATTCGAAATCAGGTGCAGCCAGCCGCCGTGAAGAAACATGCTGGTGAACAGCGTTCCATACACTTCGTTTCCGACACCGGGAGGACGCAGCCCGGGTTGTGTGATCAACGCCGGCACGACACCGAAGGTCTTGAAGAACTCTTCAATAGCATCTTGGGGGAGTTGCAGTTCGAGAAAAAAAATCAGCGCGTTGGCGAAGATCAGACTCCCCATCGCGACCGGCTGATGTCGACTCGGTATCGTATCGCGAATGGGAAACATGCCTGATCCTCGATCGTAGAACTGATTTCATAATCCGGTTGGCGACAGCATATGCGTACAAAATGTCCTAAAAAACCGTTGTCCAGAGGGTTATGAAACGGCTTGTCAGTAGAAATAATGCCGCTCGATCATGGTAACAGCCCCGAAAGAAATTAAAAGCCCTCGCATTGTTTCGACCGACGCCACGCGGCTACAATTCAGGTTCTTGCGAATCGTGTCGCCCCGGAAAAAACCGCCACGCCGGTTATCGTGCCGAAAGGTTTGTGTCACTTGAATCGGATCGTACCGCTGGAACTGATGCGTCAGGGAGAAGTCGGCGAAGTCCACGACATCGACGGCCTCCCCGAATCGGTGCTGCGGTTAAAAGAAATCGGATTACGCGAAGGGGTGCGAATTCGCATGGTCTCGACCGGTAAACCCTGCATCGTCGCCGTGGGTGATCACCGGTTGAGCTATCGCGGAGACGATTCGGCGATTGTGCTGATCGAGGTCTCTTCGGAATGACGTCGAATGATCAATGATTGGAAGGGATAAGCGTAACTCATGTCTAACACGCCGGGGCCGCTGACACTCGATCAACTGCGAGTTGGTGAAACAGCGATGATCGTGCAGGTTCTCGGTGACGACGCCGTCGCCATTCGCCTGATGGAAATGGGGCTGACCGACGACGAACCGATCGCCTTGATCGGCAAAGCTCCGTTGGGCGATCCGCTGGAATATGAAATTCGCGGGTATCACGTGTCGTTACGTTCGACCGAAGCCAGACGGGTCGAGATCAAGCGATCGACTTAACCGACAAGCGGCTTACACCCATTCGTCGATCACGCGGCCTTCGATCAAGCGGATCGGGCGACCGTCGGGGGCGGTTACCATCAGGTCTAACGGCAGGCCGAGTTTGTAGTAGATCGTGGCGGCGAGATCGTCGCTGAAGTATTCGCTGTCGGTCACGACGCCACCGTCGTCCGACGTCTCACCGAGCACCATACCGCCGG
>JAQCEJ010000187.1 GCA_027618475.1 Planctomycetota bacterium | reverse complement strand
TTGACAACCCTAAAGCTAGGGCGCAAATTTCGTGCCGAACAATACTGGGATAAACCCCGCCGCTCTTTGGTGAGAAATGTTCATTCTTCAAACCGGTACGAATACACGTCTGCATCGTTCAGCACGAATCGTAATCGTACTGGTTTGCCGGCGAGCTTCGAGACATCGGTCGAACCGTTCCAGACAACCGTTCGTTCGAGCGTGTCGCCGAAAAGCTCTTCGCAATCGTCGAGCGTGTAACCTTCGATCGGTTTGCCCTCGGCATTTTGCAGTTCCATCCGCACGGCTCCGGCTGCCGATGTCGCGAAGTTGAGCGACAGGGTTTTCCCCTCGAACACGATCGGCTTCGTCAGCAGTTCCCCTCCCGACATCGGGGCCGACGCCGAGACGAAACCATCCATCCGCAGTGAATACCGCCGCAGGCTGTCGCTCTTTCCCGTCCAATAGTTTTCGACGGCGTAGAGCGAGAGTTCGTTGGGTGCCCCTTCGAGTGCCGAAGGGGTTTCGACGAGATGCCAGCCGATGCATTGATGAGCGTAATTCCATGTGCCGGGGCGTTCGATGCCAGGGGGAAGAAAAGCGTCGTTCCAGCGTTTGAACGTCACGCCGTCGCGACTCGCCATCAACAACCCTTCGGTCAACGCGCGGCCGTACCGCTCACTCGACTTCGCCCGCCAGACGCGGTTTTCGTATTCGGGAAGAGCCCGCAGCGATGCCGACCATCTGGCAATTTTCTCGGGAGTCCCCGGATCGCGGGCTTCGTGCTTCTTGCCGTCGCGATGACCGCGCTCGACGTACCGCATCGGAAAACCGATCAACAGATGCGGCGCGCGGTGATACGGCTTGACCGCATTCGTGTAAAGCTGTTCCGACGGCGAATCGACATACTCCAGATCGTGAATATTCTCCCAGTGCAGAAAATCAGTCGATGTCGCCGTGCGGATGCCCCGGTCTCCCTGCGGATCCCAGACTTTCGCGTCGTATCCCCCACCGGAAAAATAGCGCCAGTAGGCCCGATAGCATCCCGCTTCGGCGTCCCAGAACGCCAGATTCTGCGAGTCGTAAGCATCGCCGGCCAGCACCGGCTCATCCGCCATCAGCGACCAGCGCAACCCGTCGGGAGAATGATACGCGAGCAGCCCCCGCCCGTAATCGTTCTTGTTCCCCGAAACCACAAACGCCTTGTACTGCGATTCGGGGGGAGCGTCGGGGTTCGTATCCTTAAAGACCGCCGGCTCGCCGGGAATCGACTTCAAATCGCCGAGATCGTCCACGACCATCACGATATTGTTCTCGGCACTGCCGTTGAACTCGAAGAGCCGCAGGTCGGGTTTCCGCCAGTGAACGCCGTCGTTGCTTTCGGCGTAGCAGACGAATTGCCCATGCGTGCCGGCGTTAACACCGTTTTCGGTCACTTCGAGATGTCCCGCCGCATAATACAGGCGATACAGATCGCCGTCGCGAAAGACGCTGTGATAGACGCAACCGCTCCCTTCCCACGGGTCGTCATGTTCGATCACGATGTTCTGCGGAGTCGGATGATGCAACCGCAACTCGGCTTTGCCCGAGAGCGAATCGATCAGGACGTCATCGACAAACAGTTCGCGGCGAGAGCCGATAGATGTTGGGGCATCTTGTGCGCTGGCGATTGATGTGAATGTGAGCAGGAGAAGCATGAGAAGCATGAGAAGCGTGCGGATCATAGGTGGTTCTTTCATATAAGTGGGTCGCTCGCTGATTCCATCTCTGCGATCTCAGCGACCTCTGCGTTTCAAAAAATGAGAAACGCAGAGGACGCTGAGAGTCAGCAAGTCGTGATCTGTTTTTAGCAGCTATTTTCCTCGTGTGCCAGTTGACGGAAGTGGTGCCGATGTTAATTGCACTCCGATTCGGGCGAAATAAATTAGACGTCCTGTTGTGATAGCAGCCCCCTCCGACTGTACGGGATACCCATCGACCTGCGGGTTACGTGCGATCACGTTTTCCGGCCCAAAGGGCCAATCGTTTTTATAGCCAGGGGCGAAGGCTTTGCGAAGCCCCTGGAACTCGTTCCCATCGATCACATGAGGCCTGAAGGGCCGGCAATTCGGATGCGATATCAACATCCCTGCCGGCCCTTCAGGCCTAAATTACACCGGATCCCTCATCACACCCGAAGAGTCTTTCGCAATAAAAATCCATCTGCTGTCAACGTCCTACCGTATGCTCTCTTCTTCGCACGCGCTCGATAGTTCATCCGCATCGACATCGAATAATCCCGTGATGCTCTCGGCTTTGACCCAGCGGTGATCTCCTTCGCGACGGATCAGATCGCCCGGATCAAGAAATCCCCGCGCGACGGCGAGTTGCAGCTTCTCGAACGGATGCGGACCATGTTCCGCATCTCCCCGGCGGACATGCCAGTGCGACAACGCATTCACATCGATCGGCGACGAACTCCCCGGCCCGCGCAGTATCGTCAACTCCGATCCACACTGCGGACAATAGACGAACCGCCCCGACAGGTCGTCAGAAACGGTATACGTGTGCGGACACGACGTGCAATGTGCGGTTATCATGTTGGGTCTGCGCAGTGAGTGAGATTCATAACACGGGCTCTCCCCGCAATCCGGGTCAACAATACCAAGAACGTCCGCAGATTTTCGCAGAAGGACGCAGATAAAAATGCAGATTAAAGACAATAAGCTCAAACGTGTCGAAAGGAACTATCAGGTCTGATGATGCCATACCATGGTCTGCAATTTTGCTCGTTGAGTGACGATGGCTGACTTCGTCTTGACATCTGTGTCCCTCTGCGAAAATCTGCGGACACTCCGTCATCTCTTCTTCCCCGAAATAAATTGACCAACCGGTCGCGATTATCGCCGTTGTTTGCCGATGTTGTCAAATGGCGGCGAGATGTTTCACTCACTTCGATGCACGCCGTGATACAGGTTGGCGTACTGTTCGCGTTCCCCCTCGCCGGGTATGATGCCCTGTTGTCTAACAGAAACGATCGCTTCTCCATTGGATAACGCTTATGGACATTTCCGCAGAAGGTCTGCGCGTGCTCGTCACCGCCGGTGCAGCGGGTATCGGCCTGTCGATCGCCAAGACATTTGCCGATGCCGGTGCCTCCGTGTTCGTGTGCGATATCGATCGCGAGGCGCTGCAGACATTACGATCGACGCAGCCGAATATCGGAATCTCGTACGCCGATGTCTCCAGGCCGCATGACGTCGCCGCCTTGTTTGACGAGGCGGTCGCCTTTCTCGGCGGGCTCGATGTGCTCGTCAACAACGCCGGCATTGCGGGACCAACGGCGAAGGTCGAAGAGATCAGCATCGACGACTGGGACAAAACCATCGCCGTCGATTTGAACAGCATGTTCTACTGCACCCGCCTCGCCGTCCCGCTGTTGAAATCGGCGGGAGGGGGGAGCATCATCAATCTCTCGTCGGTTGCCGGCCGGCTTGGTTTTCCACTGCGGACCCCCTACTCCGCCGCCAAGTGGGGAGTGGTCGGGTTCACCAAGAGCCTGGCGATCGAACTCGGCCCGAGCAACATTCGCGTGAACGCCATTCAACCCGGCGTCGTGGAAGGAGAACGCATCGACCGTGTGATCAGCGCCCGCGCCGAAGCACGCGGCATCGACAAGGAAGAATCGAAGAAGCAATACACGGCCCCCATCTCGCTAGGCCGGATGATCAGCCCGCAGGATATTGCCAACATGGCCTTGTTCCTCGCCACCCCCGCCGGCACCAGCATCTCAGGCCAGGCGCTGTCGGTGTGCGGGGATCATGGTTATCTGGCGTAGCGGTTTGATCGATACCCGGGAGCATTTGACATGTCCGATTCGATGGTTCACTTGATAGATCTCTCGCAACCGCAGCGACGTCAGCTCGACGAGATCGTGAAGACATACAAATCTGCGTGCGGTTCCGGTTCATATCCCAATATCGATCGTTATGTCCCCGCAGACAAATCCCTTCATTTGGCCGTGCTTGTTGAGTTGATTCGCGTCGATCTTGAGTTTCGCCTGAAAGCCGGTGAATCCGTAAGTGTTGATGATTATCTCCGGCGTTATTCAGAACTCGAACATCAGCATCAGATCATCACGCAACTGAATGCCGCCGAAAACCAGATTCGCCGTCAATTGCCGACGAATGTGGCTTCTACGACTATGGATATAGAGTCGAATCGGCGATTCGATACGAAGCCAACGTCTCCCGTTGAAAACTCGCCCGATTCTCAATCGGACCCTCCATCCACACAGTCGGGGCGACACGAAACCGTTTCCGATACCCCATCTCAAACGACAAATCATCAAAACGCCGCAGAAAGTCGTCAACTCCCCCGCGAATTTGGACGGTATCTCCTGGTTCGTCAACTCGGCAAGGGTGCCATGGGGAGTGTTTTTCTTGCCGAGGACCGTCAATTGAAGCGAAAAGTCGCCTTAAAGATTCCACATATTATTCCAGGTGAAGACCGTGATGTACTCGAACGTTTTTTTCAGGAAGCCCGCGCGGCTGCAACGGTTCACCATCCCAATCTCTGCCCGGTTTATGAAGTCGGTGAAGTGAACGGCACGCATTATCTGACCATGGCATACATTAATGGGCGTTCGCTGTCGGAATTCGTTCGCACCGACAAGCAGATTCCGGAACGCCAGGTCGCTCGACTCGTACACAAAATTGCGCTGGCGTTGCACGAAGCTCATCGAAGCGGCGTGATCCATCGCGATCTTAAACCCGCGAATATCATGATAGACGCACGCCGCGAACCCATTGTCATGGACTTCGGGCTTGCACGACTGGAGAACGCCGATCAGGCCGGGCTGACGCGAACCGGCACCATTCTCGGCACACCGGCATACATGTCTCCCGAACAGGTCCGGGGAGAAACACATTCGTTCGGACCGTGTTGTGATATTTATCCCGCATTTCCCAGATGACTTCCCGCACTTTGGCATGTGATTTGCGCTAGACCCTTGAAAAGCAGGGGTATTTTGCCAAATCATGCCAAGCTGACAGGGGAACCCCATGGGTGACGCCAAAAAGGACGATTTGCGGGTCGGTTTTGACAGTCGGTTGAAGCTGAAGTTCTTGGGTAGTCAGATCACGACGGACGCCGGGTTGCTGGCGTATCGCGAACTCGACGAGACGCTCGGGCTAACGGCATTGGGCGCAGACGTGCTGACCGATTCTCGTCTGGGGAGCAACAAGCAGCACGGCCTCTTACCGCTGCTGCGGCAGTCGATTTACAGCCGGTTGGCCGGTTATGAAGATGTCAACGACGCCGAGCGACTCTGTATCGACCCCACGATGCGGCATGTCGTGGGAGGCCGAGCCAGCCAGCCGGAGAAGCACGCGGCTTCGACCAGCGAAGTGGGCCGATTCGAGACCGACACACTCAGCACCAAATGCAACCTGATGGCGCTGATGAAGCTCTCCGGCCGCTGGATCGACACGGTTCACCAGCGACGACCGCTCAAAGAACTCATCCTCGATCTGGACAGTTCCGTCAGCGAGACCTACGGGCGACAACAAGGTACGGCGTACAACGGGCACTTCGAGTGCCTCTGCTATCATCCGCAGTTTCTTTTTAACCAGTTTGGCGATCTGGAGTACGCTATGCTGCGGCGCGGCAACAAGGCGAGCGCCAAATACTGGCGGCGGGTGCTGCTGCCGGTGATCGAGCGGTATCGCCACTTGACTATCCCGAAGTTCTTTCGCGGCGACGCGGCGTTTGCCATCCCCGAGTTGTACGCCTTCCTCGAAGCAGAG
>JAQCEJ010000186.1 GCA_027618475.1 Planctomycetota bacterium | reverse complement strand
CACCAGCCGCCCAGCAACAACTTGGACAACCCCACCCCTGTGCAGAAATTGAGCCGAACTATACTGGGTGCGCCCCCGCCACCCTGAGTGGATGGGATATTATGAAAAAGGCGATCGCCCTGCACAAACAGGCTACACCTGTGGTATGCCCGGATGAGGGATGATATGATCGAAGAGGGTTCGACATCGTTTCTTCGGGTGACGGCATGTATTTCCATACAAAGACCGGCAATTCACACACACGCCGAGATTTTCTCTCGTGGACCGCTCGCGGCATCGGCGCGGCGGCGTTGATCGATCTCACCCTGCGCGACCGCGTGGTGAACGGCGAAGAGCCTGTCGCAGCCGGGCCTCATCATCAACCTCAAGCCCGGCGGGTGATCCACATCAACCTGTGTGGCGGATTGAGTCACGTCGACAGCTTCGATTACAAGCCGGCCCTCGCCCGGTTACATGGCAAATCGCTCTCGACAGACGAAAAACCCGACGTGTTTTTCGGGCAGGTCGGATTGCTGCGGAAGAACGACTGGGACTTCAAACAGCGCGGCGAAAGCGGATTGTGGATCTCCGACTTATTCCCGCATCTTGCGAACGTCGCCGATGAACTGACGGTCATTCGCTCGATGTTTGCCGAGACTTCGAATCACACCCCGGCGACGTTTCAAGAAAATTGCGGATTTCGACTGAACGGTTTTCCGGTACTCGGTTCGTGGTTGAGTTACGGCCTGGGTAACGAAACCGACAACCTGCCGACGTTTGTGGTCATACCCGATGCACGCGGACTCCCCGCCGGGGGTTCGATCAACTGGTCGAATGGGTTTCTGCCGGCGCGACATCAGGGAACCCCGTTTCGCAGCGAGGGAGCACCGCTCGCCGATTTGTTTCCCGCGACAGAGATTTCGTCGAGAACCGAGTCGGAAAGCCGCCATCTGCTCAAGGCACTGAACGCAAGGCATCTGAAACATCATGGCGGGTATGATCCCTTTCAAGCGCGGATTCAAAGTTATGAACTCGCCGCACGCATGCAACTGGCCGTCCCCGAGGTCGCGGATTATTCATCCGAAACCAAATCGATGCAAACCGCATACGGACTCGATCGAACCGAGACAATGGAATTCGGCCGGGGGTGTTTGCTCGCACGCCGATTGCTCGAACGCGGCGTGCGGTTCGTCCAATTGTTCTCGGGCGGGGCCTTCGGCTCGCCTCGCATCAATTGGGATGGGCACGAAAGCGTGCTGCAGAATCACGGCCAGGAAGCAGGTCGAATCGACAAACCGGTCGCCGCGCTGCTCATGGACCTTCGCCAGCGGGGAATGCTCGATGATACGCTGGTCTTGTTTACGTCAGAATTCGGCCGCACGCCGTTCACGCAGTCGGGAGGAGATATCCTGGGAACCGGTCGCGATCACAATCAATACGGGTTTTCGATCTGGATGGCAGGAGCCGGTCTCAAGCACGGTTACGCACATGGCTCGACCGACGAAATCGGACTGCACGCCATCGAACACCGTACGCATTGGCACGATTTTCACGCGACGGTGTTATGGCTGCTCGGCATCGATCACGAACGATTGACGTATTACCACAACGGAATTCAGAGGCGACTGACGGATGTTTCGGGCGAAGTGATTCGCGATGTGCTCGCTTGAGTTTTTTTGTCGCAGGATTTTATCGTTATTCTGTTTTTGCATCGTCGACATCGTCTGCATCGGGCTCGCCAAGTGTCGCTGTGGGAATTTCATCCTCAGTTGATTCAGCCGGCGGCGTTTCAGCATCGTTTTCGTCGGCGTGACTTCCTTCAGCGTGATAATAATCTCCCACCATCCAGCGCACGAGCAAATCGAGTTCTTTCTCGGAAAGTTTCTCTCCGTAAGCCGGCATGAGGTTGTTATCGCCGTAATGTTGTTCGGCACCCGGGTCGCTAATAAAGCTCTTGAGCCATTCGGCGGATGCATAGCCGGTGAGATCAGGACCGTAACCATCTTCGGACAGCGCGGCCTCTTCACCGCGGGCGTGCATCGAATGACACGACATGCAATCGGCGATGACCCCCTTCTTCAATGTGCCCGTCTCGAAAATGCCGCGACCTGCTTTCACGAGATCGGCATTGACGGGGGGCGTGAAATCGCGATTCGACTGAGCGACGACGAACTCGACTATCGCCTCCAGACTTTCTTTGTTCTCGGGCGCCAATAACGCATCTCGATTATCGATGCAAAACGAGGCCATATCTCCTTCGAGAAAGCGGGCTCCGATTGATTCTCCGTTCTCATCTTTCAGATTTTTCAGAGGAGCAAAGCGGTCTGGGTAGACCGTCAGCAACGAAACAACCCATTCGCGCGAACCGAACGTCCCGAGATCGGCAGCAGTTTCCAGCGCCGGCACTTCGTTCCCTTCGACCACTTCCATCACATCAAATCCGAGGCCGTCTTTTCCGTTGTGCCGATGGCACGACGAGCACGCCTTTTTGAAGATTCTTGGTCCTTGCGTCAACGGATCGTTTCGCAGCAGCGAGACCGCCCCTTCAACCGGAATCTTCGTCGGACTGGATGCCAGCTCGTTGATGCGGTGTGCATCACGCTTGGCCAACGTCAAGTCGCGAATGAAATCGGGATCCTGATTGTCTTCCATCACGGCCATCACTGTCAGCGTGCCTGCACCCGCCAGCATCACCGACATAAATCCCAGGTTGAAAAAGTGTCCTCCCTTCACGCGCGCGATCAAAGGCATGAGAGCGAGAATGCCCATCAGAATTCCGGGAATATAAATCGCCCCGAAAGCCAGACCGTATTGTTCGACGGCGTGAAATTTAAGGAAGCGGAACAGAAACAGGAAATACCATTCCGGCCGAGCGGAGAGAAACGGCTCGGACGGATCGGCCGGTGCATTGAGTTCGGCTCCGTACCTGATAGCGAATGTCATAATGACGGCGAGCACTGCCAGACAAGCAACGGCATCTTTGAGAATCTGGTCGGGCCAGAACTTCGACTCGGGGCCGCGATTGGGGTCGGGAGTCGTAATACCATGTTTGCGGAACGCCGCAATGTGCAAGACGAGAAAACCGATAAGCGCCGCGGGAAGCACGCCGGCGTGCATCGCGAAAAATCGTGTGAGCGTATGATGGCCGTATTCGGTTCCCCCTTGAATCAGCGTCTGCAATTGTGCGCCGATCAACGGTGTCGCCCCGGCGATTTTGGTGGCGACCTGCGTGGCGTAGTAACCTTTCTGATCCCACGGCAACAGATAACCGGTCAATGCCAACCCGAGCACGATCTGCAACAGAATCAGCCCGATCCAGAAATTGAATTCTCTCGGAGCTTTATAGGCACCGTCGATGATCACCTGCATCAGGTGTAAGGCCATCAGCACGATCATAGCCTGAGCGGCGTAATGATGAATGCCGCGGACCACGTTCCCGTATTGCATTTCGTTTTGAATGTAAAACACGCTTTCCCAGGCGGTTCTCGTCGACGGGCTGTACGCCATCCAGAGAAAGGTGCCTGTGATCATTTGCAAAACGAACGTAAAGACGAGCGTACTTCCCCAAACGTACCTCCAGCGGGCTCCGCCGGGAATGCGTTCGTAAAGGGCTTCGTGCATGATACCGCGAAAGCCTGTTCGGTGGTCGGCCCAGTCGATCAGTCGTCTCATCACAATGCCACCTTTTCTTCAATTCCCCCGCGGTAGTTCTGGAAGTTGATCCAGACCTCATTGCCGTTGCGCACTTCTGCGACAAGGCTGTCCAGATCGCGCGGCGGAATCACGTTTTGCTTGACGCCATCCAGACTGAACTGACTGGCGTGGCATGGACAGTAGAAGGCGTCCATCGCCGGACGGTAATCGACCGCGCATCCGAGATGCGGACAGGTCTGATTAAATGCCAGCACTTGATCGCCGATTTTCCGCAGATACACCCCCCCGATCGGTTGTTTCGGAAAAAAGTTCCACGCATCGGTCAAATCTTTAATGACCTGCACGCGAACGGGCGTTCCGTCATCGGGAAGACTCGCGAGCGTCGTCACTTTAAGAAATCCGTCGTCCGCTTCCCCTTTGCGTTTACGCATCAGAGGATCAAGCAGAAACAGCACGCCACTCACCAGCGGAATAAACATCACCAGTGCACCGATCAGTCCCGCGAAGAATTTGGTGGTAAAATCGCGGCGAGTGTCGGTCGCGGGAAGCTCGCTTCCCTTCTGCTGCGATTCTTCGGTCTTCGTTTCGGGCAACGCATCGAGGGTCTTGCTCATTATGCTCCTCCGGCTGATGCTGCGGCTGAGTTATATGAATCGTTCAAACAGATCAAACGGAACGTCAATGTCTTTCCAAAACAATGCGACGGAGCATTGTGACAATCCGGCGATCGTACGTGAATTAATCCTGGAGGAAAAAGTGCGTTCCACAAATAACGAACGAACAGATTTCTAATCGGCGAGATAATGGTGGGCAGGTACAATCGGGGTGAATCAAGCGGGCTGATTATCCAGTAATGTCTTGCGCATCTCCGTCAGAACGGCTTCCACCGCCGTCTCCAACGGTCCTTGTAACAGAGCTCCAGCGGCCTGACGATGTCCGCCACCGGCAAATTGTTCTGCAACGGCAGCGACGTTGACTCCGCTTCGGCTTCTAAAACTGATTTTGATCTGTCGATTTCTTTGTTCTACGGCAATAAACGCACATTCGGTTCCGCTGATTTTCAGACATTCGTTAACCAGATCTTCCGTTTCCGATGGCAGGGCTCCGGTTTCTTCGAAATCCTTCAGTCCGACCGACGTGTAAACCAGTCGCCCGTCACAATCCAACGCGACGCGCTGTAACACGCGGGCCGTCAATTGAATACGAGCAAACGTAATCTGTTCATAAAGCTGATGATATATTAAATGAGGCGAGGCCCCCAAGTCAATCAGTTGCCCGGCAATTCGCAACGTCTCACCGGTCGTCGATGAGAACCGATACCAGCCGGTGTCGGTCGCAATGGCGCAGAACAAAGCCATGGCCTGGTCGGCAGTTACGGTCAATCCTAGCGTTTGCGAAAGCTGAAAAATCAGGGCTCCGGTCGCCTCGGCTTGCGTATTTTTGAATTCGACCGCTCCCAGGTCGTCGGAGCTCAAATGATGGTCGATGACGACCTTGATGGCAGGGCTCGCTCGGAGAATTCTTCCCATCGTTGCCAGCTGTGTCCACGCACTGGTATCGACGACGATATGCACGTCGGTGTTGTGGACCTCGACTTCGGTGATGTCGCCGCCGAGACACGTTACACGATTGTCGGGATCGAGAAACATCAGATGATTAGGCGTCGCCGAGGGGTTGATAATGCGGACATCTTTCCCCAGTTGTTCCAGCAATCCCGCCAGCGCCAGCTCAGAACCAATCGCATCGGCATCAGGACGCACGTGACTGGTCAGCACAAACCGCTGATTCTCCTGAATGATTTTTTGTAACGGAGCCCAGTCGATCGGCATGAAATCCTGTTCCTTCCAAAGGGACGCGAGAACCATCACTCTTGAGAAGATGGTTCTCGCGATGATCGATCTCGTCTCGTGTACCGGTGCTCAAGTTACGCCAGAACCGATCCCGACGCAAGTCTCTCCGAGTTTGACAAGGGTGCCTCCCTCCGTTAAATGGTAGTTCCCCTGTTTTCCGTTCCAAAGGGCCAGAACTTCGTCCAGCCCGGTCCGCAGGGCCGGGGATGAGGGCACACGTCAACTCTCTTCAGGCCCAACGGGCCGACCGTTCGTCGATATTCTTAGCTCATCACCGATCGCAAATGGAATGGCCGGCCCGTTGGGCCTTCAAGACATTTCTACACACGACATGGACCAGGCCCTTGCGGACCTGGC
>JAQCEJ010000185.1 GCA_027618475.1 Planctomycetota bacterium | reverse complement strand
ATTCACATTGATCGAACTGCTGGTGGTCATTGCGATCATTGCCGTGCTGATCGCATTATTGCTCCCCGCCGTCCAACAGGCGCGGGAAGCGGCCCGTCGGGCTCAATGCAAAAATCATCTGAAACAACTCGGGCTGGCATTTCATAACTATCTCGACGCGCATCTGGTACTCCCACCGTTGGGGACCGCCAATTCGATCGGTTCGTTTTATCACTCGTGGGTGGCGATGACGTTGCCGTATTTCGACCAGGCAAACCTGTATAACATCAACAATTTTTCGGCGAATTCCTGGGGAACTGACGCCGGCGTGATCGCCATGCGGCAACAAAAACTGCCGATGATGATATGCCCTTCGAGTTCGGATGTCGGACTGGCGGATTTCACCGATGGCACGACCGTTTACAGCAGCTACGCCCGAGGAAACTACGTCGTCAATGCCGGAATCGGACCGGGACAAACCGGTGGAGCCGTATACCTTCCCAAACCCAATGCCATGTTTTCCATCAATAGCGCCGTTCGGATACGCGACATCATGGATGGAACGTCCCATACGGCGATGGCAAGCGAGCTGGTTACGGTCAATGGAAACGACTTTCGCGGGGTGATGCACCTTGTTACCGAATTCAATTACTATCAGCACGACCGCGTCCCCAATACCCCGATCCCCGATGATATGCGCGGCCCCCCTTACAGCGAATGCGTATCCGTTCCTCAAGCCCCTTGTTCGTTCACCTATGCGGGAAATGATTCGGCCACGTTGGGGCTCATCTCTGCCAGAAGTTTTCACGAAGGGGGAGTACACCTGCTGATGGCCGACGGGGCCGTGCGATTCGTCAGTGAAAATCTCGATCTGACCACTTGGAGAAACATCGGCCTTCCCCGTGACGGACAGGTTTTGGGCGAGTTCTAACGAAAGAAACGGCATCGCGAAGATGCCCCTTTCGGTCGTCGATGCAATGGCCGGCCGAACGGGTGAAGACATTGGTAAGCGCGACAGCCGCGTTTCACTCATCAAATTTTCATCGCCCCGATTCGGGTGCCGGCAGATACCATGTGAGATTATGAATCGAGATTGCTTCACGCCACAACATTCCGATGCTCTGACAACCAGGTACTTCATTGGCATTCGATTTCGAAAGCATGCCGTGTTGTTGTCGGCAGTTGCCATTTTTCTCATCGGCTGCGGCGGAAATTCGGGACTCGATCGCGCTGAAGTCAAAGGGAACGTTTCGTTTGATGGCGAACCCGTGGCCGAGGGGACGATCAGCCTGATTCCCGAAGGCGGAACGAAATCGCCGGGGGGTGGGGGACCGATCGTCGACGGGAAGTACGTCATCGATCGAGAGAAAGGGCCCACTCCCGGAACATACCTGGTGCACATCCACGGTCGTCGCAAAACCGGAAAAGAAATACCAGCGGGACCGCCGGCCCCTCCGGGAGCCATGGCCCCCGAGATCGAGCAGTATATACCTCCGCAATTTAATACCCAGACGACACTAAAAATCGAGCTCGAATCGGGTTCGAATACCCACGATTTCTCTCTGACCGGCGATCGCAAGGGAAACTGAACGGCGTCGTTTCACGCGGTCTTTGTCACGGGTATGGCGTCTTTCGATAGGCAGGCATCTGTCGGCGGTCGGAATCGATCCGCAAGCACGTTTTCTCGAACGATAAAATTCGCGGTCTGGTATCGGATCTGCATTACGTGTGTGTGGAGTCGCTCCACGTGTGAAAACAAGCCCTTTTTCAGATGGGGTTGATTTTCGACAACAGGCTGAAACGTTTTCTGTTGCACAACGGCAACACGTTTCCCGCCGACAACAGTGACGCACTTGCCCCGTGCAGATGAAAGGCCACTTGCCATGAACCGATACTCTGATTCTTTCAAGGAAATCCTATCACGCCGTGCAAGATGTGGTTCGTCGAACGGTTACACATGATTATCATCTCCCCGTAATGAACCCGGTACGAACTGAGCAGTATTGAGTTAACAGAAATGTCGCGCCCGCTGCGAGCTGGCGGGGCAATAGTTGGCATGTGACTGCGGAGTTAACGGTGCGGAGACTGGTACAACTGCGATCACTTTGAAAAGTCGCTAACCCACCTCGGTCGATGAAACCGAAGCGAGTTAACTGCGGTGGCAATAGCGGGCGGCCGATCCAACCGCCGCGTGTTTGAAGAACCGGGAAACGCAGGCTGCGTTTCACCGACGCAGTTATAGCGCCACTAAGCACTTAAACAGCGTAGTTGCCCCTCGCGGGTCGCCTACGTCTTCTCGTTGTTAACGCTGAGCCAACTCCTCTACATGTTTCATGTTCATCCGACTGATGGGTCTTGAGACCTGAGTCGTGCCATGAATTTGAGTTCGCAGTATTTCTGGTTTCGATAACCTTGGGGCATGCATTTGAGGGTTTTGATTTTGTTGTTGCCCCCCTTCCAGCGGGCCGGTGGAGATGCGGTGGTCGTACCAGGCGAGGATGCCCGTTCTATGGCCTTGCAGCGTGTTGGCCAGTTGCATCAGAATGCGAATCTGAATCCCGAGTCCGCGCCCGATGGTACCAGTCGATCGTCCGACCCATCGGTGTTACTTCGGCGAACGATACGTGCATAAGCGAACCGCCACGGGTTGCGGAATCGTTACCGGAGCGCCGATCTGGTTCAGCTTTCCCGTCGCGGGATCGATGCGGAACAACATCAAATGATCGCTCTTCTGGTTGGCCATAATGAGTAGCCTTCCGCTCGGATCGATGGCGATGGCACGAGGAAATTTCCCGCCGCACGAAACTTGGCTCAGAGACTTGATGCGGCCAGTTTGATCGTCGATCGCGCAGATCGCCAGCGTATCTTCTCCACGATTGGATCCATACAAGAATTTCCCGTTCGGATGGACTTGAATATCCGCCGCATAACTTTCGCCGCGATAGTCATTCGACAATGTCGAAACTTCATGCAACACGCGGAGGTCTCCGGTCTCATCATCGAAGGTACAGGCAGTGATCGTATTCCCCAGTTCGCCGATCGCAAATGCAAACTTGCCCGTGGGATGAAACACAATATGACGAGGTCCCGCACCTTGCTCGAGCAGACACGACGGATGATCGTGCGGGGTCAATGCACCCTTTTCCGCATTCAGTTTATAGATGAACAATCGATCGAGTCCCAGATCGGCAGCGAGTGCAAATTTTCCGCCGGGTGAAACAACGATGGAATGCGCCTGCGGCTTACCCTCGGAATTCTTACTCTCACCAGTGTGCTGAATGACGCTCGAAAATTCGTCGAAACGGCCATCGGGCCCGATGGACAGCGCCGCGACCGTCGCCGTCCCGCAGTTTGCGACTACCAGCGAAATTCCCCGTGGATCGCAGGCGAGATAACAGGGGCCGGTCCCCGCCGAAGGGCGTCGATCGATTTCCGTCAACTCACCAGTTTTACGATCGACGGCGAAAGCCGCGATGCCGCCGACCGCGGCCCCTTGTGAATCGGTGATGAGCATCGTTGCATAAACGTATTGACCCGTGGGATGAACGGCGAGCGCCGCCGGGCTTTTGAGCTGGCCTGTTGCGCGCAGCGGGCCGATGGTCCCCTGCTTCGCGTTGACGTCGGCAACAAAAATCCCCTCTCCGTCAACCGGGCTGTACGTCGCCACATAGATGCGAAGACCGTTCGCATCATCATCGGCGAGCAAGTCATTCGCAACAAGACTCAGCGTCAGCAACAACAACGCAATGCCAAACATTCGACTGACGCCATACGACATAGTAAGCCTCGCGGCAAGATTGCGTTTTGGATGCGCGGTAATCGACGATCATTCTGGCGTGTAATCGCTCACCGTCAACTTGGGGAGTTTCTGCTTCAACTGGTCAACGACGGCAGGTATGAGTTTGACGTCGGTGACAAGCAGTAGACGGAGTTCGTGCAACTCGGAAAGATTCTCCAAGCTCGCACTGGTGATCTTCGTGCCATAGAGATTGATCGCCCGCAGTTGGGTCAACGGCTTGACATGCTGCATGCCGACATCGGTCACCGCGCACTTGGCAAGGTAAAGGTGTTCGAGATTGGTCAGACGGGCGACGTGTTCCATGCCGACATCGGTTACCTTTGTGGCGGCGAGATGGAGTTCCTTCAGAGAAGAAAGTTCTCCCAAGAGCTTCATTTCCTCATCGCCGAAATCGGTTCCGGCGACGTTGATGGCCACGACGTTTCCACGCTCGTTGACGCTGGCCATACTGAGCGCACGCAAAGCATCGATGAGCGTGCGCCCTTGATCGTCGACGAACAGGCGAACGACTCCCCCCAGCGTGATCGACGTTCCATTGGCCGACAACCGGCTCAGTCGAACGAGTTTTTTCATGTGAACGAATCCGGCATCGGTAACAGCCGTGTTAGTCAGATTGAGCTCTTCGAGATCGGCCATTTCAGCGATGTGCGCTAATCCGGCATCGGTGATGCCGGCACCGTTGAGAAACAGCCGTCGCAGAGAACGAAATGGAACAATGTGCTGCATTCCCACATCGTTCATCGCCGAGTCGGTCAAGCCGAGCGTTTCCAGTCGCGTCAGATTGCAGAGCGGAGCGAGCGCCGCACCCGAAATCCCCGGGGGCAACGTCAGCGCGCGCATCGTCGTGACCGAGCCGAGAACGGCCAGCGTCGATTCATCGATTTTCGTCAGATCGACATCAAGTAGTTCCAGTGAGGGGAGCGATGCCAGTTCGATCAACCCGGCCCCTTGAATATTTGTTTCCACCAGACGCAACGATCGAAGTTGCTGCAACGACTTCAGTTGCGGAAACCCCGCATCGGTAATCATCGTGCGGCTGAGATTGAGCTCCTTAAGCTGAGACAGCGACGCAAGGTGCATGAGCGAAGGATCGGCGAAGCCTTTCGCGCCGTCGAGATTCAAACTTGCGAGAGATTTGAAATTCTTCAACTCGGAGAACCCATTGTCGGTCAGTTTGGCACACCGCGACAATTCGAGCCGTTCGAGACCGACGAGCGGCGACAACTGACGCAGTCCTTTATCCGTGATCTGCCTTGGCAACCATAATTGTTTGAGCGTGCTGAGAACCGCGAGATGCGCGAAACCCGCATCGGTGAGATTGCGGTGCATTCGCAAATCGAGTTCTTCCAGTTGAGTCAGCTTTGCCAGCAGCGACAGCCCTTCATCGTCGACGCGAGCGGGGAGGACTACCCTTTTCAACGTCTCGATCGAGCCGACTTGCGACAATCCGGTATTCAACCCGGCAACTCCCGACAGATCGACGGCGACGATGCGATCTTCGCCATCGCGTTCGATGCGAGCGCCGAGATCAGCCAACTCGGCCACGAGCGCGACATGAGAGGTTTCTGCCGGCGCTTGATCATTCGCCGCGAAGTTCGCCTCTGTCGCAATGAAACAGGTCAGCGACATCAGAGATAAAAGAGAGCCGAATCGCACCGGTGAGTCCTCTCGGTTGGAAATGTGTTGCAATGTTCGATCAGAAGGTTAGAGACCCTAACACAACCGGTTGTACCCGTCGAAAAGACCTCAACAATTTCCGAAAATTACGCAGTACAGAGGTTGTGTTAGAGTTATTTAGTACCCGCAGAGAATTAATCCATTCGCAGTTTTCTCAACGGAGAAGCGACTGATTACCGCAAAGATGGCATGCGGGTCAACTGAAATCGTTCAACCCAGCATTTCGCGAATGGGTTCGCCCTCATTCAGAATCGGCACGGGGCGACCGGCTTCGTTGATGAAGATATGGCCCGGGTTAATGCCCATCGCCGTGTACAGTGTGGAGAGCAGATGTTGATATTTGAGCGGGCGATCCTGCGGATGCTCCCCCTTATCGTTCGTGGAGCCGATGACCTGCCCCATCTGCATCCCGC
>JAQCEJ010000058.1 GCA_027618475.1 Planctomycetota bacterium | reverse complement strand
GGGCGCACCGCAGGAAGCCCCCGTTCTGGAACCGCTGTCGATCCGGGGGCTTCCGCTGCGCGGTGCGCCTCCGTCACCCTGAGTGGATGGGATATTGTGAAAAAGGTGATCGCCCTCGGGGTATCAGGGGGCAACGGCGCCAATGTATCCCTGCCGACCTGCGGGGGGAGAACCGATAAAGCGATGGGGACTCTGGTCTGAGGGTGCGAGAAATTTCGGGGTGGCGGGGTCGGTCGATGCGAATTGAAAATCGATCCCCTGTGTTCCCTCGGTGCCGATCAGTTCTGTGATTTCACCGGCAGCGGGTGTCGCTGATACGGCGCGGCTTGTCCAATTATGACGCCAACCCCCTTCGGGATCGAGCGTCTGGAGCGTGCCGATGAAGGCCTTCGCGTCGTATCCTTTCTCGACGATCGCTTCGGCGGTCGTGACTTCGGCGAAGAGATTACGGTAAAAGCCGAGTCCGTTGCTGTCGGACTTCGGCATTTCGGAAAACACGATCCCGCGGTCGATGCGATAAAATGTATTGTTATTCAGCACGACGGTGCGCAGCGTCCGTGCCCCTTCGACACGGAGGCCGGTTTTTGTCTCGGCGAAGATCGTTTCTTTCACGTTGAAATAACTGATATCGGCGGCGAGGCGGATTCCGCAATTCATCGGACCGAGAAAACGGCAACCGGTCACCGCGAATTCGGAAAGCGGCGCACCGACCGACGTGAGCAACAGGCCGTCCGCTGCGGGGTTCCCCGCTTGCACGGTCACCATTTCGAGCACCACATCTTCGTTGGGGGATCCGGTGACCGCATCAGCCTGAATGCCCAGTTTGTTGAAGCCTGTTACCGAACAGTTTCGCAGAACGAAGCTGGGGAGATACCCTTCCAGCGAGATGGCGATATCTTTTCCGCCGGCTTGAATGTCGAATCCTTCCAGCGAGATCGCTTCGGCATCTTTGACGACGAGTGCCGGCTCGGTCCCCGACGGAGCCAGGACGATGCGGCCTCCTTCGACGGCGGGGGCCAGAATCACGCCACGGGGAAATTCGGCACCGGCCACCGAATTATCGATGACGATTCGTTCGGCGTATGTCCCCGGCTGAACGGTGATCGTACGTCGGTCGGAGCGACGTCGTGGAACAAAGGTCTTCTGCACGTGCTTGATCGCCGCGTCGATTGTCGTAAAGTCGCCCGACGGCCCGACGGTGTATTCGCGTTTGTCTCCGATACCACTGGCCGTTCCGCCGGTGTCGGCTTTCGGCATCGACGATTTTGTGGTGGAGGTCTTCTTCGTCGTTTTTTTTGTCGATGTTGATTTCTTCGATGGAGGATCGGCCTTGTCTGCGCTGAGCAGAAAGAGTGCGGCGACGATTGAGACGACGACGAGACCAGCGGCGGCGAGAACGATGTTACGTTTGGATTTTGAACCCGAAGTCGGCGGGGTGGGGCCTCCGGTCTTCGGAGTGGCAGCGAGTTCTGCCATTCCAGGTGAGGGAGAACTTGTTCCGGCGGCGGAACTCGGACCTTTCGACAGTCCGGTGAAATCGAACGACGACGAGGGGGGCGAAAAGGAGGGAGCGGGGGGAACGGCCTGCGGGGGAACCGATGCCGAGACCGGGTGAGCGGTTGGGGGTGCCACGGGCACGGACATCACCGGCGCGGAATTTTCTTGTTTCGGCCAGGCGGGACCAGCCGTCGGTGTGACCGGTCGGGCGACCGGAACTCCGACCGGAGCAGCGACTTTCACCGGTTCGGAATCACTCTTCGCCGGTTGGGGGACAATTGTTTGATCGGCGTCGGTTGTCTCCGCCGGTTGGGACTTGTCGGCGGTGATGATCGTCGGGAAATTCTCACCGGTCGGGCTCGGTTCTTCACGGGGTATCTGCAGCGTCGGGATTTCTTCCGCCGGAGGTTTGGATTCGGCAACCGGTTGTGCGGTTGGAATGCCGGAGTCGACTGGCGGAGTCGACGACGAGAGGGGTGTCTCACTCTCGCTCTCACTCGACGATTCGATGGGGTCTGCCGCTTCGAGTTCGACGATCGATTGTTCTGCCGCCGGAGTTTCGGCCTCTGGAACTTCCTCGGTTTTCACCACAGGGGGATTCTTCGGCTCGTTTTCTTGTAATCCCGAAAGAAACGAAAACATGGGGTCGCCCGATGTGGGAGCGGGAACCGCTGCCGGCGGTTCGGGGACCGGGGCCGGAGTTTCTAAAAGACCGGGAGGTGGAGTCGTTGGTTTAGGCGACGGAGCACTCACCGGCACGTCTGCGTTCGGTGCGGGGGGAGAGGCTGGTGGTGCCTGGTCCAACGCCGGTGGCGCACTGGGGGATGGCGTCTTCGACGTCCCCGACGAAGGGCCATCCGTCTTGATGAACGGCTTGGAATCAGAGGGCAAGTCGGCCGGTATGAACGAAAAGGGGGAGGGAGCAACGTCTTTGGCGACCGGGACCGCCGGCTCGGCCGGACTCGAGGCTGGAGGTGGTGTTTCCAACGGTCGAGGTGACGATTTCGGCGGCGGTGATGCTGGGGGAGCCGCTTTGGGTGATTTCGGCGGTGGTGCGTTCTTCGCGGTGGAAGTAGACCCCTTGCTTCCCGTCGACATCTGCGACATGAACGATGCCAGTTCCTGATCGTGTCCCCCCTGGTCGACCCCCGCCGAGACGAGTGACGAATTCGACGGCGAGTCGACGACCGGCATGTTGTCGACCGACGAGCCCGACCCGAGTACCGAGCCGGATATTCCCGAGGGGGAGTTGAGCGATTTGAACGATGAGTGCCGTTGCAGCCAGGTTCGCAGATCGCGTTCGACTTCGCCTGCGGTCTGGTAGCGATCGGCCACATCTCTGACCATCATTTTTCGGATGATTTTGAGAAGATCAGTCGGGATGTCGGTCCGTTCGTTTTCGAGCGGGGGGGGACTTTTCGTCTGGTGTGCCATCAGTCGTTGCGCCAGCGTTCCTTCAGTGAAGGGAGGATGTCCCGACAAGAGGTAGTAAAACGTGCAGCCGAGACTGTAGATATCGGCGCGGGCATCGACCGTATGGCTGTCGAGGGCTTGTTCGGGGGCCAGGTAATCGGCGGTTCCGAGAACTTTTTCATCGTGGCGAATCGTCAGCGGATCTTCATCTTCGACATCGAAGAAACGGGCCAGACCGAGATCGAGAATCTTGACGACGCCGGTTTGATCGAGCAGCAGGTTCCCCGGTTTGACGTCGCGGTGTACCAGCCCCGATTGATGGGCATGAGAGAGACCTTCCGCCGCCTGTCGGATATATTCGGCGGCGGGAGCGTAGTCGAGCACTCCCTCTTTCACGACCAGTTCCTGCAGGCTTTTTCCCTCGACGTATTCCATTACGAGGAAGTGGATGTCGGTGTCTTTATCTTCCTCTTTGTCGACGTCGTAGGCCCGTACGATGTTCGGATGATCGAACGAAGCGACCGCCTGGGCCTCGCGGTGAAAACGTCCCAGATACGATGCGTCGTGGACGCGCTTCGTGGGAAGAACCTTGATCGCACAACGCCGACGCATTAAGACGTGTTCGGCGAGGTAAACCGAACTCATGCCCCCTTTTCCCAGCAGCGACAGCAGCCGGTATTTCCCCAGGAAAAATCCCTTGTGTTTTCCCTGCAATAGTTTGTCGGCCTGCCATTGCGTCAGCGATTTGCGTTTGACCAGTTCGTCGGCAAGCGAGCGGGCGTTGTCGAACGAGATTCCGTCGTTCTTTAACGTCGAAACCAGACGTTTCAGTTGCTCGGGTTCGATCAAGCCGCTCTGCTTGATGAGATTGATGAGCACGTCGGATGTGAATTTGATGGGCATCGATCCTGTCCTGGAAGCGCACTGTTTCGCTGACGTTACCTTAACATCCTGTGAACGCCGTTTCCACCCAGACTCGGGCGGCGGCAGGTCGATCGTGTATCCGCTCCCCATCACCTGCACCGAACCCGTTCGCCTCGCGAGTGTCGGATCGAGACAGACACGCCGATGGTAACACGGTATCATGTCGAGCGTGCCTGTGTCATCATCTTTCGATCGATGTCTCCGTCGTCTAACAATGATTCAAACTCTGGCCTCGATGTGAGAATCTGAAATGTCGTCGCTCGTCGCTCTTAACGAAACATCGCAGATTCGGGCGGTTTGTCCGCACGACTGTCCCGATACCTGTGCGATGCAAATTACCGTCGCCGACGGACGGGCCGTGAAAATTGCCGGTGACCGCGAGCATCCCTTCACACAGGGGTTTTTATGTCACAAAGTCTCGCGATATCTCGATCGCGTTTATCATCCCGAGCGGTTGACGGTTCCGCTCAAACGAACCGGTCCGAAGGGGAGCGGAGAGTTCACCCCGGTCTCGTGGGAAGCGGCTCTCGACGAAATCGCCGTTCGCTTCCGTGCCGTCGCCGACGGACCTCATGGACCTCAATCCATCTTGCCGTACAGTTACGCGGGAACGATGGGGAAAATTCAAAACGAGAGTCTCGACCGGCGGTTTTTTCATCGGCTCGGGGCGTCGCTGCTCGATCGCACGATCTGTGCGACCGCCGGAGGAGAAGGTTTTACCTATACGATTGGTTCTCGCCGGGGGACCGATCCCGAAGCGTTCAACGACAGCCGGTATATCATCAACTGGGGTTCGAACACGGCTGTTACGAACATGCATCTCTGGGTGCGGATGCTCAAGGCCCGTAAGCGGGGCGCGAAGATCGTCACGATCGACCCGTATAAGTCGCTCACCGCCGCCCGCAGCGACTGGCATCTTCCGATACGTGTCGGGACCGACGCCGCTCTGGCACTGGGGTTGATGCATGTCATCTTTCGCGACGAACTTCACGACCGCGACTATCTCGAACACTATTGTCTCGGGACCGATGAACTCCGCGACCGCGTGCTGCGCGAGTACAGCCCCGAACAGGTCAGCGCGATCACCGGTCTGAAGGTCGCCGACATCGAACAGCTCGCGCGCGAGTATGCAACAACGTCACCGGCGGCGATTCGTATCAACTATGGCATGCAACGACATTACGGCGGCGGGATGGCGGTTCGCACCATTGCGTGTCTCCCCGCAACTGTCGGCGCCTGGCGGCACAGAGCAGGGGGGATCCTGCTCTCGACCAGCGGATATTATCCGCTCAATACTCAAGCTTTGCAGCGTCCCGATCTCATTCCACCGGGAACGAGAACGATCAACATGGTGCAACTCGCCGAAGCCCTTGCGGGAGAACTCCCCGGTCCGCCGGTTCTGGCGTTGTACGTTTACAACAGCAATCCGGCGGCGGTGGCACCCGATCAAAACCGGGTCTTGCAGGGACTCCGTCGCGACGACTTATTCACCGTCGTACACGAACAATTTCCGACCGACACGGTCGATTACGCCGATATCGTGCTCCCCGCGACGACGCAGCTCGAACATTTCGATCTGCACACATCGTATGGACATCATTACGTGCTTGCCAATCAACCGGCGATTCCCCCGCTCGCCGAAGCGCGACCCAATACCGAAGTTTTCCGGCAGCTCGCGGCACGACTTGGCTTCGAACCAGAGTTGTTTCAGGTCTCGGATGAAGACCTCGCCCGCGTCGCACTGTGCGAGAACGATCGTCACGTCCCCGAAGCGTTACGCGGGATCACGCTCGAACGTCTTAAGGCCGAAGGCTCGGCGAAACTCAATCTGCCGCGCGAACTGACTCCCTACGCTCATGGCAACTTTGCAACCCCCAGCGGCAAATGCGAGTTTTACTGCGAACGCCTCAAAAAAATGGGCTTCGACCCGCTGCCGACGTATCTTCCGCCGAAGGAATCGCGGCAGTCGAAACCCGAACTCGCGACGAAATATCCGTTGCAGTTGCTCAGTCCTCCGCGACCGCAGTTTCTGAATTCGTCGTTTGTGAATATTCCTGCGTTGCGTTCGCCGGGGGAAGTCCCCGTACTGCTGATCTCCGCCGTCGATGCCGAATCGCGATCGCTGAAGGATGGCGACGGCGTCAGAATTTTCAACGACCGCGGGGCCTTTGAAGCGATTGTCGTCGTAAGCGATACGGTGCATGAAGGATTGGTCGTCGCCGAAGGAATCTGGTGGCACAAAATGACCGGCGGTAAAGGGAATGCGAACCTGACGACGTCGACCGCATTAACCGACCTCGGCGGCGGTGCGACATTTTTTGACAATCTCGTCGAAGTCGCCAAAGTCTGACCACGAAAAATACTTCAGTGCGGTCTACCGCTGTTCCGGTGACGGGTTCAGCGTGCGATTGACGGCGATCTCTCCGTGTCGGTCGATTTCAACAACGACGGCACCATGATGAAACGTCGAGACGATTTCGGTTTGCGGCCCGTAAACTTCGCTCAACTGTTGCAGGATCTTCGAATGCCCGTGACTGACAACCACCCAGCGCGGCTGCGCCCAGGTGGCCAGACCGGGCGGATTGGCGGCCGGACTCCCGTGATGGGGTGATAACATTACGTCGCAGCGCTGAGGGGACGTTGCCAGCAGATCGCCCAGTCCTTCATCGGCGACGTCGCCGGTCAGCAGAATCTTCCGACCGGCATATTCGATCGCCAGCACCAGACTGCTTTCGTTGTCCGAAGCGTAGTTCGTTTGACCGTCGGGATGAATGACATCGATCGCGACCTTCGGATCGATCTGTAGCCGGTCGCCTCGTTCGAGAAATCGAATCGGAATTCCCAATTCGCGCGCGACACGGCAGAGATCTTCGACCCCGGCTTGAGAAAAATCGACAAATGCCCGCGGACAGGCGAGCGTGCCGACCGGTGTCGTTCTGAAAATCTCCGGCAGCGCGTTGTAATGATCGACGTCGGTATGCGACAGCAGAACCAGGTCGAGTCGCGGATGGCTTGCTTGCCATAACGCCGATTGCACGGCGTGTGCCGCCCGGCGTCCGTCGTGCAGCGAGCCGGCATCGTACAACACGCGACCGCCGTTCGGCAGTTCGATCAGAATCGCACACCCATGCCCGACCGACAAAAACGTGCAACGCAGGTTGGCGTCGTGTTGAGTCCAGAGACCGGTGGTCAATCCGGCGATCAACCAGAGTCCGCCGGCGTAGCCGCACCACCGGCGTTTGATCGTCGTAATTGGCGACCAGATACATTGAATCAACAATCCATAAAACACCAACTGCCAGCACAATCCCGGTCCATGTGCAAAAAAGTGACCAGCTGTAACCTGGCTGGCCCCCTCGACGATCGATAACAGCCCCATGATACCCCAGTTGAGTACCGTGCCGAAAACGACCGCCGTAAACGGAAGCAGCAAACCCAGCCACATCAGCAGATATCCCGCCCAGAGAGTGACGACCACCAGCGGATTCAGCGGCGTCCCCAACAACAAGCCGACCGGCGAGATCACATGAAACGTCCCCAGAATCAACGGTGTCGTCACCGTCCAGACGACGATCGAAATCAAATACCCGGCGAGCACTAACCGCAGAATATTTCGCCACGGAACAGAGTGGGTCGTGTTGCGATCGAAACGGGCGAACAGCGGATCGGACGGTTCGAGCAAACGTGACGTCAGCGGGCTGCACCAGAGGATTCCCGCGACCGCGAGAAACGAAAGTTGAGCGCCGACATCAAAGAGATCGAGCGGATTTCTCGTCAACACCACCAGCGCCGACAATCCCCACGAATTGAATGAATTCGCTTGTTTGCCCTTCCACAAACTACCGGCGAATACGGTGGCCAGAATACACGCACGGATCACCGATGCCTGTCCGTTGGTCAAAAAGGCGTAACTCCACACAACAACGAGCAGAATCAATGCTGTGTTCGCCGACGATACTTTGAGAAGGCGGGCGACGCACCAGATCAATAACGCGAGGATACCGAGATGCAGACCCGAAATCGCCAGAACGTGCATCGATCCTGTGACGCGAAACGCCTGCTGCACGTCGTATGGCAACGAGGTTCTGTCTCCCAGAAATAGCGACTGCGCGACGGGAACCGCTTCCGGCGAAAGTGTCTTACGAAACAGTTCGCGATACGTTTGACGCAACCGGCTGCGAAGACGGCCGGGCGAAACAATGGGGCTCGGTGAAGCGACCACCTCGATCGATTCGGGATGATCGGTACTCACGATCGCACGGATCCGCCGGCTTCGTAAATAACGGGAATAATCGAACCCCCCGGGATTGCGAAGTGATGTCGGCTTCGAAATCCAACCGAGGATACGGACTTCGTCCCCGACCGTCAGTGGGGGAGCCGTTCCTGACACTTCGAAACGAATGAGCCCCGTCACCGTAACAGGCCCGCGATCGGTTGCGATCTCTCGGCATTGCAGCTTGCCGATGGTCCGTTCCTGCGGCGGAAACACCGACATCGAGTTGACCGGTGGTGCCGGAATGCGTTCGGGCTCGTCTCGAATGATTCCCGAGAGAAGAATCAGACGACGCTCGTCATCGGCGAACAGGCTGATATCGTCGGCCTCTCCGAGCGACCAGAAGGCATGATGATGTGCCGCTCCCAAAGCCGACGAGCACAACAACAGCGCGACCGCGGCGAATACCGACTGTCGACGGAGAAACATCACCAGCCAGAAGGTCCACAACAAAGCGGCGAGAATCAACCACATCCACAACGTGCCGTCCAGCACGCGATCGGCAACGATACCGGTAGCAAACGCCGCACACACCGTCACCGCCGGACAGGGCTGACGCTGCGGGGATGACGCAGATGGTTCATTCGCGTAGTTCATGTTGGGCGGAAAAAAGAAAAGGAACCAAGTGTCAGGTTTTCGTCAGTTTTCAACGTCGACGACGCTGTCTTCCGGCCCAAAGGGCCAACCGTTTACCCAGCCAGGGCCGAAGGCCCTGGAATCGTCCCAATGAAATTCATCAGGCCCAACGGGCCGTCAGTTTAATCCCACATATATTGCTCGTCGATTTCGATACCATGTTTATGGCAGAGTTCCCGAAGTTCGTCTTGAAACGCTTTCGTGGCGTGATGAGTTGCCTGGTGTTCGACATAGTCAATCACCCGTTGAAGATTGGATTGACTCACCGAAAACACGGCGTATCCGGCCTGCCACGCGAACGTGGCAACACCATGAGGCACATGTTTGGCCCATTTCGAAGTTTCGGTTTTGATGTGTTCGACAAGCGACGAGATCGTGACCGTGCGAGATAATCCGCAGACGATATGGATATGATCGTGCCAACCTCCCACAATGACGGAAACACAACCGATTGCCTCGACGTGGTGAGCGAGTATTTTGAACATTGCCGTTCGAAAATCGTCATGCTGTAAATACGGACGACGATCTTTGGTGCTGAACGTCACATGCAACCACACGCGTGCCAGAGATTGTGGCATGATCGCTTCTTGCTCAATGGCCGGCCCGTTGGGCCTCTTAAAATGATGATCCACGATTTTCCAGTGCCTGCGGCCCTGGCTGGGTAAACCGTCGGCCCTTTGGGCCGGCAGATAAACTACGGAAATGTATTTAGCAAATCAAATCCTCGGGCACGAATCGTCGCGATGGCTATTTTTCTCTCACCGGAAAATGGACGTGCACTTCGTTGTGCATTGTGTAGAGTCGAAATCGGTCTCCATCGGGAACAACGATGCCGCTCGATTTGTTCGCACTGATGGGGAACAACGGATTGCCGGCGTACTTTTTCCAGTGAATCAAATCGTCTGAGACGGCGACATTCGTCGTCCACAAATTCGGTTTCTGCGCGTTCGAGGCACCGTGATAATACGCGTAATATCGTCCATTATATTTCACGATCTGATTCAAGGCGATCAGATCACGATCGTAATCATCGGGGCCGGGAAGTAGAACCGGTTCATCCTGCCGGTTCGTCCAGACCTTCATGTCGCTCGACGTTGCCAGCCAGACTCCGGCGTCGCGGCGTTCGTAAAACAGATACCAGGTCCCCTCTTCGTGCCACGCCGTCGGCGTACCGTATGGGCCGGGGGGAATCGGTTCGCCGTTTTTCAGGCGAACGTCGAGCGTCCCTTGTCGTTGCCAGTTCACGCCGTCGTCAGACGTCAAGAGTTGAGCCTGATCCTTCTCCCCTTCGGCGAACATGTAGAAAACATCGTCGACTTTGACGACCATCATATCTTCCACCCAATGGTCGTCGTAGATCGGGTTGTCGACGGACTGTGTCCAGTGGATGCCGTCGCCGGAGGTCGCGAGCCCCAGCATTTTTTGTCCCTCGCGCGTACCGTCGTATCCGGTGTACCACATCATGTAACACTCGTCGTCTTTGAGAATAAACCCGCGTTCGCGGATTTTCACATCCCAATGTCCTTCTCCCTCGGCGACAAAAATCGGATTCTCATCGATCGGTTCAAATGTCACCAGTTCGGCGGGAAAATCGTTGTCGGCCGCAAAGACCAAAGGGACGCTGCACACGACCGAAAGACAGCCGGCGAAGAACGCCAGTCGTCGAACGTTTCGAGTCAGCAAATGTCTTTCGTTGTGCATCGGGTGACCTTAATTGTTGATTGAGCCATCCATTAAAAAATGGGTGGCACTGCCGGCTTGCCCGGCAGTCTGCTTGTCTGGCGTCGGAAAAACACGGGTGGACAAGCCACCCGTGGCACTTACATCGTTTGGTGATCGATCATTTGTCACGGGCTGTTAGTTGTTCCTGACGCTGTTCGCGTCGCGATTCGATTTTCTCGATGTCGACTTCGGGAATCGCCGAGATCAGCCGTTTCGTGTACTCTTCACGCGGGTTGGCGTAAATCTCGTCGGCCGGACCGTATTCGACGATCTTCCCCGCGTTCATGACCGCCATCATGTCCGACATGAATTTCACGACGCTGAGATCGTGGCTGATAAAAATGTACGTCAGCTGATACTGTTCCTGCAGATCTTTCAGCAAATTGAGCACCTGCGCCTGAACCGAAACATCGAGTGCCGAGACCGATTCGTCGCAGATGATGAACTCGGGTTCGACGGCGAGTGCGCGGGCTACGCCGAGGCGTTGACGCTGTCCTCCCGAAAATTCGTGTGGATACCGCCGAAGATGTTCGACCTTCAAACCGACTTCTTCAAGCAGATGGGCCGCTCGTTCTTGCCGATCGCGTCGCGATATTCCCAGTCGATGCACGCTCATCGCTTCGGTGAGCATCGCTTCGACGGTCAAGCGGGGATTGAGCGAGTTGTACGGATCCTGAAAAATGATCTGCATCTTGCGGCGGAGTTTCTGCAGCGCCTCGCCCGATGCCTCGCCGACGTTGCGGCTATCGTAAACCACGTCGCCTTCGGTGACCGGTATCAGACGGATAAGCGCCCGACCGGTTGTCGTTTTACCGCAACCCGATTCTCCGACGAGTCCCAGTGTTTGCCCTTTGTAAACGCGAAAACTGATGCCGTCGACCGCCTTGACATGGCCGATGGTTTTTCGCAAGAGTCCTTTGCGAATCGGGTAATAGACTTTGAGGTCGCGTACGTCGAGCAGCGGCTTCGTTTCGGGAGCGATCGTTGTCGTTCCTTCAGGGTAATCGCCGGCCTTCCACTCGTAACCTTGCTGTTCGATCTCGGGTATCGGCGAGAGCAACCGTCCGCGACCGCGGCGGATCAGCGTTTGCATTTCGGCATCGCTCAGCGATTTCTCGATGATTTGTTCTTCGCCGTTCGGCTCTTTTTTGACGTCCATAAAGTCGGCAACGGTCGGCAAACGGCGAAACGACGACGCCAGTTTGGGACGGCAAGCGATCAGCCCCTTTGTATAGGGGTGCTTGGGATTCTTGAAGATCGACACCGCATCGCCGTATTCCACAATCTTGCCGTGAAACATCACGGCGACGTCGTCGGCGAGTTCGGCGATCACGCCCAGATCGTGCGTGATGAATAGCACCGACATGCCCCGCTCGTCGCGCAGCTTGCGGATGAGATCGAGAATCTGCGCCTGAATCGTGACGTCGAGCGCCGTCGTCGGTTCATCGGCGATGAGGATCCGGGGATTGCAGCTCAATGCCATCGCGATCATCACACGCTGTTTTTGACCGCCGGACATTTCATGCGGAAAACTGTCGATCCGGCGTTCGGGTTCGGGGATGCCGACTTCGTCGAACAATTGAATCGTGCGCTGGCGGGCTTCTTCTTTCGAGACGTTCTGATGCAGCAGAATCGCTTCCATCACCTGCCAGCCGACGCGATACACCGGGTTGAGAGACGTCCCCGGTTCTTGAAAGATCATGCTGATGTCTTTCCCGCGGATATCGCACATTTCGCTTTTCGGTATGCGGACGAGATCGCGGCCGAGAAACGAAATCCGCCCGGCTTCGATGCGGGCTGTCAGTTCGGGGAGCAGCCTTAATATCGTGTACGACGTTACCGACTTTCCCGATCCCGATTCGCCGACGAGCCCGAGCGTCTGTCCCGGTTTGAGCTTGAGAGAGATACCGTCGACCGCTTTGACGACGCCGGCTTCGGTGCGGAAGTAGGTTTTCAGGCCGTCGATTTCAAGAATTGCATCCGCTGGCATGCAGGCCCTCCGTGGGGGGTGTTGGTTATTGTACGCTGGTGGGAGAATTGTAGCTTTGTCTGGTGATTTTGTAGAGAGAGTTCTTCTGGTTAGCCGCGACGCAACGCGGAGCGCTAGCAATATTGTTGTGAGGCTCGAATGTGATTTGGCACAAGGCTAGCGCTCCGCTACGGAAACCCTTCGCGTCGCGGCTAACCGAAAACACTGGCTTCATTTTCCCACTCGTCTTTTATGTCACGCCAGTGACGCGAGTGGATTCTCTCGATTCTCGAGCGGAAACGCCACTGGTTTTTGCTGTCGATGCGACTCGAAGACAGCGGCAATCATTTCCACGGTCGCTCGGGCATCGTACATGCTGCACTTCGGCGTACCGTCGTTTTCGATGCAGTCGATGAGATCGTGGACGGCAGCGATGTTTCCGCCGCCGAGACCGGCCCCCGATTCGGTTTCGGGCTTGCCGATCCCCTGCGAGGAGATTCTCTCCCACCCCTTCCCAGAACGTCCGGGCGACCACGACGAATCACGCAGGATGAAGGCGGGGGTCAGATAACCGGTAAAGAATTCGATAATTCCCTTCGAGCCGAAAATCTGCAGTCCGAATCGCGACGGACTCCCCGCCATGCCGCGCGTCGAAGCGATGTATCCGGTGACTCCATTCGGAAGTTGATAACGTCCGTTGATGGCATCGCCGGTGAGCAGGCCGATTCCTTCATTTCCTTCGGCGACATCTTCCGATGTGGCGGGATGTCCGTTGTTCCAGACGGTGGCGCTGCATTCGAGCGGGTCGCCGCCAAAGGCCCGCATCAAATCGAGAACGTGCGAACCGAGCACCCATAAATCTTCGCCGCCGCCGCGCCCGTCTTCCTTTCCTCGCCCGCGAATTTCGATCAGTTGCCCGATTTCGCCGGCGGAGATCAGTTCTTTGACAACAGGAAGCAACGGCGTCCAACGCGTCTGATGCGCGATCGCCAGTTTCAGGTGCCGCATTTCCAGTGCACGGACCATTTCGTCGGCTTCGGTGAGCGTGCGGCAGAACGGCTTTTCCATATACATGTGGCAGCCATGTTCGGCACACGCCAGAACCAGTTCGTGATGCATATCCAGCCAGCGCGGTCCGACGCCGACAATGTCGAGTTTTTCCTTCTCGAGCATTTCGCGATAGTCGGCGTAGGCATTCGCCGCCCCGGTCCGCTTGGCAGCTTCAGCACGTCCGTTGTCGTTTTCGTCGGCGACGGCAACAACGGTGGTCGCCGGGACATCGGCCCAGACGGTATCGATGCCGTGGCCGTAGTTCCCCTTTCCGGTCCGTCCGATAATTCCGACACGATACTGCTTGTCCATGATGGAACTCCCGTTACGTGTTGCGTGACGAAGTGCATGAATTGATGTAAATCAAATTGTAATCGATCGACGCATCGATTTGGAGCGAATAAGGAATCCCACGCCCAGCCGTCCCCCTCAACTCGCCCCGATCTATCAGGGGTTGATAGATTGTCACCCGTCTGCAAGAATTCAGCGCAACGGCAGGGGGGAGTTCTTCAGGAAAGCCCAGCCGTAACGAATATCAATTGACCACCTCAGTGAGCTATCAAGGAGTTTTGCTCATGCCGCTGCATCACCCGCGTTGTGTCGGTTGGATGGTATCGAGCGTTGCGGTCTGTCTGGCAATCGCGGGTCTGGCGGGCTGCTACGAATCGGCCGGAACCAGCCCCCGTTCGGGAGGAGGACCGGCTGCTGCCGGAGACACCAAGTCCGATACCACCGTTGCTAAAGTGGACGATCCAAAGTCCCTCTCGTTAGACGGTGTCGCAGATGAATCCGAGGGACCGCTCGTACCGATTATGGAAGACGTCGATGGAATCGTCATTCCTCGCCTCAAAGTGAAGGCGGAGTCGATCACCATTAAGGGGGAAGTTCCCGCAAATGTCGGTAACGACTACGCCAAATCGCATCCCGGTGAACCGGCCACCGGCGATCAGTTAACGATCCGCTTCAGTGCCGAGCCGAAGTCGCTGAACCCCGTGATCGAGACGTCAGCCGTGCAGACTTACATCGGCGAATATGTGCACGAAGCGCTGGTCCGCCGCGATCCCGAGACGCTCGAATGGAAACCGCATCTCGCCAAAAAATGGGTCGCCGAAGATGCCGTCAAACTCTCGGCGAACTACGAGGGTAAAGAGCGTCGCATCAAATCGGGCGACAAACCGCCGGTCGAAAAGCTCGAAATCGAATATACGGCGGCAACGAAAGAAGGGGAGGACGACCCGATTCTTTCGTATCAGACGACCGACAAAGATGGCAAGAACGTCGGCGGCGTCTGGGTCGGTCTGTTTCCCCTCGGCGATGTCTCCGGAGCACCGCGCAACGGTTACCACTTCTGGAGCAATGACAAAGGGGAACTGAAAGTCGCCGGTCTGGCGACCGGTAAGTATCGAATGGATGTCGGGGCCGAGATCTTCGGCGAGGCTAAGGAATCATCCGACGGTTCGCTCGTCGTTGCCCCGTTAACGCCGGGAAATCCGTTGGCTGAACAATTGAAGTCGACCGAATCCAAGTCACTGACTCTCGCTAAGGGAGAATGGGTCGACGTGCAACGTCAGACGATTTACACGTACTTCCTTAGAGATGATGTCAAATGGTCGGATGGCACCCCCTTCAGTACCGACGACATGCTCTTCGGTTATTCGATCATCAACAACTCCAACGTCGACGGCGAATCGATTCGCACCTATTATCAAGACATCATCGACTGCCAGGCTCTCGATCAGCACACGATTCGTATGAAATATCGTCAACAGTATTTCATGGCGTTCGAATTCACGGCGGGTCTTTCGGCTTATAGCCCGCCGTGGCATGTGTTTTCTTCGTACTTCAAGGCCGACGGCAAGACGCTGACGATGGAGCGTTTGACCGAAGAGGAAGAAAACGCCCAGAAAAAAGTGAGCGTACATGGTCTGGCGTTCGGAAAGTTCTTCAACACCGACGATCGCTACAACAACGCTCCCATCGGAACAGGCCCTTACACGGTCGACAATTGGGATCGGTCGGTCAGCATTACGCTCAAACGAAATCCCGACTACTGGAACGCCGAACGCCGGGGTTATCTCGACCGGCTGATCTTCAAATTCATTCCCGACAGCACGACGGCGTTTCAAGCGTTGAAAGCCGGTGAGATTGATTTCTTGTGGAATATGTCTCCCGAACAGTATTACGAAGATCTCGCCGACAATCCGGAATGGTTCACGAGCAAATACGTCAAGGCGAACTGGTACAGCCCCGGATACAGTTATTACGGCTGGAACCAATTGCGGCCTTTATTCAAGGATCGCCGCGTTCGCATTGCCCTCAGCATGTTGTTCGATAAAGAGACTTTTCTGCGAGAGAAGTTGCATAACGCCGGTGTGGTTGTTTCAGGGAGCCAGTATTACTTCGGTCCCGCGTACGATCACAATGTGAAACCGTTGGCCTACGATGTGGAAATCGCCAAGGAACTGCTCGCCGATGCCGGCTGGGCCGATACCGATAACGATGGAATTCTGGACAAAGAGGGCAAGAAGTTCGAGTTCGAATTGCTGTTTCCACCGGGAAGCCCGTCTGCTGAAGCACGGGCGGCTATTATCCAGAAGAGTTATAAAGATGTCGGCATCGTCATGAATATTCGCCTTTACGAATGGGCTTCGTTTATCGATAAGGTGAAAGCGAAAGACTACGACGCGATCAATCTGGGATGGGCAACGAGTCTGGAGGGGGATCCCTTCCAGATCTGGCACGGTTCCGGTGCGGGAAAAGACAAGCGGGGAAGCAATCACGTGTCGTTCAAAGATGCCCAGGTCGACGATCTCATCGAAACGTTACGTTTGACGCTCGATGAACCGAAACGAATGAAGCTGCACCACGCGATACATCATATTCTCGATCGGGAACAGCCTTATATGTTCCTGTATACGTCGAAAGACTTCGGTGCCTATCATCACCGGTTTCAAGGGGTGAAATGGTATCGCCTGCGACCCGGTTTCGACCTCACCGAATGGTACGTCCCGAAGGATCAGCAGATCCATAAATAGTTGAAATGTGAATGACGAATGTCGAAATCCTAATGACGAATCAAGGACGAAGCCCGAATGACAAAACGACTTCGTGCAGATGGTTTATGGGAATTCATTCGGCATTTGGTCATTCGGATTTGATTCGACATTCGGGCTTCGACATGGGTCATTATTAAGAGCGAATAACCCTCTCTTCATGCGAGAGGAACAAATTCAGGTGAAAACTCGTGTGGCAATATATCGTCAAGCGATTGCTGTTCATGATCCCGACGATGATCGGAATTCTGATCATCTCTTTTCTCGTCGTGAAAATGGCGCCCGGCGATCCCGCGTCGCAAAAATTCGGCGGCGTGGGACAGGCCTCGTCGGGTCTGAACGCCGAACGGGGCACCGAACAGGCCGAAGCGAGATTTCGCAAAAAATTTCACCTCGATAAGCCGCTCTATGTGCAATTCGGCTATTTCCTGAAACGTCTCGCGACGTTCGACATGATTTACTTCCAGCAGGAAAAACCGATCTGGCCCGACCTGATCGACGCGCTGCAGGTGACGATCGTTCTGAACGTCATCGTCTTTGTATTGATTTACGCCATCGCCGTTCCGCTGGGAATTTTCAGCGCGGCGGCGGCGCATTCTCCCACCGATCGCGGGGTGACGATCTGCCTGTTCGTCTTGTATTCGCTGCCGTCGTTCTGGGCGGCCGAGATGCTGCGCATCTGGTTTGGCGATCGGACGCAGACGATCTGGTTTCCGATCATGGGGCTTCACGGCTCGGGGGCCGACCAATTGTCGCTCTGGCCGTGGGTGAAAGATTACGTGCATCATATCGTGTTGCCGATCTTCTGCATGACGTACGGAGGGTTGGCTTACATCAGCCGGCAAATGCGGGTCGGGATGCTGGAAGTAATTCGGCAGGATTACATCCGTACCGCCGAGGCAAAGGGAGCCGGCACAATGCGTGTGATCCTCGTACACGCGCTGCGAAACAGTCTGTTTCCGATCATTACACTGTTCGCTTCGCTGCTGCCGTTTCTCGTCAGCGGAAGCGTGATCATCGAAACGATTTTCAATATCCCGGGAATGGGCCGCATGGCCTTCGAGGGAGTGTTGCGGAGAGAATACGATGTCGTGATGACGACACTGCTGATGTCGGCGGTGTTGACGTTGTTCGGCATCTTGATCTCCGACATTTTGTACGTGATCGTCAATCCGCAGGTTTCTTACGATAACCGCAGTTGAGGATGCCATGTTGTCTCGTTACCAACGGGAATTTGATTCGAGATTTTCGGCCGTCGTCGCGCGTCGGCACCGTTCCTCTGTTTCTGCGGGAGTTTTGAGTGAACCAGCCGCCGAATGATCAATTCTCCGAGCCTGTCGAACCGGCGGCGACGCTGGACACGTCGCAAATAATCGGCCAGAACATCGGCACCGAGTCGGAAGGGGCGGCGATTTCGGTTTTGCCGCTGAAGATTCCGCGCGGCGAAAGCCAGTGGGGAATCATCTGGCGTCAGTTTCGCAAACGGAAACTGGCAGTGTTTTCGGCGGCGGCGATCTGGGTGTTGATCAGTGTCAGCATCTGGGCGCCGTTCATCGCGAACGACCGGCCGTTGATGTTTATCGGCTTCAATCGGCAGGAGTACCAGGAATCGTCGCGGACGGCCCGCATCATGCTCAATCAGTTTATCGAGCAGAAGTGGAAAACCTCGGACGAGCCGTGGTTCGACTGGCGACGGACGCAGGTCGAAGTGATGTCGCTGCAACTCGATTTGATGGGGGCACAACTCGCCGATCAGGAATTCGAACAACTGGAACAATTCCGCCGGCAGTTTTATGAAGCGGTCGGGGTCGACGATCCGGAAGGGGTCGATCTAGCCGTTCTGAAACAACAGCGAACCGATCTGCGGCAAACATTCGACGCTCGCAAGGTTTCGTTTCAGTACCGACAATTCTGGCCGGTGTTTCGATCGTTGTCGGCGATCGAAGTCAGCTTTCTCTTGTGGAATCTCAGCATCTGGCTTTGGCCGGTCTGGGCGAAGCTGTTCAATCTGGTGTTGTTCAAAGGAGACAAACGGCCGACGCCGGCCGCGCTGCGCGCCTTGATGATCGTGGGGCTTCCCGTGTTCGCCAGCGTCATCTGGTCGCTTGTGGTTCCTCAACGGCTCGACCGCACGAATTACAAAGAGGCCGTACTGTCCAATCAAACCGATCTGGCGACGAATGCGCTGGTTGTGTTCGAAGGCGTCGTCTGGCCGCCGATTCACTACGGACTCGATGAAGACCATCTGAGCCGCAAGTTTGCGCGTCCTCTGTTGCTGGGCCAGAAAGAAGCAACCGAGGAGGAATCGACGGACTCCCCGTCGCCTGCGAAGCAAGGGCCGACGAAAAACGAAGAGATGGGGCGATGGGACAGCCCCAACTGGCTCGGCACCGACGACATCGGTCGCGATATTCTCACACGGATGATCTGGGGAGGGCGCGTCAGCCTGACGGTCGGTATTGTCGCTGTGGGAATTTACGTGACCATCGGCATCATCGTCGGGGCGGTCGCAGGATATTTTCGCGGTGCATCGGACATGGTCATCTCGCGGATCATTGAAGTCGTGATCTGTTTTCCGAGCTTCTTTTTAATTCTGACGATCGTCGCCTTCCTCGGACCGAGCATTTTCAACATCATGATCGTGATCGGCGTGACCGGGTGGACCGGCATTGCCCGGCTGGTGCGTGCAGAATTTCTGCGGCTGGCCGAACAGGAGTTCGTGCTCGCCGGTCGCGCGCTCGGGTATTCCCCGTGGCGAATCATCTTCAAACATGTGCTCCCCAATGCGATGGCACCGGTGATGGTCTCGGCCACGTTCGGCATCGCGGGGGCGATCTTGACCGAGAGCGGCCTGTCGTTTCTGGGATTCGGCATTACAGTGCCGACGCCGTCGTGGGGAGGGATTCTGTCGTCAGGACGCGAAGCGATTTTCAGGGCGCCGTGGTTAATCTACTTTCCCGGTACGGCGATCTTTGTGACGATTACGGCGTACAACCTCGTCGGAGAAGCGTTACGCGATGCCGCCGACCCGCGACTGCGGAACTGAAATCCTTGTCCCTCAGCGTTGCCCGTTGCCATTCGCCGGCTGGGTCAGCACGGCTTCCAGCCGGGTCAGGTTTTGTTGCATCGTTTGAATTTCGTCGTCGGATAATGGCTGCAGTCCGAACCGGCATTGATAAAAATTCGTCGTGATCGACCGCGGCAGATCGCCGAGCGACTTCTCGGGAAACCGACGGTGAAATTCACCGATGAATTCTTCCGCGAACTCACGTTGCGTTTGCGAGGGGTTTCGTTTCCAGCCGTAACGCGACAGCAGGGCAAGAAATCTTTCGTAGAATTCGATGCGAATCGTCTGTGCATTCCGGCGGTTGTCCGAACGACGCTTCCATCGCTTCATGAGGTTCCATATTCGCCGGCTGATCCATAACGAGCCCGCGAGACCTGCCATCAGCGAGAAGGTGATGAGTCCTCCTTTCCAACTGACCCACTGATCGGGGTGTTTGAGGAAGTTCAACAGTCCGGCGGCGGTCTGCGCCAGAACGCCTCGCGCTCCCCCTGAGCCTGTCCACCATTCGCGGGCGGAGTTTTGAATCGGGGCATAGATATCTTGAGTCTGGCGGTTCAGCGACATTTGCACGATATAATTCGACCAGAGTTCTTGTGACGCCTTGGTCATCGTTTCCCAGAGGCTGGTTCCCGCTTCGACGTCGATGAGTCCTTCGTCGCGTGCGGCAGGGGTGGGATCGTAGACAACCCAGGAGAGACGTGGCGGAGACGATTCTGTCGCATCGTCGGCGATCAGCGCTTCGACCCAGGTGTGGGCGTGACGTTGCTGCACCAGGAGTTCTCCGGGGACGTTGCTGGTCTCTCCCCCCTTAAAACCATTGATAATGCGGGTGGGAACTCCGACCGTGCGGAGCATTAACGCCAGCGACGAAGCAAAATATTTACAATCCCCCTGCTTACGCTCGAACAGAAAATCTTCGACGGGGTCGAGTTTGTCGTTGACGGTCTCCGATTTGAGCGAATACGTATATTCGCCCGAGTTACGCAAAAATTGTTCGATGCGATCGGCACGCACGCGCGGCGGCACGTCGTCGATGGAACTCCCTCGATAGGCAATGCGGTGCGCCAGTTCCGACAGCCGATTCAGCGTACCCGGAAACTGCAGATACATCGCCCGCGTATCGCGTACCGATCGCGTGTTGAATTGGCTCAAAAAGAACTCGGCGAATTCATCGGTAACCACTTCGGCGGGACGTCCGCGAACGGGTTCGTCCGGCCAGGAGGAAAACAACGTGTACCGCAGTACGTCGTTGGGCGGTTGCCCGTCCATTATGCTGAGGACTCCCGTCCGCCGGTGCTTACCAATTCGACCACTCCCCGGTTCGAGCGTTCCCGAAACGATCGGAGGAATGTTAAACAGAACCGACGTTCCGATCGGTTCGAGTTGGTAGTCTTGAACAATTTGAAGCGGTGCCGAAGAGCTTTCAATGCTGCGGCTGAAGCGGGCTCCGACACGTGTCGTCCACCGCGAATCTTCGTAGTCGATCAAGACCGATCCACGAAACATCGGTTCGGAATAACCAAGCCGCTCGGTAAATTCTTCGACCTCGACGGGCGTATGATTGTCGACGCGCATCAGGCGGACGCGAAGGGCGGGCTGCTTGTTTTCCTGGATCTCGCCCGATGATTTCAGTTCGACGTCCGGTCGATAACCGGTCGTTGGATTTCGTCCGTCGAGTGTCGTGTCTCCCAAAACCGAAAAACGGCCGAACCACAGCCGTGGAATCAGCATAAAGAAAATCGTGCCGATGACGATCGAAACGTTGGCCGTGGCAAACGTGCCGAGGACGAACCGAGAGTTGATCCATCGCTGGTCGGGGTCGTGTTGAATGGTTCCCCGCGCGGCGCTTGGGGCAAAAATGCCCGAGACGGCGCGCGAGGCATGGCGCGACCGAGTGACCGCGCCGGAACCGTCGGGGGAACGAGCCCCCCTGCTGGTCGTCGACAGTACGGGGCTGAAGATGGCATTCTGATTCGAGGCCGAATGGTCGGCCTGAGTGAAGCGCAATTCGGCCCGATACATCGAATAGACCGAAAGCGTCCATAACGAGAAAAACACATACAGCACGAGCAGCAGCCCGAACTGCGGTGCGCTGGTGAGAACGGCGGCGACCGCGACCTGCAACGTTGCCAAGGCGATCAATCGCCAATATTGTGCGACCGACTTGACCTGAATGAGCACGACCCAGGTGAGATAGATCAAGAGGTGAGATCCCGCCAGAAGTTTCGCAGCGGGGCGATCGCTGAAGAACTCCAGTCCCGCAAAAAAGAAGGCGACGATCCCCAGACTGTCGGCCAGCCATTGAGGGATCCGCAATTTTCTCCGGATGTCGATCACGTACAGGCAGAACAACGCAATGGGAACGGTCAGTCCCGGCGGAAGAAACGCCTCTTCGGCGAGTCCGTAAATCAGACTCGACAATAACACCAGAAAATAAATGCTGTATTGAAAGACTTGCGAAAGCTTCAAGACAACGACCTTTCACACAAGCGGCATCGGCCGATCAATCGTAGAAATAGTTCATCGGGTTATGTATCCCAGATAAAGAAATGAACGAGCGATTCGGGATCGGCCTCAATGACGTCGAAATAGCCGAGCCGCTCATCTGACAGTCCGAAATCGTGCAATTCGCGTCGGGCCGCTTTGGGCAAGGGCTTGCTGGGAGGGCGGGTCGTAATCCACAGGCATCGCGTGCGATCGTGCAGTTGGCCATGTCCATCCTGCAGCATCGGTTCGATGGCGGGTGTATTCGAAGGTTGAATCAGCGCCAGAATATCGAGCACCGGTTCGACCAACGCCGACGAGGCCTCTCCCGACCAGTCTGCCGGTTTTTCTCCGGCAGCCATCAGCCGCAGACTGGCGGATCGACTTTGTTTCATGAACTCCACGCACACCGTAGCACAAAAACTCACGGCGAGTTCGACCCGCTCGCGGTCTGCGTCGGACGGCGAACCGGGTTGCCAGAGATCGAGGTAGACCGCCAGATCGTAATTTCGGCTTTGCTGATACTCGCGAACCATCAGTTCATTTTTACGCGCCGAACTTCGCCAGTGAATCGCCCGCGGGTTGTCGCCGTTCCGAAATTCGCGAATGCGGCTGATTTCATCTTCGAAGATGCCGCGACGCATTTGTTGACGGGTGATGATCTCGGATGCGGCCAGGTGTTCCCGCTTCCATTGAGGCGTCAAACGGCCGATGCGGGGATGAACCAGCAATTCATCGTCGTGGCGTATGATCAGTCCCCGTTCGACCATTCCCAGAGGAAATCGTGTCGACAGATCGAGCGGACCGAAGACATACCGGCCGCGCTGCATCAGTCTCATACGGTAATAACTCGTGCGCGAATCTTTCGGCGGCACGCGGGTAAACATCACGGTTGCGTCGAGGCATTCGTTTCCATTTTCGATGTGGTCTTGTACGGCCATCAGCCACGAGGCCAGATACCTCTTCTGGTTCGTCAGATCGATTTCCACCGACGTCACCTCACCGGCAAGTGCGCGACGAGGAAGCCGGCGAAATACGCGATTATTCGTCAACATCGAAAAAGTGAGCCAGCCGTTGAGGACAAACGGCCCGACCATCATCGCGAACACCAGCAGCAGCAGGTTCGACCGTCCCAGCATCGCTCCCGTAAACAGGACGACCATAATCATCAGGTAGATCATTCCTTCACGCGGTAAAGAAATGCGATGCTGAGTGGCCGGCGCGCTTCGATTCGGCCGGGCCGCGAAGAAAAATGCCCTCCACATCAGTTGGCCGCCGTGCAGAATCAGCAGCATCCCTGCCACAAACAGCGCGAAGTGAGAGCCGCGTAGATATTCTTCGAGCAAGACGCTCAGCCTGGCATCGGCAATCAGGCAGCCGATGCCGATCAGAACCGACAGGAATCCGCCGAGCGAAATCATGCGCGCGGGAGTATCCAACGTCTCACGATTCGACATGATGATTTTTCTGACTGGTGGAGAAACGGTTCCGATGGGAAAGGGGTTCCGCTTTCGATGGCTTTGTGACGCAACTCCGTCCGCCGCCGTTCGATCGATAGTCTAACAAAGTTGGCGCGAATGTGGAGCCTCAGTGCAATATACGCAACCCCGCCGATTTCCGTTGGGCGTTGACGTAAGCGAACACGCGCGGTTCGTCCCCCAACAATCGAACTAGCTGCGACGTCGTGCAATCGAGTTGCTCTGCCGCACGCTTGGCATCCCACCCGTAATGTGCCAGTACGTCGAGCGCTTCGGCGATCAGCAGGGGATAATCGTCATGCCGGGGGTTCACCTTCACCGAACCGTTTCGGCACCGCGATTTCCACAGCGGACTGACACCCGTACCATCATCAACCGGCTGGCGAATCGACAAAACCAGTTCCCAGCGCAGGCGAACGACAGCCGACTTCAGATTTTCGGCCTGACTCCGACGTTCGGTCGCCTGGGAGGTCAATCCGGTCGGATGATGTCGCAGCCGAATCCCCGTTTCGACCTTGTTGCGATGTTGTCCCCCCGGACCGGACCGGCGAATTCGCTCGACGGCACAGGCTGCCAGCAATTCATCGTCGCCGGAGCATGCGGGATGGTCAATCGGTTGTGGAGACGTCGTCATAAGAGAATCAATCGGAGTTCGAATCGCCAACAGGAACAATTTTTTCGCCGGCGTGTTGAAATACGAATATTGGCACAGACGGGCTCTTCTTTTCTGGGGGCATCGGTTACATGGTAGGCCTCTGTTTTCCGGCCCAAAGGGCTGGCCATTCCCTTTGCTTGTAAAAATATTGACGAACTACCGGCCCGTTGGGCCTTCAATACATTGCTTCACACGGCATTGACCAGGCCCTTGCGGACCTGGCTATAGAAACGGCTGGCCCTACGGGCCGTTAGAACTGCACCCTTTAACGGATGCACCCTTCTTCTCTGCAGACCGTGGCGTAAGATGGAGTTTCGACGACCGATCGTCTATAATCGCGATTCAATTCGCAAGTGAAACGTTGCACAACGCAATTTCGAATATTCCGCACACGTCTTGCTTCAACCGGTTTTGTAGACCAGCCATTCCGAAGGGAAGTACGATGCAGGGGCGCATTCCATTCTATGTTGTCTCAACAGGCCTGATACTGTCATTCGCTGCATCGGGATGCGGAGCCCGCATCGATGCCGCCCGACAGAAAGAGGCGGCCGAACTCATTTTTGGAGTCGGCGGCACGGTCAAACTTCTGGATAGCGATTTGAAACTGACTTCGATGGATGAACTTCCGGAGGAGAGTTTCATTATCGGTTCGGTCGATCTCAATCAGACGGAAGTCACCGATAATCATCTCAAATCGCTGGAGGGTTTGACGACGGTGACTTACCTGGGGCTGCACAGCACCTACGTCACCGACGTCGGTCTCGATTTTATCAAGGATTTCAAGAATCTTCAGGAAATCGAATTGTCGTACACGCCAATTACCGACGAAGCCTTGCGCAAGTTGGCCGAACTGCCGGCGCTGAAGAAGGTCTTTATCTACGATACGGCGATTTCCGATGCCGGTTTCGAGGAATTCAAGAAGAAGCGGCCGAATTGTCTGATCGTGCGCTGACGAGACGTTGTCGCCGATCATTGATGCCCGTCGGAGCCCTCTCGCAACTTTTTCGACTGATTTGACGTCGCCGAGAATTTTGCCCATACTGAATTCCTCGAGCGGGTTTTATGGGCCCGATTGACGAGAGAACTGGTTTCATAACCGGATGGCGAGGGAATGATCGTTCAAATGACAGCGAGAACTCCACCGTCCAGAGGGTTATGAAACGGATGGGAGAGACTCGAAGCCCGATGCGATCGCGTCCTGTACGCCTTCCCGACGATCCATCGGAGGATCGCGATATCCGTTGTGTACGTTTCCAGCGACAAAAAATAACCGAACGTGAGGAGCCACTTGATGTTTTTTTCTCGAACGACGAAATGCTGTTCTCTGATACTGGCCGTGGTCGCCGGACTCGGTCTCTCCGTTCAGACCTTCTCGGCGAATGCCAAAGACGACGACTCGAAGGCGATCAGCCCGAAAAAGGAAGTCATCAAGGTTTTCGACGGCCAGTCGCTTGACGGCTTATACACATGGATTCGCGACACGAAATATGAAGATCCGCGCAATGTCTTTACGGTGCATGACGGACTGTTGCACATTTCCGGCGACGGGTTCGGCGGCGTCACGACCAAAAACGAATACACGCACTATCATCTCGTCATCGAGTTCAAATGGGGTGAAACGACCTGGGAACCGCGAAAAGAAAACACCCGCGACTCCGGCGTCCTCGTGCATTGCACGGGTGAAGATGGTTCTTACAGCGGAACCTGGATGAATTCGATCGAAGCCCAGATCATCGAAGGGGGAGTCGGCGATATCCTTGCCGTCCGCGGTAAGTATCCTGACGGCACTCCGATGCCGTGCCAGTTGACGGCGGAAATCGCTTTGGATCGCGATGGCGAAATGGTCTGGAAAAAAGGGGGGGAGAAGAAGACGATCGAAGGAGGACGCATCAACTGGTACGGCCGCGACCCCGATTGGAAGGACGTTCTCGGATTCCGCGGCAAGGAAGACGTCGAGAGCCCGTTTGGCGAATGGACCCGCATGGACGTCATTTGCGAGAAAGACACGATTAAGATTTTTGTCAACGGTACTCAGGTGAACGAAGCGACCGCGTTGACCCCGACGGCGGGAAAAATCATCGTGCAAACCGAAGGGGCCGAAATGTTCGTGCGTAAATGGGAACTCTGGCCCATCGGCAAAGGTCCGAAACCGGCACCGGCAACGCAGGACTGAGCTTTCATGACGAATGTCGAATCAAATCCGAATAACGAAGGGATGAAAGACCGCTTCGTCATTTGAGCATTGGGACTTCGTCATTGATTCGACATTCGGATTTCGACATTCGTCATTTCTTTACGCCAGCATCTCGGGAATCACCGAGGTGTCTTCGGCGAGCAGAGGCATGGGGCGTCCGGTTGCCCGGTCGGGCAGGAACATATGCGGGTCGATCCCCAGCAGGTGGTACATCGTCGCGTGAATATCCTTCGGCGAGACGGGGCGGTTCGTGACCTCACCTGCCGAGGCATCGGTCGAACCGACGACATTCCCGCGGGCAATTCCCCCCCCGGCGAAGATCGCTGAATAAGCCTGCGACCAGTGATCGCGGCCTCCCCCCTGGGCGCCGTTGATCTTCGGCGTGCGGCCATGTTCGCTCATCACCATCACCAGCGTATCGTCGAGCATGCCCCGTTGATCGAGATCGGTGATCAGACCCGAAAACGCCTTATCGAACGGAGGCATCAGCTGGTCGTTCATCCGTTCGAAATGGTTCCAGTGCGTATCCCACGCATCGCCGGCCAACCCGTATTCGTCCCAAAAGACGTTGACCAGCCGCGTTCCCGCTTCGATCATTCTGCGGGCGGCGAGACACGATTGTCCAAACAGCGTCATCCCGTACAGGTCGCGCGTTTCGGGCGATTCACGCCGCACGTCGAGTGCTTCGGCAACTTTCGACGACGTCAATAACGAGAAGGCCATTTGCTGGACCGACGACAACGTCTTACCCGGCACGGTCGATTCCAGATCGTGACGCGAAATGTCGAACTGTTCGAGCAGCGAACGCCGTCGATTCAGTCGATCGAGCGACATCTCGGGAAGAATATCGGTCGACGACATGCGAAAAAAACTCTCGGGAACACAACCGACATACGGGTCGTGACAATCGAGCTTCTTTTCGCCGAGTGTTTTGTAAACCGTGCGCGACGATTCACCGACGAATTCGGTCCAGAGTGGATTATAGGGTTTGCCAAGATAGGCGGCGTAAGGGCCGGCCCGAGGTACTTCTCCGACGCGTTGAGAACTGAACGGAAAGGGCAACGCTACATTCTGCGGAAAGTCTCCCATCGAGCCTCGCCGCTGACGATCGACGAATTCAACCACCGAACCAAAATACGGATGATGTTTCGGATCGTCGGGACGAAGTTCCATCCCGACGTCGATCGCAGGAATGCCGGTCATGGCAAAGGCGACACCGTGAATCGGGTACGGGTGCGTCAACGAGCGGACGACCGTCGTTTTGTGCATGATTTTCGCCGTTTCCGGCAGCAATTCGCAGACGTCGAGTCCGGGAAGCGATGACGGAATCGGTTTCATCGTCCCCCGAATTTCCGCCGGTGCCTCGGGCTTCATGTCGAACGTTTCCAACTGGCTGGGTGAGCCGTACAGAAACAGAACGATGCAATTCTTGGCGCGGCCGAAAGCTTCCGCCAGTCCCCCACTGGAAAGTGATCCGGCATTCGCCGAGGGAGCGGCAAGCAGGTCGGCGAGTCCGAGACCCATCATGCCCGTTCCACCCGCTTCGAGTAAATCGCGGCGGGTGAGTCCGTTACACAGGGTTTTGGGGGAACTCAGAATTCGCAACATCGACGGCTTTGCTCCTTAATCACAGGAAAACCATTCTATCGATCAATATTCATTCATGCAAGCAGTGATTCATCGACGTCATCGGCTATCACGAGTGGCAGCACTTACGGGTGAGTTTGGTGAGAACGTTATTTCGTCGATCGGGAAGGGGGGCATCACGACGGACGGTACGGTTTACTCATCGTCGTCGTCATCCAACGGTTCGAGCAGAATCACATCGACCTGACTGTCGTCCGAGGCAGCGACGATGCCGTCGTCGTCTTCATCGAGAAGCGGCATGCCATGATCGGCCACGGCACGAAACGCGGGATCCGAACGGGCGACGCCGAACTCGGCATCCTCTTCGGGTATCGCAATCGGGAGTTCCTGACTGATATCGAGCGGAAAGCGGCGAGTGACCTGCGGCTCGTCCGAAATTTTTTCTTCTGCGACCGCTCCCTTCCCGCCGACGATCGGCACCTCGGGTTGCTCGGAATTGTCGGGCACCGGTTTCTTCGATAACCCGTGGGCAGGGGTGCCGTTCCCTCCCTGAGGCTTGGTGTACGTGTTGATTTTGAACAGGATATCGCCGATGGCCAATTGATCGCCGTTCTTGAGCAAGGCTAATCGCTTCACCCGTTGGCCGTTCAGGTGGACGCCGTTCGTGCTCCCCAGATCGCGGAGGACGCACGACGCATTAACGTTCATAATGCAGCAATGTTTGCGAGAGATTTTGGCGCTTTGAGAGAGGACGACGTCGCAATCGGGATGGCGACCGAAGAGCAGGACGGCTTTGTCCAGCGGGATAATTTGCCTGCTTTTTACCGATTCAAGGCACAATGGCATGCGCTCGCACTCCCATGAGAGATGATTTGCAGCCCATTCTTGGATTATATCGCGTTCTGAGTTGAATGAAACATGCTATCAGGTTGATTCGACGTTTTTCTGAAAGAACCCTCGCTCGAATCGACCCGGAAGAAACTCACAAACGAGTGATCGGCACCGTCGACGGGTTATAACCGTTTCGATCGCCAAAGTCAGCACACCGTTGCAGACCAAGATTCGACTTTACGTCGATTTGTGATGCAGCCGATTTTTGACTTGCGACGTCGGTGGTCTCACCAAAAACTTATCACACTTGGATTTCCGCTTGACGGCCTTTTCGAAACTCACTATAAATTCGCGCATCGGTCGTGACGGAAGTGTTTGCAAGTCGGCATTCGATTGATGTCACCACCGATCCTCGTCTTCACTGTGAGAAGGAACTCACACCGTCGACGGGAAAATGTACAAGCAACACGGAGTTGTGCTCCGTTTGTGACGTCGAACTGCATCATCGCTGATTTGGGTACCGGAGCGGTGTTTGCCTTACAGACAAATGGTACTCACACAGTCACAGGAGCCAACGGATATGGCGACAAAGACCACCGGCAAAAAGACCACCACCGCCAAGAAAACCACCACCAAGACGACCAAAGGTCGCACGGCGACCAAGTCGCCGAAGGCACGCACCGGCGCTGCCAAAAAGACGACAGCGACAAAGAAGGCCCGCACGACTACCAAAAAGTAGTCTGCCTCCGCCTCGCGACCTATTGCTACAACTCAGGATAGACCGGACGACCATTGGTTGTCCGGTCTGTTCGTTTCAAGCGGGGGCGGGTTTCATTCATCGGATGAAATTCTTCACATAGTCCGAACCCAATCCTGCTCCCTCGAAGTGTTTTCGGCACATGTCGATCTTCGTATGGACGTCGTCAAAACCATGTGCGGCTCCGTTCTCGTCGCAGTAGATCAGCGCGCCACAGACGTGAAACAGCGTGATCATTTCCTCGTCCCCTTGATCGCAGACGAGCGTATGCACTTCGCCCGGCGGTTCGAAAACGTACATTCCCTGCCGCGCGATCCAGTCATGTTCGAGATATCGCCACGAACCTTTGATGACATAACCATGCACCGGAGCCGGGTGCCGATGCCGGCTCAGCACGCCCGACTTTCGCACGCGCAGCAGGTTGACCCACTCTCCTTGAACCGTATTGAACATCAGAGGCCGGAACCAGATGTTCTCCGCCTGGGGAACCCACAATCGCTCGTCTTCGGGCATGGCGGAAATTACCAGATCCCCGGTGCGATGCGGCGGCGGTGTGAGATGGCTGGTCATGATGATCCTTCCTGCAAGTCGGCCTTCAACATCGTGGTTCGATTCGCTACATCACAGAATACCCGCCGTCGACCGGTAACACGACCCCGGTAATAAACGCCGCGTACGGTGAGCAGAGAAACAATACCGCGCCGCTGACGTCGTCGGGATGTCCCCACCGGGCCAGTGGAGTTCGGTCGATAATCGCCTGACGTTTGGCGGCATCGTCGGTCAGAGGCTGTGTCAGCGGGGTCTCGATCCATCCAGGCGCGACGGCGTTTACGCGAATGCCATCCTTCGCCCAGGCGATCGCCAGCGATTTCGTCAGTTGCGAGATGCCTCCTTTGCTCGAACTGTACGCCGGTGCGAATCCGCTGCCGAAAAAGCTGAGCATCGAGGCGATATTCACAATCGAACCGTGCGACGCGGCGAGCAACGGTCGACAGGCGGTGCTGACTCTCATCGTGCCGGTGAGATTGACGTCGACCACCCGCTGAAATTTCTCGGGATCGAATTCCTGGCCGTCACGTAAAATCATGCCGGCACAATTCACCAGAACGTCGAGTGAAGGCATCGCCCCGACCCGTTTCGCGACATCGTCGTCGCGGCTGACATCGAGTGTCGACACCTGAAACTCTGGATATTCTCTGCGACAGCGTTCGACTTCATCGTCGGTCAATCCGGTGACATGTACGTTGCCACCCGCGGCAGAAAACGCCCGCGCCACGGCGAGGCCGATTCCGCTCGTCCCCCCCGTGACAAGAATTCGGCGATCAAACCATTCGCCGGTCGCTGACATGTGAATTCCGATACTTTTTTCGAATCAAAAATTCCTGAAACCATCGGCAGATGAATGGGAAAAAATGAAAGCAGTAATCGCCGCGAAACAACGCAAAAGACGCAAAAAAAATCGGGAATGGTGTCTTCTCATCTGCTTTGTCTTTTTTGCGATTTTTGCGTCTTTTCGCGGCTATTCCCTCCCGATTTTCTCACCGGGCATTTTACGATTCGTACGAAATGATTCCGTTTATTCCACCGGATTTTTCAGCGTGCCGATCTTCTCGATGTAGGCTTCCATCTGGTCGCCCGCTTTGAGGTATTTTCCTTTGGCATTGCCGACGCCGGCGGGCGTTCCGGTTGAAATGATGTCTCCCGGTTCGAGCGTTACGTAACTCGATATGAATTCCACAATCGCGGCGACCGGGAAAATCATCAGCGCGGTTGAGGCATCCTGCTCGGTTTCGCCGTTGACTTTCAAGGTCATCTTCAGCGTCTGCGGATCGGCGATTTCATCGGCGGGCAACACGCAAGGCCCCATCGGGCAAAATGTGTCGTGCCATTTGCCGTGCAGCCAATCGAAGAAGCCGTCTTTCTCACGCTTCACGCGACCCGGATTCGGTTTGAACTTGCGGTCCGAAATATCGTTCACCACGGTGTAACCGGCGACGTAATTCAAGGCATCTTTCTCGGCGACCGAATGGCACCGTTTGCCGATGATGATGCCGAGTTCGAGTTCCCAGTCGATAAAGTTCGGCGAGACGGCCGGAATCTTCACCGCATCGCCCGGATGCGTCAACGTGGTGAGCGGCGGCTTCATGAAGACATATGGGAAGGTATTCGCCCGCTCCTCGGCGTGCCCTCCCCCTTCGTTGATGTGGGCGGCGTAATTCCCCGCGAGCAGCAATAACTTGGTAGGACTAGGAACCGGGACAAGCAGCTTCACCTGATCGACCGATATTTTCAGCGAATTCTGTTCGGACGCGGAGAGTTTTCCCCACCCCTTTTCGAGTTCCCTGACGTCCCCCCGTGCATTGCCCTGCGAAAGAAACGGCAGAAGAGAATCGGCGACATTGACCGTTGAACCGGTCTGGCTCGCGAGAGTCGACAGCGAAACGACGAACTCTTCGTCATAAAACCCTATTTGAACGGCCCCCTGGTGTTCGTACCGGCACAGTCGCATGATCGATCCTTTACCTGAAATACTCGAAGAAGTTGCGGTCGTTTCTCGCGGTTTCTGGTGAACCGCCGTCACGAAGAATTCGTTTCCTGATCCAACGACCGGTTGAAGTTCGACGTTATAGACATTGAACAGGATATTATGGTTTCCGCCGACGCGAATGTCACCCATTCGGGCTGTACTCTTTCGAAACGCCTGCAATAATATCTGTGATAGGACACAAATGACGACGGTGGTTCAATTTCCTCACTTTTTTGAGAGGTACAAACGACGATGATGATGTGGTTCGATCCCATGTATTTTATCTTTCTGTCACCCGCCATTGTGCTGATGCTCTGGGCTCAGTTTCGGGTGAAATCAGCCTACGCCGCCGGGATGAAAATCGCGACTCCGCTCAGCGGTGCTTCCGCTGCCCGGCATATGCTCGATCAGGCCGGCTGCCACGACGTCGGCATCGAAGAGACGCACGGCATGCTCTCGGACCATTACGACCCCAGGCATCGTGTGCTGCGTCTCAGTCGCGATGTCTTTCACAGCCGCAGCGCGACGGCGGTTGGCATCGCCGCCCACGAAGCGGGGCACGCCTTGCAACATGCCCAACATTACGCGCCGCTGGCGCTGAGAAACTTTGCCGTCCCTGCGGCACAGTTCGGGCCGACGGCGTTTATCGTCTTATTGATCCTCGGAATGTTTTTGAGAAATCCGAATCTGATCTATCTGGGGCTGATTGCTTACGGGGGACTGGTCGTCTTTCAGATGATCAATCTACCGGTGGAATTCGACGCCAGTAACCGGGCCAAAGCCGCCCTCAGCGAATACGGCATCGTCGATCAGCAAGGAGCGGTCGCCGTTCGCAACGTCCTCAACGCCGCCGGCTGGACGTACGTCGCCGCCACGCTGCAAGCATTACTGACGCTGCTGTATTACGTCATGCGTTTCACCGGCGGCAGCCGGAACGATTAACCGACTCTCATCCCCACTCCCCCAACCCCTAACCCCCAACCCCCAA